>JBMFTB010000001.1:0-9931 GCA_049967255.1 Thermoplasmata archaeon
TTGCAAGAAACAGGTTTGTGGGTATTGCAAAGGTCACGATCTTTGCATTTTCATGCCTCATTGCCTACTTGGTAAAAAACGCAATGTGACTGTTTCGCGTTTGACGAGGTGAATAAATGTAAATGTCAGGATCCTAACCTGTTAAGAAGGTAAGATTTTAAAAATCTGTGGTTTTAAGTATCCGCTTAAAATATTAATCAAATCCCGACCGGTCCATTAAGTTTATTAATGTTAAAATTATGAAAAAATTATGTTACCTAGGGATTTAATCTTGAAAAATTCTTATATGTATACAAAGATATATGGTATAAATGTTCTTGAAGATCCATTTCCCTGGTTTTTACTATCAATGCTTTTAAGTGGTAGAATTATGGAAAAAATAGCAATAAGAACATTTGACCTCTTTTTAAAATACGGCATAACATCACCTGAAGCTATTGTAAATGCTAAATGGGACAAACTTGTAGAAATTCTAGATGCGGGTGGTTATACCAGATATGATTTTAAGACAGCTACAAAACTCATCGACATATCGATTGCAATTTTAAAAAAAGGTAATTTTAAAAAAATTCTCAATGATTCAAAAAATAGTGCTGAGTTATTGAAAAATCTGAGAGATCTTGGTAAGGGTGTTGGGAACGTAACAGTAGGTATTTTTTTAAGAGAACTTATTGGAAAATATAATTTTGAGCCAATGCCAGACAAAAGGGTTTTATTATCCTCAAAAAATATTGGCATTGATCCTCTTGAATATTCAAAAAGAATTGGCATTGATTATGGATATGTTGAAAATTTTCTCTTTGCCATAGGAAAAAATTGTTTAAAAAATCGTTGTGAACGATGTGTAGTCAATGAATATTGTAATTTTTATATCCATAGAAAAATAAAAGAAAAATTGCGAAACAATCATATATATGATGTGTATTGAGTTCTAAGTAATACAAAATATTTAGGTTGATAAATATGACTACAGTTTACGATATTGATCCGGACGTACTCCTGCATGAATTAGCAGAGAGGCTGAAGAAAGAAAATGTTAATGTTCCTGAATGGGCTAAATGGGTAAAAACTGGAACGCATAGGGAGAAAGCACCATTTCAAGAGGATTGGTGGTATTTAAGACTAGCAAGCGTATTCAGAAAGATCTATATTTTGGGCCCGATTGGAATAATAAGGCTTTCTGCTGAATATGGTGGAAAGACGGATATGGGCACAAAACCCTACCATGCAAGGAAAGGGAGCAGGTCAATAGTTAGAAAATGCCTGCAGCAGCTTGAGCAGCTTGGATATGTTGAACATAATAAAAAGGGAAGGGTAGTAACGCCCAAAGGCAGATCATATCTGGATAAATTATCCGATGAAATAATTTCTAAAAATAAGAGTTGAGGTGGTATTTTATGGCTGAGGAGGATAAGGAGCTGGAAGAAATTCGAAAAAGGAAGATGGCTCAACTCCTTGCTCAGCAGTCAATGTCAGAGCAGGAAGAAGAGAAGGAAAGGGAGTATCAGGAAGAGAAGGCTAAGATACTGAGAAAATATCTTTCATCCGAAGCAAGGATAAGGCTCACAAATGTGAAACTTGTAAAACCCGAGCTTGCCGAGGCGGTGGAAAACCAGATCATATACCTTGCACAGACTGGAAGGCTCAACAGGGTAATTTCGGATGATGAGCTAAAGTCTCTTCTTGCAAGACTCAACCAAAGTAGGCATGAAATTAAGATTGAGAGGAGATAAAAATGGCAAGGAATAAACATGTTGCTAGGAAATTAAGGCTATTGAAGAAAGTAAAATCAAATAGAAGGGTTCCGGCATGGGTGATGATGAGAACGGACAGGAAGTTCACAAATCATCCGCATAGGCGGAACTGGAGAAGGTCTCATTTGAAGGTATAGGTGATATAAATGGCAGATAATGAAACGATTGTAAACATTCCAATGAGAAGGTTAAAACTTATTTCTAGAAGAAGAAGGGCAAATGCTGCCTTGAGACTTATAGAGTTGCATATATCGAGGCAGTTTAAGGTTCCTGTTGAAAATGTATGGATAGACCCAAAGCTGAACGAGCACATATGGAAAAGGGGAATAGAAAAGCCACAGTCAAAAGTTTCAGTAAAAGTAGTAAAATTCCCAGAGGAAAATTCGGTGGAAGTCTATAATCCATAGAAGGTAAAAATGCTTTTAAAGGGAAAAATACACAACAGCCCATACATTGGCGTATTCGCAGCTGCCAACGAAGAAATAGCAATAGTTCCAGATGATATATCAAAGGAAGAGGAGGCGGCAATAAAGAGATCGCTGGATGTAAATATACACAAAACAACACTTGGAGGATCACCATTGATTGGCAGTCTTATGGTTATTAATTCACATGGGGCTGTTATTACTGATTTTGCAGATATTGATGATGTAAAATTTTTAAAAAATGAATATAACATTCTCTTTGTAAATGATAAAATAAATGCAGTTGGAAATGATATACTTGCGGGAGAGAAAGCTGCTTTTGTTCATCCAGGATTTGACAACGAGACAGTGAAGCTCATAGGTGAAGTTCTTGATGTAGAGACAATTAAATCTGAAATTGGTGGCATATCAACAGTCGGATCCGCAGCAATAATAACAAAAAAGGCACTTCTTGTTAACCCTCAGGTAAGTAATGATGAAATAGAAAATCTCAAAAAAATTTTTAAACTTCCCGTATACCTTGTTACAGCAAATTTCGGTTCTCTTTACATTGGTGCATCTATGATCGCAAATTCAAAAGGCGCATATATAGGAGATAACAGTACTGCAGTGGAGGTTCTTGAAATAGAAGAGGCTCTTGGCATTTAATGAGAAAATACCCAAATCTCTGTTTCTTTTGGTAAATCCTCCTTTTTAAATTCTTTCACCTTTCCAACATTTTTAATAATTGAGGAATCGAAATTTTTTAGGAATCTATCCACTTTTTCAAGTTTGAGATCACTTCTAGGAATGTAAAAATGCATCGGAACCGCAACCCTTGGTTTCACAGATTTAACTATTTCTGCTGCCTGGTCACCGTTTATTGTATAAACGGAACCAACAGGCAAGAACAGAAAATCTGAACCCTTGAGAAAGTTTAAACCATTATTGTCAGGAATATGACCAAGATCACCCACATGTGTGAATGAAACATTATCTAGATAGACCTTATAAACTCTCATATCTCCTCTTTTACTTCCCCTTGCATCATCATGGTACTGTTTAATTGATTCATATCTAATTCCCTTTTCAACTCCTGATTTTTGTTCCCTGATTATAGAAAAACTACCCTTAACCACCTGTACGGCATTGTGGTCAAAGTGTTCGTGCGTTATAAAAACAACATCTGCAGATGCATCTGGCCTAGGAAGTCCGATGCTTGCACCATCATGAGGATCAAAAACAATCTTTTTACTATCCCCGATTTCAAAACATGCATGGCCATGATACCTGATGTACATATGGCATCACAAACTATAAATAACATTGGATCATATTTAAAGTTTGTGATATATGAACCTGAAGAAGACACGTTCTTTATTCTGGATAACCTGATTCCTATAGGAAAAATACTTGAGATGGGTGCTGGCTCCGGATATATTTCTTTAGCTTTAGCTGAAAAAGGCTTTGATGTTACCGCTGTAGATATTGATCCAGAGGCTATAAATAAAATAAAAAGCAAAAGAAAGAACATTAAAACTGTTGTTTCAGATCTTTTTAAGAATGTGGATGGAAAGTATGATACAATTATATTTAATCCACCATATCTGCCAGGAAATGTTAATGAAGATAGAACAATTTTTGGTGGAAAAAATGGTCAGGAGGTCATTCAAAATTTTCTTTCTCAAGCATATGAACATATTGAAAAAAATGGTAGAATATTCATTATATTCAGTTCATTTAATGATATTGAATATCTAAAGAAAAAATTTCGGCAGTACTGTTTCAGGAAAATAAATGAAAAAAAATTATCTTTTCATTCCATTTTCATTTATGTTCTATGGAGGTGTGAAGATGAGATCCAATGAGGATCTTGTCAAATACCTGAAGAGGGAAGGATTTATTAAAAGCAAAAAGGTAGAGGAGGCATTTCTAGCAATAGACAGAAAGGATTTTGTGCCTTACGCTTACAGAAACGAAGCATATGTTGATGAGCCCCTGCCCATAGGTGAAGGCCAGACAATATCTGCACCACATATGGTGGCCATAATGCTTGAACTTGCAAGCATTGAGGAAGGAATGAACATTCTAGAAATAGGTTCAGGATCAGGGTATAATGCCTGCCTTATGGAATATATTGCATACCCTGGAACTGTATATACGGTTGAAAGGCAAAGGTCATTATACCTTATTGCAAAGGGAAACATTAAGAATTGTCCCCATTCTAAAAATATTAACACATTTGAAGGAGATGGTTCTTTAGGCTTGCCAGAATATTCACCATACGATAGAATTATTGTTACGTGTGGTGCTCCTGATATACCTCCTCCTTTGATTGAACAGTTAAAGGTAGATGGTATAATGTTAATACCCATAGGTGGTACTTATTTTCAAGAGTTGTATTTAATTAAAAAGAGATTAAATGGTATTGAAAAGATAGATGAAGGTTCTGTAGCATTTGTGCCTTTGAGGGGGAAATATGGATACAGTGAAAAATTGTATTAAAACTATGATTCTGAATTTAAAGGATAAAATTCATTAAAATAAAATTTATTGATAAAAATTTTATAATCTCCTGCAATATACCTTTTTAGGGAAGGTGCAAAAATGGCTGTTAGGGTGGCAATTAATGGTTTTGGAAGGATAGGAAGGTTGACATTTAGGATTGCTCTTAAGAATGAGAACATTGATCTTGTTGCAATAAATGATCTTGTGGATGCAAAAACGCTTGCCCATCTTTTGAAGTATGATAGCAATTATGGTATCCTTGATGCTGAAGTAAAGTCTGGAGAAAATTACATTGAAATAAATGGAAAGAAAATAAAAACTTTCAGTGAAAAGGACCCTTCAAAATTGCCATGGAAGGATCTGGGCGTAGATATTGTGGTTGAATCAACTGGCGTTTTCACGGATGGTCTTAAGGCCGTTGCCCATATAAATGCAGGTGCGAAAAAGGTAATAATTTCGGCTCCTGCCAAGAATGAGGATTTTACTGTTGTCCTTGGTGTGAATGAAGAAAAATATGATCCTGTTAAGCACAAAATAATTTCTAATGGGTCCTGTACAACGAACTGCATCACTCCTATTGTCAAAGTAATAAATGATGAGTTTGGCATTGAAAAATCGTTCATGAATACTGTACATTCAGTTACCATGGACCAGAGGTTGCAGGATGCCCCACATAAAGATTTAAGGAGGGCAAGAGCTGCGGGACAGTCAATAATACCCACCTCGACGGGGGCTGCAAAATCCGTTGCAGTTGTAATACCTGAAATGAAGGGTAAATTTGAAGCCCTTTCCATGAGGGTTCCAACATCAACAGTAAGTGTTGTTGATTTTGTTGCTCTGGTTAAAAAGCCTACAACCAAGGAAGATATTAACAAAGCATTTGAAAAATATGCCAGTGGAAGGATGAAAGGTATTCTTGGAATTTCATATGAGCCACTTGTTTCAATCGATTTTAAGGGTACAACATTCTCCAGTGTTGTAGATGCAGAATTGACCCAGGTGCAAGGAGAAAATTTAATAAAAGTGATAGCATGGTATGACAATGAGTACGGGTATGCATGCAGGGTTGTTGACCTGATTGAATATATGTACTCAAAAGGAATATGATGGTGTTTGAAATTGGCAAAAGATAAAAAAGTAGATAGTTTGGAAGATATTCCCGGAGTGGGTCCGGCAATAGCAGAAAAATTGAGAGAGGCAGGTTTTACAGACCTTATCACTATTGCAGTGACCCCTCCGGCAGATATTGCAGTAGCAGCAGAAATAAGTGAAGCACAGGCAAAAAAGATCGTTGAGGGTGCGAGAAAATTTGCTGATGTGGGTAATTTTGTGACTGGGGATGTTGTGCTTGAAAGAAGACAGCACATTTCAAAGCTCACCACAGGTTCATCCGCATTTGACAACCTCCTTGGTGGTGGATTAGAAACACAGGCAATAACTGAATTTTTTGGCCCATTTGGTTCTGGAAAAACACAAATAATACATCAGCTAATGGTAAATGTCACATTACCCGAAGATAAGAAAGGTCTCAACGGTGAGGCATTGTTAATCGATACAGAAAATACATTCAGGCCTGAAAGGATTGTACAGATGGCCAGAGCTATTGACCTTGATCCACAGGAGGTACTTAAAAAAATTCATGTTGCAAGGGCTTACAATTCAAGCCATCAGATGCTTCTTGTTGAAAAGGCCTTTGAAACTGCAAAAGAATTTCCCATAAGGTTGATAGCTGTTGATTCCTTAACTGCACATTTCAGGGTTGAGTATTCGGGCAGAGGTGCTCTTGCTGAAAGGCAGCAGATGCTCAACAGGCACATGCACGATTTATTGAGATTTGCAGACATTTACAATGCCGTTGTTGCTGTAACAAACCAAGTTTCATCCAGGCCAGATGTTTTCTTTGGAGACCCTAACCAGCCTATAGGTGGAAATATAGTTGGTCATACCGCAACATTCAGGATATCACTCAGAAAATCAAAAGGTGATAAGAGAATTGCAAGACTAATAGATTCACCCGCATATCCAGAGGGTGAGGTAGTGATCGTTATAAATTCTGAAGGTGTCAAGGACGGTTAGGCAAAGGAAATCTTAGAATAGCACCTATTCCACCTAAGTTCTCAAGTATTCTTCCATATTCATGCCTAGAGCTTATTATATGTATTTGTGCCTTTTGTTCCTCAGCCATTTTCATTAATTTAAGAATTCTATCATCCCTCATTTTCGAATCTGTAACAAGAAGCATGCCAACAGCACCAAATTCAATTGCCTTTTCCACATCATTAAAACCGTATGCATATTTTCCCTCTTTCCCTATCTCGTCAAGAAGTTTATTCACAAGTTCAACTTCAACTTTAAGTCTATGCTCCCTTAGCATTTGTTCTAGCAAGCCTGATCTTAGTGCTTCATAAATGCCCTTTTCCCCCGCGTAGGATGTATTTATTAAAACCATATTCTTCTTGAATTCTTCAGCATCAGGTATTTTATTATAAAAAACATCTTTAAAGAATCCAGGTCCTACAATAATAACAGCCATTTTTTCTGACCAGTATTGTTTAATTTTTGAAATTAGTTCTTCATAGCTTATTGTCCCTTCTTTTTCATCACTATCCTTTGAATGCTTTTTCAATCCTATTTCAGCTAGAATTTGGATTGCATAATCTCTTAAGATTGCCACGGTTGCACCTTCATCATCTATTGAAACGAAAAGAGCATTCTGACCAGATTCCTCAGCTTTTTTTAATTCATCTATATAAAATTTTTTCCATTCATTTTTTATTATTTCAAGTTCCATCCCCGGTTCGATATTTATGCTCTGATGAAAGCCAATGTAATCTTCAGGGCCTATTCTTATAATACCATGGATTCTTAACCTGCTCGAGAATTCCTGAAATTCGGAGTAATCAATCTCTATACCTACCCTTATTCTTATTCTTTCAGTCTTTTTTGAGCGAACAGAATCTGCACGTTCATCCTCTTTCCTAAATATTGTTCCAAAAACAATATCTCCCTTTTCAAGGAAGTTGTTCAAAAACCAGAGATCATCCATGTTAGTAATTTTCAGCAAAACCCTTTTCAATTTTTCATCAATTTCTTCAATTTTCATCTTTTTCCACCATTTTTATCATATTTTCTATATTCATTGCATGCGTTCCTAACCAGTAATATCTACCACAGGATGGGCAAATATAAAATTCATTAAAATTTTCATATACTTTTTCAGGTACTTTTCCCTTTGCCTGTTCTTTATTTATTTTTATAAGTTCAACGTTGCAAACGCTGCACCTTGTAAGAATTTTGTTATTGTCCAAATTAAATTTTTTTATAACCTCCTTCAGCTGTTCCTTGCTATCTGTAGTTCTTAAAAGAAAAGAATTTTTGTATCTAGAAGCAAGTTCTTTATCCCTGGTAATTAATATTCTTTTCTCCCTGGATGCAATTTCTATAATTTCATCATCTTTGATTGTACTATTAGAATAATACGTATCATAACCAAGAAACCTGAGATACCTGGCGAGCTTTCCTAACATATTATCAACAATGAATTTCATATTTCAATTACTCCTAGCTAAAGTCTTTTTCTTATCTTTTAATCAACCCGGCGCTTTTATATTTCCTGCTTTAATTAGATCAGCAACAAGGTCGAGCATGCAATTGTTACATATAAATAATGAGCCATATCTATTTTTCTTATTTATTAAAAATGGATAACAATGACTTAAATATTTTATATACCAATACATTTTACCAATTCGATATGAAACTTTATGATACAATGACAAAAGAAAAGAAAGATCTTACACCTATAAATGGAAAAAGGATAAATTTATTCGTTTGTGGCCCTACTGTTTATGATTATTCCCATATCGGTCATGCTAGAACGTACATATTTTTTGATACACTATCAGAATATTTGAGGTATAAGGGGTATGTGGTATTTTATTTGCAAAATATTACAGACATAGATGATAAAATAATTAAGAGAGCAAATGAATCTGGTACTGTTGCATCTGAGATTTCAAGATTTTATTATAGGGCATATATAGAGGATATGTTGAGGCTGAGGGTAAATGGTGTAAACTTTTATGCACCAGCTACATTTTACATAAAAGAAATTATAGATCAGGTTAAACGTTTGATTGATAAAGGATATGCATATGAAACAGAGGATGGAATCTATTTCGATATTTCAAAATTTCCAGAATATGGAAAACTTTCGCATCAATCCCTTGAAACTATAAAAGCCGGCGCTAGAATAGAAATAAATGAGAAGAAAAAAAATCCTGCAGATTTTGTGTTATGGAAAAAGAAAAAGCCTGGAGAACCATACTGGGATTCACCATGGGGAGAAGGTAGACCTGGCTGGCATATTGAGGATACAGCAATTACGGAATTTCATTTCGGGCCTCAGTACGATATTCATGGAGGTGGTTCAGATTTAATTTTTCCCCATCATGAATGCGAGATTGCACAAATGGAAAGTGTGAGTGGAAAAAAGCCCATGGTTAATTACTGGCTTCACACAGGTCTTTTAACTATTAAGCAGGAAAGAATGGGAAAATCCGTAGGAAATGTCATAAACATAAGGGAAATTTTAAAGGATATTAAGCCAGAACTTCTTAGGTTCTTTTTATTATCATCCCACTACAGATCACCCATAGATTATTCTACCGAATCATTAGATCTTTCCAGGCAAAGCTGGGAAAAAATAGTTATAGCATACAGAAAACTAACAGAAATTAAAGGAAAAAATTCTACAAGCAAATATATAAAAGATATTGAAAAATTCAGAACAGATTTTGAAAGTGCAATGGACGATGACATGAACACACCACTTGCAATTTCTGTAATTCAATCTTTTGTATCATTCTTGAACAAAAATTATGAATCATTTTCAAAAGAAGAAAAAGAAAAAGCAGTTTCATTTTTTGATGACATTGACAGAATATTGAAAATTATACCGCGTGATAATTCAAACGTAGATAACATCATAGGCATTCTCCTTGATGTAAGAAAAATTTCAAAAGAAAAAAAATTCTATGAAATATCTGATTACATAAGGGAAAAATTAAATGAGAATGGTATCAGAGTTGAGGATACATCAGAAGGGCAGATATGGTATAGAATATAGTCATATATTATAAAAACTTTATATACAATAAATGTATTATTTTATTAACTATGAAGGCAAATGAGGTTTTGAATTTACTGTGTATTTCCAGAAAAACACTGCACGTTTACATAGCAAATGGAAAAATAAGGTTTACA
>JBMFTB010000001.1:9936-88179 GCA_049967255.1 Thermoplasmata archaeon
GGCAAATGAGGTTTTGAATTTACTGTGTATTTCCAGAAAAACACTGCACGTTTACATAGCAAATGGAAAAATAAGGTTTACAGTTATGCCAAATGGGCACTACGATTACAATGATGAGGATGTTTATAAATTATTAAATAGGGATGTTAAGAGGAAAACAGTAATCTACACCAGAGTATCAACAAATAAGCAGAAGGATGATTTAAATAATCAGATAGCAGTTAAAGCAGTGGTGCTTCATGAATGGATATAACATCAGCGCAATATACTCATATATTGCATCAGGTATATCCTTTGAAAAGAGAAAGGGTTTCTTTGAGATGCTTGAGGAAATTCTAAACTACAGGGTAGAAAAGGTAATAATAACATATAGGGACAGGCTAAGCAGGGTTGGTTTCGATCTATTCAAATACCTGTTTTCGAAATTCGGGACAGAAATAGTCGTTATATATGAGGTTGGAAACAAAAAACTTGATTCTGAGGAAATATTTTATGAGATAAATTCTATGCTTGACTGCTATTCCATGAATATGTACTCAAAAAGGAAAAACCATTCCATTGAGATAGGTTATGAAAGTTAAAGGAACAGAACAGATTTACATCGGAGAGAATGAAACAATCTCAAAGCTATGCCATATTTCAAAGAACCTGTCAACCAAACCAATTATGTCCTGAGACAGCAGTTCCTGAACCATGAAAGATTCTGGGATACGATGAACTCTTAAAGATATTCTCAGCACACTCTGATGTGGACGAGAATAACAACTATCAGAAACTTCCTGCACAGACAGCACAAGAAGCACTCAGCAAACATGGGAAGGATCAACAACCAGAACTTCGTACAGATACCTTTTAGCACATTGATTCAGCATATCAAATACAAGGCAGAAGAGGCTGACGTACAGGTAATAATACAGGAAGAAAGCCATACAAGCAAGTGCTCGTTTTTAGACAATGAAAGTTTTGAACATCATGATGAGTACATGGGAAAAAGAATAAAAAGGGGCATTTTCATATATAAGAATGGAATACTGATGCATGTGGATCTCAATGCGGTGTACAACATGATAAGAAAGGCAATCCCTGAAGCATTCGTAGACGGGATAGGGGGTATAGGGTTGTACCCAAGAAGTTTAAGCATCCCTGAATTCTCGAGGATGATTACTTCAAAAGGTGGATGTTAACATGGTTAACAGAAATCATAACCTGGTTTATGAAAATGAAATAATTGAAATTTCCAAAAAAATTTATGAGTTTGCAGAGCTGGGAAGCCAAGAAAAAAGATCATCCGGATTGCTTGTTGATTCATTAAAATCACATGGCTTCAGAGTGGAATTTCCTTACATGGATATGGTAACAGCATTCAGGGCGGAATGGGGTGATGGAAAGCCTTCTGTCGGAATTCTCGCAGAATATGATGCACTTCCAAACGGTCATTCTTGCGGGCATAATTTGATCGCTGCATGGGCTTATGGAACCGCTATAAATTTAAAAGATGAGATAAAGAAAGGTAAAATTGTTGTTTTTGGTACGCCTGCAGAGGAAGGTATAGGAGAATATGCCGGTAGCAAAGCAATAATGGCAAAGAGAGGTGCATTCAAAGACATAGACTTTGTTATTGGCATGCATCCTGATGATGCCTGGTCAGTTGGAGCAAAATCCCTGGCAGATATCACAATTCAAGCAAAATTTTTTGGCAAAGCCGCACACATGGCCGACTCCCCTGAAAAGGGAATCAATGCTCTGGATGCTGCTGTTACCGCTTATACTGGAATAAACAATCTAAGGAGCTGGATTAAAAGTGATAAGCATGCTGTAATAGGCATGATATTCAGGGAGGGAGGTGTGGCAACAAATATTGTTCCTGATAAGGCAGTTCTTGAAATAGATCTTAGGTCAAGTTCTGGAGAATTTCTGTCTATTTTTCTTGATAAGGTAAAAAATTTGCTAACAAATGTATCCAGTGCATTTGGGACTAGGATTGAAATTTTAGAAATTACACCTCTTTACGAGGATTATAAATCAAACAGAACAATAAATAGAGTACTGGATGAATCCCTGAGAAATATGGGTATCGTGCCAAAAAACCTGGACTCTGCAAACATCCCAGGATCAGGCAGTACGGATGAAGCAAATGTAAGCAAGGTTGTTCCAACAGGGCATATTGATGTAAAAATAGGATTTCCCGGTATTGCTGGCCATTCAGATGAATTCAGGATCGCGGCAAATCCTGATAATGCAGGGGAAAATTTAAAAATTGCAATTATGGCAACGGTTGATGCAATAAAAAAAATTATGGAAAATGATCATATCCTTCAGGAGATTAAAGATGAATTCAATCAACCATGAGCAAAATATGCGCTCACATTTTCTGAAACGAATACATTCACAAAACCAAATCTTTCGAATTGCACAAGCTCATTTTTAATTCTTTTTATTTCAGGTTCAACAAGACCTGTTGAAACATTACCATCTGGCATTTCAACCGTGCATTTTAATGCATTTTCCGGCACCCATTGAATAATCCTTATTTTTTTAATGAGTGAAAGATCATTGTTTTCAAATTTTAATTTTTTATCATTAAAAGTGAAATTACCCAAATCTTTCAACCTTAAAATTTCACCTTCTTTAAGTGAAGAATAATCTGTATCAGAAATAAATAAATTGAAATTTTTTCCAAGGTTATAAATCCTGTAACCCATCTCTGGATGGCCGGGATGCATAGGAGCCTTCGAGATCAAATCAACATTGCTCGAAACATTTAGCTTTACTGGATTCCAAACATAGAAAAATCTTTTTGTCCTACCATCAACAATGCTCCTATTGTAAGCATATAGGTTCTCCCATGAAAATACTATATCAACATCCTTTATGCCGGCATCTACCCAGTATTTCCTTATTGCCTCAGAATCTATACCCCTCTTCTTTAATGCCCTAAGTGTTCCCAATCTGACATCATCCCAGCCTTTGAATGTGCCATCCCTTATTCCTTTTTTTATAAGTGATGTTTTAAGGATTGAGCCTTCAATTCTTACCTTCCCATAATGTATGTAAACGGGCTTTTTCCAGTTAAAGTACTCAAAGATATAAAGTTGCCTATATGTGTTGTTTAAATGATCTTTCCCCCTTAAAACATGGGTAAGACCAAGGTCATGGTCATCAATCGCCACTGAAAAATTCATCAAAGGGTAAACAATATATTTCTGTCCTGTTCTTGGGTGTTTTGCTTTTCTAATTATTCTGAAAGCAGCCCAGTCACGTATGGCAGGATTAGGATGATTTAAATCTGTCTTAACAACATAAACTGCTTTTCTATCATCATACATGCCAGAGAGCATGTTTTCCCACCTTTCAAGATGAATAGATGTGTCAATATCCCTGTCAGGGCAGGGTATTTTAGCAACCTTCAGTTTTCTCCACTCCTTTTCATCACAAAGAGTAATGTATGCCTTACCCATCTCAATAAGCTTCTTTGCATAACTGTAATAGACATCGAACCTGTCACTTTGAATCACTGTTTCATGAATTTTAACGTTCAGGTATTCTATATCTTCCCTTATCATATCATATGCATAATCTTCAACGTTGAGTGGATTTGTATCTTCAATTCTTAAAATGAGCTTTCCCCCATATCTTTTCACATATTCATCGTTTAAGATTGCCATTCTTGAATGACCTATGTGAAGAGGGCCAGATGGTGATGGAGCTAGCCTCATAACCACATTTCCTTGCACATCTGGAAGATCCGGAAGAATTTTCCTCTCAACCACTTTTTTCTTCTCCAATGCTTCTGGGAAAATATACATCAATTCACTTTTCTGTTTCTCAATATCCATTTTATTTATTTCATCTACTACATTTTTTATTAATGGTATCAATTCTTTTATTGAACCTTTTAGAGAAGGGTTTGATGCAAGAATTTTACCTAAAACACTTTTTTCATCAGCTTTTCCATTATGTTCCACAGCGTTTTGAATAGCAAATTTTCTAATCTCATTTTCCATATGAACCACCCATTATTCCCTCAATACCTTTTATGAGTTCATCAATGTTCAACCTTTCCTTTGCTGATATCTTCACCCTATTTGAATTCAATTTAAACACGTCAACCTTGTTTTCCACTTCTATCATTGGTAAATGAAATGTATTTTTTATTTCATCCATAAGCGATAATTGTTTTTCAATGGAATAACCGCAGGTCTCGCTTGGATCCAAAAGAAAAACAATAATATCTGCAAGATGCTTTATTGCAAGTATTGCCTGTTTTTCCATTTCATTTCTTTCATTGAAAGGTCTGTCAAGAAGACCGGGAGTATCAATAATTTGCACTTTAACATTACCTATATTTCTATGCCCTATCAGAATTCCCTTAGTTGTAAATGGATAAGGTGCAATTTCGGGTTTTGCTGATGAAATTGCCTTTACAAGTTCAGATTTTCCAACATTGGGAAAACCCGATACAACAATTGTAAATAGTTCATTATCAACGTCAGGTATATTTATAAGCTTTGATCTTGCATTTCTTAAATAATCTAGATCCTTATCTATGGCCTTAAGAAATGATGAAAACCTTCCAAAATAAGAGTTCATCATTTTTAGAAAGTCATCCATTTCTCTCGTTTTTTCTAACCTTTTTATTGTTTGTGTAGTTAGTTTCATTATGCTATCTCTGCACCATTTCACGGATCCCAGGGACATTTTATACTTATCCCTGTCCACAAGAACTTCTACAAGTTCACGGTGAAAATCATCAAGCTTTTTTAAATCAGGAAAACCCTTTGTATAAGCTTCTAAAACATCCTTAGCACTTTTTTCCATGGATTTTAATTTTTGAATATCCCAGTTTCTGAACATAGCTACCTTATCGGGATGTTTTGCTAATGGAATTCTTTTTGCTTTTCTAAAACTTTTGTCAATAATTTCCTTAGAAGAGAGAACAACGGGTATTTTTGAAAAAATATATTCCACTTTAACCTTCGCCTCATTTGAAATATGATGGTATTTCTTCCCTTTTCTCATCAACCTTTATAAGTTCAATTATATCTATTGCACTTATTGAATTAACAGGTATTATCCTGTATTTCCCCTCTACTTCTTCTGTTTCTATTACCATTGCTGATTCTTCTCCAAGGTTAATAAAACCTGAAAATTTTCCCTGTGTTACGCTTATTTTTTCGTGATCACCAATTATATAAACTTTGCAAATGGTACCAATTGTTAAATCCATTATTTCTTCACCCCTAACAATTTTTCAATATTTTCAACCCTTTTCCTGTAATGATCCATTGCAATCTTTACATTTGCTTCAACAAAATTCCAAGATGAAGAGAGGCTTCCATTCCTAAGCCTGTATTTTTTAACTTTTCCATCCAATTCCTCCTCCAGAATATCTAAGCTCTTTATCCTGTTGAGATGCCTGTAAAGTGTTGGTCTTGTTGTTTCAAGAACACCCATTAATTCCTCCGGTGTCCAGTACCTATCAGATCTTAAAAGGAAACAATCCTTGAAAAGCCTGTATGGTACACTTTTTTTAATGCTTTCAAGTTCATTTATATCCTTAACCTCTGACAAATAACCTATGCTCGAAAGAAAATCAATTAATTCTGCATCAGGATCGTTTTCCATCATACCTGTTCCTTTCAATTTAATTTGAATTTCAAACATTTTTACCAGTTTTTCTTTAAGTTAATCTGTTTTAAATACTTTTTTATACAGAAACCTATTTAGAGAGATTATGCTAGATAACAATAAATTGCCGGATATACAGGCAGGGAAGCCATTATCCAACTATAAGTTAACGAGAGTTGGTGTTACAAATGTAATTAAGCAGGTAACGGTAAAAAGGCCAGATAAGAAAGTTGTTTTAACACCAACAATAAATCTTTTTGTTGATCTACCAGCAACAAAAAAAGGATCAGATATGTCAAGAAATATTGAAATAATCGAGGAAATTGTTGAAAAAAGCACTACTGGACCATGCACAGGTATTGAGGAACTTGCAGAAAATATTGTTAGAATGCTTATTAAAAAACATACATATGCAACATATGCTGAAATTGAACTTCATTCTGATTATTTCCTTGAAAGGGAAAATCCTTCTGGAAAGAAAAGCCAGGAAAGGTATACATTATTTGCAAGGGCAATTATGGATAATGAAAAAATAAGAAAGATGATAGGTGTAAAGGTCACCGGTATTACCGTATGTCCATGCGCTATGGAAACAGTAAGATCGGTGTTAATGGATAAATACCCGGAATATGCAGAATTTTTGGAAAAGATACCTGTGATCTCACATAACCAGAGAAACAATACAACAATAATGATAGAGGTTCCCGAAGGATATTCCATAGAAGCAGATGATCTTATAGAAATTGCCGAAAATTCAATGTCAAGCCCTACTTATGAGATTTTAAAAAGGAAGGATGAGGAAGATGTTGTTTTCAATGCTCATAAAAACCCGAAATTTGTCGAAGATGTTGTAAGGGATGTACTTAAAGAAATATCAAAAAAATATTCTGGATTCCCGCATGATACAACGATTATTGTGAGATCTGAAAGTGAAGAAAGCATACATAAACATAATGCATTTGCTGAAAGGATAAGTACACTTGGCGAAATACTTAACCACGAATAATCGATTGTTTTATATAATAGAAACTTTTCTTTTTTTTCATGGATATTGCTGAGGATCTGGCTAAAAGGCAGAAGGAAATTTCTATAGCAGAATTTTTTGAAAAAAACAAGCAGATCCTTGGTTTTGATTCTCCTCAAAAGGCCCTTGTAATGGCTGTAAAGGAAGCCGTGGATAATTCACTTGATGCCTGTGAAGATGCAAAAATTCTTCCAGAAATAAATGTTACAATTGAAAGGGTAGAAAAGGATGAATATAAGCTAACTGTTGAGGACAATGGCCCAGGAATTGTAAGACGTGAAGTTCCAAAGGTTTTTGGCCAATTCCTTTACGGTTCCAGATTTCATGCTGTTAGACAAACAAGAGGGCAACAGGGTATAGGCATTTCGGCTGTTGTTTTATATGGGCAGCTTACAACAGGAAAACCTGTGAAGATTGAAACAAAAATTTTGTCAGAGGATGTTGGTTACAGTTTTGAACTTTTAATAGATACTATGAAAAATAGGGCAAATGTGTTGAGGGAGGAGCCAATTATTGTTAAAAAGAAAAGTGGAGTGAAAATAGAAATTAGCTTAAAGGGCAAATACACTAAAGGGAGACAGAGCGTTATTGATTATTTACAGAATACAGCAATTGTAAATCCGCATGCTACAATAATCTTCAATGATCCAGATGGTTTAAAAATAAAATACGAACGTGTGTGGGATCAACCAATAGAACCACCTAAGGAAACAAAGCCTCATCCATTAGGTGTTGAAATAGGGGAAATAATGAAAATGGTATCACAGACAAACGCAAAAAAAGTTTCAACATTTTTATGTTCTGAATTCAGCAGGATTAGTACAAATCTTTCCATAGAAATATGCAAAAAAGCCGGAATAGATCCAAACAAAGATCCAAAAAAATTAAGCTTGAAAGAATTTAAGGCTCTTCAGGATTCTTTTAAAAATGTAAAAATCCTTCCACCTTCGCCTGAGTCTCTGTCTCCAATAGGCGAAACCTTGATTAAAAAAGGGTTGAAAAATGTTTTAGGTGAGTTGAAGCCAAGTTTTTATTCTATTCCAGTCACAAGAAACCCCTCTGTTTATGGTGGTAATCCTTTTGTTGTTGAAGCAGGTCTCGTTTATGGTGGAAATATACCGCAGGACGAACCTGTTAAAATATTAAGGTTTGCAAACAGAGTTCCTCTGCTTTATCAGGCAGGATCTTGTGCATTGACCAAGGCAGTTGAAAACCTGGACTGGAGGAAGTACGGTCTTGAGCAAAGGGGTGGACAGGGTATACCTGTAGGTCCCATGATCATACTCATTCACATTGGCTCAACAAGGGTTCCTTATACATCCGAGGCAAAGGAGGCTATTTCAGAAATACCCGAAATAATTAATGAGCTCGATCTCGCATTAAAGGAATCAGCCAGGCAAATAAGAACATTTTTGATTAAAAAAGAAGTAAAGAACAAGCTAACGGAAAAGTTTTTTCTTGTCCAAAAAATATTGCCAAGAATTGCTGAAAAGAGTTCCATGATATTGCAAAAGCCTTTGCCGAAGCTTGAACCTATTATTACAAAAATAATGAATGTTGTATGGGTTGATGAAAAGGTTGAACAGTTTAAGGGATATGCTAGGATAAGGGTCTCAATATCCAATTTTACACCTGAAATTAAAAATTTTAATGTATATGGTGATATTTCAGAAGGTAAAATAGATAGGGGATCAATAAAACCCTTTGGAGATTATGATGAAAAGAAAGATTACATATTTTGGGAGATCAAAGATTTAAAACCATTAAAGCAGATAGATTTTGAATTTGTTGTTAACGATCTTAAAACTGATTACGGTGAGTCTGTTTATTACATAGAAGGTATAGATCCCGTTCATGTTGTAGGGGCTGAACCATTGCCTGGGGACTGGAACATTGAATCGTTAAGATCAATAATAGAGGAAGAGGAGGAAGAAGAAAATGGAGAAGAGTAGATACGAATTGGCATTAGAATCATTGAAAGAATTGGTTCAAAGAATTTACTCACAGATGGAATCTGGTGAAATACCATCTATGGAATTACCTGCAAGAACTAAGTATAATATCAAGCTTGATCTTAAATCCGGTGTATGGAAATATGGTGATGCTAAAATATTGAGAACGGCAAAAAAAATTGATGGAGCATATACACTTCTCAGGACCATGTATATGATGGATTTTATAAGAGAAATGGTAGAGGAAAATAAATCTTCAACCCTCAGGGAACTCTATTATATTTCTGAAGGTTGGGATCTTGCCAAATTCCATACCCAGGATGAATCTAACAAGCTCGCTGAGGATCTTGAAATAGTTACAAGATTTCTAAGGGAGGATTTTAAGCTCAGGCCAGAGGAGGATGGAGCAACAGTAATAGGCAATATTACATTTGAAGAAATGAACAGAAGGGGAAAGCCACAAAAAATAAATTGCAGGGATGATGTTGGTGATGCCGGTTATGCAATACCTTACAATGTTGAAAATGAAAAACTTAAGATTGTTGATTACGATGCGGACTTTGTACTAGCAATTGAAACAGGAGGTATGTTTGACAGGCTTGTAGAAAATGGATATGATGAAAAAGCAAGATCAATCCTTGTCCATTTGAAAGGTCAACCAGCTAGAAGCACTAGGAGGCTTTTAAAAAGATTGAATGAGGAACTTAATTTACCTGTTCTAGTTTTCACCGATGGTGATCCGTGGTCATTCAGAATATATGCAAGTGTTGCATACGGAGCAATAAAAACGGCGCATCTTTCTGAATACCTGGCAACACCAACTGCAGAATTCATAGGTATTACTTCAAGCGATATTGTGAATTATAATCTGCCCACGGACAAACTCAATGACAAGGACATTCAGGCTTTAAATGCTGAACTTACAGATCCAAGATTCAACACTCAGTTCTGGAAGAATGAAATAGAGCTTATGCTAAAGCTTGGTAAAAAGGCAGAACAACAGGCTCTTGCAAAATATGGTCTGAATTATGTAACGGATGTTTATTTACCTGAAAAGGTATCGGAGCTAGGAATATGAAGCCAGGCATGACGAGCCCAGACATATATTCATGGCTTCTTTTAAATGGAAGTTATGTAAAAGGAGCATACGTTAAAAAAGTTAATACAACTGAAAATAAAATAATAATCAAGCTTCATAAAAAGGAAGAGGGGAACAGGGATCTTTTTCTAGACCCAGATGGGTGGATTTATTTTGGATCTGCAGAAGGTGAGCTATCCCAGATTGCTAAATTTCTAAGAGAAGAGCTTGAAAATTTAAGAATTGAAAATATTGAACAGCTTAATTTCGATAGAATAATAAAGATTGATTTTTCATTCAAAAAATCTATTGTTCTTGAAATGTTTGGAGGCGGTAATGTTATTCTTACAAAAGATAATGTAATAGATTTTGCATTAAAGTACAGGGAATGGAAATCAAAAACTTTAGAGGAAAAAGCAAGATCTATTAAAAAAGGTGAACCTTACAAAACACCTTTGCCACCTATAAATCCATTTTCATTATCCCTTGATGACCTAAAAAATTTGCTTAAAGAGAATGAGCAACTGGTAAAAATTCTTGCCTTAAAACTGAATCTCAGCCATTATGCAGAATATATTTGTTCATTAGCTGGCTTGGAAAAGAACATTCCTGCAAATAAAATTCAGGAAGAAAAGATTTTAATTATTTACAATAAAATCAAGGATTTTCTTGTTTCTTTAAGTGGTAAGGGGTATGTTTGCAATGGCTCATTGAGTTGTATAAATTTAGGAAATTGCAAAGAATTTGATAATATTAATGATGCAATTATAGAAATTATAGGAAAAAATAAAAAGGAAAGTGATGAAGAAAGGATACTAAAAGGACAGATGAAAACACTCGATGAATATAAAAGATTGATGGAAGAGTACAAAAAAATGGGTGATGAAATTATCATGCACATTGACAAATACAGTGAAATAATAGAAAAAATAAGAAAAAGGGAAAATGTCCCTGAACTCATTTCTTTAAATGGTACAGAAGCATTAATTAAATTAAATGATTTAGAAATTCCTTTTAATATAACAAAAAAAGCATCTGAAATGGCCCAATACTATTATGAAAACTCTAAAAAACTCGCTAAAAAAATTGAAGGTATTCAAAAGGTAATAGGAAAGAAAAAAAAGATTGAAAAAAGGAAGGAAATCATTCAAAGAAAAAGGTTCTGGTTTGAAAAATACAGGTGGTTTATATCATCGGAGAATGCCATTGTAATCGCAGGGCGTGATGCAAAAACTAATGAAGAAGTTGTTAAAAAATACTTGGGAGAAAAGGATTTTTATGTCCATGCTGACATACATGGAGCACCGAGCGTTGTGGTAAAAAATACAGGTATAACAGAGAAAACTCTGATTGAAGCGGGCATATTCGGATTATCATATTCAAAGGCATGGAATGCTGGATATTCAGTAGGTGATGCATATTGGGTAACATTTTCACAGGTAAGCAAAATGGCTGAGAGCGGTGAATATGTGCCAAGAGGGGCATGGATAATAAGGGGGAAGAGAAATTATATGAGGAATCTTCCCCTTAGGATTGCATTGGGCTTCATAAAATATGAGGATACGAATATATTAATGGCCGGTCCTGTTGATGCATTATCATCAAAAACAAATGATTATGTTGTAATAATACCCAGCGAATCTTCCAAAACAGATCTTGCAAAAAAATTATCTGAAAGGTTTAAACACCCGATTGATGAACTTATGAAATTATTGCCTCCAGGACCGGGTGAAATAATGGAGGAAAGGCATAATGGATGAAATTCCAATAAGCCTAGTTATTACTGTAAAAAACGAGGAAAAACATATTTCAGAATTGATGGAATCAATTCTTATACAGGAAAGACCATTTGAGGTAATTGTAGTAGATTCTGAAAGTGATGATGGCACAGTTGAAATTCTGAAAAATTTTATAGACAAAATAGATTTAAAAATAATAGAAATAAAATGCACAAGAGGGGCTGGTAGAAACATTGGAGTTAAAAATTCAAAATTTGATTTTATACTATTTACAGATGGGGATGCTGTTCTTGACAGAAATTGGATCAGTGAAATGAGAAAATCTTTTATCGAGGGCAACGACGTGGTAGCAGGAAAAACAATTACAATTGGCAATAAAAAATTCTCAAATTTTGAAAGGGTTGAACTTTATTACAAAAATTTTGACGTTACATTTCCATCATGCAATCTTGGCTATAGAAAAGAATTTTTTGAAAGTCTTGGTGGTTTTGATGAAAATTTCATAACAGCTGAAGACATTGACTTGAATTTCAGGGCATTGAATAAGGGTGCAAAATTCCATTATAATGAAAATGCAATCGTTTATAATAGAACGAGGGAAGATGTAATATCTTTTTTCAAGCAGGCCTTTTGGAACGGTTATGGTAGGAAACAACTCAGCAAGAAGCATGGAAACCTATGGAAAAGGTACTCATTGAAAAACATGTTCTCCAAAAAACAATTGAATTTTTTTGGAATATCAAGACTGGTGTTTGCAATATCGGGATATTTATATGCTAAAATTACATGGCGTTGATAATCATGGAAAAACCCCTCATATCGGTTCTGATACCTACGATGAACGAGGAACAGTCAATAGGCAAGGTAATAGAGAGAATTAAAAAATCTGTCAAATACCCATATGAAATAATTCTCATTGACAATAGCAATGATAGAACACCTGATATTGCCGAATCAATGGGTGCGAAAATAATTAGGGAAAGAAGGAAAGGATATGGAAGGGCATACAAAACAGGGTTCAAGAATGTAAATGGTGAAATTGTTGTGACCCTTGATGGTGATAATACATACCCGCCTGAGGTAATTAATGATTATGTGGATTATCTCCTTAGAGAAAAAATAGATTTTATTTCTTGTGATAGGATTAGCAATTTACCCAAGGACGCAATGAGTACTGCCCATAAAATTGGGAATTTTGTTCTTAATATTGCATTTCTGGCTCTTTATTTCAAAAAATTGAAGGATTCACAAAGTGGGATGTGGATATTCAGATCGAGCATCATTGAAAATCTTGATTTATGCTCAAATGGTATGGCTTTTTCAGAGGAGTTAAAATTAGAGGCATGGTCCAAGTTCAAGGCTGTTGAACTGCCGATAAAATATGGTTTGAGAGAAGGAGAGAAAAAATTGCAAACATTTAAGGATGGTATAAAAAATCTTTTGTATCTCATCGAGAGAAGATTTAAAAAATGCCATGGTATCGATTAATTTATTTTATCTAATTGCATTTACTTAAAATATGAGAGCTTTAATATCTGTTTCTGACAGACGAAATATTGATTCATTTGCTAGAGAACTTTTGAATTTAAATGTTGAAATATATGCAACATCTGGCACAATGAATTATCTAAAATCTAAAGGAATAGATGTTAGGAGCATTGAAGAGCTTACAAATTTTCCAGAAATACTCTCGGGAAGAGTAAAGACCCTCCATCCAAAAATTTTTGGGGGTATTCTTGCAAAAAGAACACAGATTGATGAAATTGAAAGATTAAACATTAAGAAAATAGATATTGTGGTTGTTAATTTGTATCCATTTGAAACAACTGAAAAAGTTGAGGATAAGCTTATAGAGAACATTGATATAGGCGGTGTATCATTGATAAGGGCTGCGGCAAAGAATTTTGAATCTGTTACCGTTGTTGTTGATCCAGATGATTATGAAAAGGTTTTAAAAAATCTAAGGGATAAAAATGAAATACCAGTTGATTTAAGAAGAAAATTAGCAATAAAATCCTTTTATTACACTGCCAGGTATGATTCTATCATTTATAGAACATTATGGGAATTATACAATGAATTACCGTATGAAAATTTAATATTCCATGGGAAGGGATTAGAGGAATTGCGCTATGGTGAAAATCCACAGAATATAGCAAAATTTTATTCAGATTCAAAGACATGGGAATACATACAGGGAAAGGAAATTTCTTTTAACAACATTCTTGATCTTGATTCGGCCTGGAAGGTTGTTTCTGAATTTGATAATCCGGCTGTTGCAATAATAAAACATACAAACCCATGCGGTGTTGCTGAGAAAATGGAAATAATAGATGCATATAGAAAAGCACTTGATTCTGATCCATTGTCATCATACGGTGGCATTGTTGGCTCAAATAGACCTGTGAATCTTGAATTTGCGAAAGAGCTAAAGGGTAATTTTTATGAGGTTTTGGTGGCACCTGGATATAGCAATGATGCAATAGAATATTTCAAAAGAAACAAAAAGAACATGCGTGTTATAAAAATAATAAAAAATGCTGAAAATTTTGAAATAAGGAGTGCTGCTGGCGGATTTTTATATCAGAGATTCGGGGATCAAAAAATTAATTTGGAATTTGTGACAAATAGAAAACCAACTGAAATGGAATTAAATGATATGATGTTTGCCTGGAAAGTGGTAAAGCATGTTAAAAGCAATGCAATTGTTCTTGCAAAGGATTCAGCTACGGTAGGTATTGGAGCGGGGCAGATGAGCAGGGTGGATTCTGTAAAAATAGCAATAATGAAATCTAACGGTAGGTCAAATGGTTCAGTTCTTGCATCTGATGCATTTTTCCCATTTCCTGATGATGTGGAGGAAGCTGCAAAGGGTGGTATTAAGGCGATCATTCAACCTGGTGGATCAAAACGGGATCAGGATATAATTGAAATAGCAAATAAATTTGGTATTGCAATGGTTTTCACTGGTGTTAGAGTATTCAAGCATTAGGTGATTTTATGGATATTATTGATGAAATGATTGAAACTGGAAGAAAGATTGGAGAATTAGGGCTGATTGAATCTTCCCATAGCGGAAACATGAGTGTCAGGAATAATGAAAAATTTTACATAAAAAAGCATGGGAAAATGTTATTTTCATTGAAAAGGGATGATATTATTGAACTGGATTTTAAAAATGAGAATAATTATGATATAGCATCGAGTGAAGTTTATGCCCATAAAAACATCTATTTGAATACTGATGCGAATGCAATACTGCATGCACATACGACATACGCAATTGTGCTATCTCTGTTTTATGAAAAGATATATCCTGTTGATGCTGAGGGAAGATTCTATTTGGATTATATTCCAGTTATTATTTCAGATGATCCTGTTGCATCAAAAGACATTGCTGAAAAGCTTGGAAAAACATTATCGAATCATAGGGTAGCAATAGTAAGGGGTCATGGTACTTTTTCAACAGGAAAGGATCTGGACGAAGCATTGAAATATCTCACCTTAAGCGAAAGTATTGCTCACTTGAAGTATCTTTATGACCTATACCTTAATATTAACAAACGTTGAGTTCAAAGCTGTACCTTTAGAATAATTTTCCTGGATTTTGTCAGTAGTAATAAAATTAACATTCCAGCCATAAATGGAAGGCCAAGAACCCTTATAAATGAGTAAAATACCTTCAGGAACAGAATAATCTATTTTTACACTTGTTTTAATTGAACCATACTCATTTTCAATTGTTATTTCATCATTTTCCCTAATTGAAAAATTTTCAGCATCCTTCGGATTCATTCTCACAAATGTATCAAACATATATAGGTTATTATGCTGACTTGATATGCCCTGAATATGTGTTAAACTGAGCAATTTGAAACCATTTTTATTTTCAGGTTTAAAATTCTTTAGTTCATCAATGAAATTATCCAAGTTTACTTTTATTTTATTTCTTTTTCTTTCAATTTTTGCAAATCCATTTTTATAAAATTCATCAATATTTACTTTCAAATCTTCTAGGATTCTTGATATTATGCCCATTTCACTTTCAAAGAGATCATTATTCTTTAAGCCAAGTTTCTGTGATAATTTTACAAAAAGATCATGGTTTGAAACAGCATCTCCGGGAGGATCAAATATTTTTTGATTCAAATTTAAATAATCATGATAGTATGAATCAACAAGATCATTAAATTCAAAAAAAGAAGCTGCAGGTATTACTACATCTGCAAACATTGCTGTATCAGTTAAAAAAAGATCATGAACAACAATAAATATATCTTTTTCAACCAAAATTTTTCTAAGTAGATTCTGATTAGGTAATGATACTAGCGGATTTGTATTATAAACGAAAAGCATTTTTATATCTAATTTTTCCAATTCCCTACCAAGGTTAGCCTGGTTAACAAGAACCCTATTTTCATTTTTATTCCTTAGATAATCAAAATCTATTTCATGTTTAGCATCATAGATGAAGTTTTCAGGTTTTCTAAGCGCTATAAGCAGGGATTCTATTGCTTTAACAGTCAGGCCTCCATTACTTTTCCTCTGGAAACCGTATCCAATGTGAATTATTGGAAATTTTGAATTCATCAGGTCTGATGCAAATTCTTTAATTTCATCTATACCTAAACCCGTTAAATTTGATGCTTTTTCAAGTTCAAAGTTCGCTGTTATCTGGTTTAATTTATTCAATTTATATCCAAAATTTGAAATATAATTTAAAATGCCTAAAACAAGATAAATATCCGAATCAATTTTTATTTTCAAATGTTTTCCTGCTCCTCTTGCAGAATCGGTGATCAAAGGATCAACAACGTATATTTTGGCTCCAGATTTCTTTGCCATGGTCCAACCATGAATATTTGTCCAGGCAGGATTAATACCCCAGTAAACAATAAGATCCGAAGAAAAAATATTATCTGGATCGATGCCAGTGGAAGTACCAATGATTTCGTTTAATGCATGACCTCCAGCCTCATCGCATACGGAGTGGTTAAGTTTTAATGTTCCAAGGGCATTAAAAAATCTTTGCGGAAAATTATAGGAGATTAATCCCCTGTTACCGGCATATTCTACAGGAAGTATTTTATCTGGCCCATAATTCTTTAAAATAAATTTAATTTTTTCAGCAACCAGATCAAGTGCATCGTTTAAATCTACCTCCTTAAATTTGCCCTCTCCTCTATTTCCTATTCTGATCAGTGACTTTTTTAATCTTTTTTCGGACAGGTGTGCTTCAACGAAATGTTTTGATTTCAGGCAGAGAAATCCTGATGTAATTGGATGTTTTTTATTACCAAATATTTTTATTCCATCTTCAACTTTGGTGATGATGGAACAGGAATCATAGCAATCCTTAGGGCAGGATGAAAAGTATTCCATTTTAAAATAATAAAATAATAACACCTTTTAACTTTTTCTGTACAAAAAGATTATAATCAAGTTATAATTTTTAAAGTACTGATGGAACTAAATAATATTGCTAAAAAATTGAAAAATGCAGAAGGTAATTATTTAATTAAAATTAAAACGAAAAGAGGACCTATAGATATTGAAAAAACTGTATCCAAATATTTTAAGGATATTGGATCAATTCACATAATAAATCACTGGTCACCATATTCAACTACAGGCCTTTTAGAAATTAAATTAGAGAAATTAAATATATACATCGAATGGCATATTTCTAAAGAAGATCAAATATTATTTTTTAAAAAAATAGCGTATTATGATGTATCTTCTTTTGATGATTACCTATCATCCCTTGGTATAGAAAACTATGTGCTCAGATTGATGAGAATGGAATTTTAATTTCTTTTAAAAATATGTTACATTACTTATTTAAAATTGAAAAACAATAAATATCAAGCTCTGGAAATTAATGTACCAAAACATTTATTAGTTTGATTTTCTATGGATAAATGGCATAAGAGGTAGATCTTATGGAAAAAAAGAGTTTATATGCCATAGTGGCAGTGATAGTAGTAATAGTGATTATCGTAGCAGCAGCCGCAGTACTCTTGTACAAGCCAACAACCGTTACACCTACACCTACAGCACCTACACTTGTATCTGTAACGCCATCAACGCAGTTGACCACTGTTGGTAGCAGTGTTCAGTTTGTTGCATCTGTTACAGGTAATGTGACAACAGTATTATGGAACTTTGGTGATGGCACAACCGGGACGGGGTTAATAGTTAATCACACATACACAGAACCAGGAAAGTATTTAGTATTTGCAAATGCAACTGGACCATCAGGATATTCAAACAATTTGAAGAATCTCTGGTTAATAACAGTTTCACCGCCAACGCTGAGCCCAGCACTAGCAAGTGAAATAGCACAGCCAACGGTAGCATTTAATACAACAGCAAATCCAAATGCGCCTATATTTTCCGTTAATACAAGTGCAATATTTGATACATCATACCTGCAGCCACCAACAGCAACGAACTGGACGATAGGATATTATGTTATAAACTATGGTGATGGAACGCCTGTAAATATAACACCAACACTTTACAACACTAGCTCCGGATCATATTTGCACGCAATGTTCAATCATGTGTACACAAAGAGTGGATTTTACCCTGTTAATATAACCATAATAACGTACAATGAATCATCATTTATGAGTGACCTTGTAACGAATAATGTAACAGGAATACAGTATTTGCCAACGAGCTATTACAATCAGGTATTGAGCTCACAGCATCATGTAGTATCATCTTTTGTAACTGTATATGTAGCAACATCAACCCAGGTAGCTGGTGTATTAAAAGCATCTGGTACAGTGCCTAATCCTGGCGTAATTAATGTCGTTGAAGTTGTTCCATCAGGTCCTTATTCTTTCGATCCAGCAATCGATTATGAAACAGTAGGAGCGGAAATAATATATAATGTATATGAAACAATGATAGCCTATAATGGATCTAATGCAGGTGAATTTGTTCCAGTTGTTGCAAAGGAAATTCCATCACTTGCAAATGGTGGAATATCTGCAAATGGTATGAACTATACATTCTATTTAAGGTCTGGACTGAAGTTTGCAAATGGTGATCCTGTTACAGCTTGGGATGCATATGTTAGCTATGTAAGAACATTGCTGTTCATGTTGGGTTCACCTGGTACGGCTGGATGGATACTTGCCCAGGATCTATTACCATATGGTGGTTATTACTTCAATTCAACAGGTGCACTTGTTGCAACTAATACATATCAGAACATAACAAGGGCTATAACCTTTGATAATGCAACGAATAGTGTAACATTCCATCTTTTAAAGCCAGATCCTGCATTTCTTGATTATATAGCAGATCCTATGGGTGGCGGCATCATGGACTGGAACTGGCTAGTTCAGCATGGTGCAGGAATAACATTCACTCCAGCAGGATTCCAGGCATACATGGCACAGGGCAATGAGCAGAATTATAACAATTATATAAGGTACAATGCAATGGGTTCTGGCCCATATATGATTCAGTCATATCTATCTGGGCAATCAATTGTGCTAGTACCAAATCCCAATTACACACCAATACCTGGATATCCTGGATACAATGCAACACCAACAGAAAAGGTATATATACAGTGGGTAAAGGATCCTGAGACAGCTTTATTAATGATGAAAAGCGGGCAATCAGATATAACGGAAGGATTGCCAACAACTGATTATCCGACGGTAGCAGCATTGCAGTCCCAGGGCAAAGTGGATATATATTCATTCCCAACACTGAGCGTTTTCTTCTTCAATTTCAACTGGAACATAAATGAATCTATGATGCACAGCGCATATGGATCAAGTTACAGCATACCATATAATTATTTCACAAATCCATATGTAAGGGCGGCATTCGCAGCATCATTCAATTATACGAACTACATAAACAACCTGGTCGGAAATGCAATATACCATGCTGACTTTGCATTCCACTATGTTGGAATCATACCTAAGGGCATGCCAGGTTATGTGAACACAACATGGTTACAGGAGCATGGTGCAACAATTCCAGTTTACAATTTAACACTTGCAAAACAATACATGGAAGAATCAGGAGTTTATAATGAATCTGTATCATTCCCGATAGTTATATATGCTGGTGATCCTGTTGACTATGCTGCAGCAGGAATGTGGGCGGCAAATCTAAGCTCAATAGATCCAAACATTCATGCAGTACCCGTTTATCAGCCATTTATGACATCAATAGGATATATGGTTGCAAATATGGACCCAATGCCAATATACCTGCTTGGATGGGCACCCGATTATCCATACCCATCAGATTATGTTAATGCTATGTATTTGCAGGGCGGAACGTATGCATCAGCTAACGGCTGGAATTATACAAATCTGATGAAAGCTGGCTGGACACAGGAAGCAATGGAATGGCAGAACATGACAAACCTGATCCTTAAGGCAGACAGCACCACTAACATGACTCAGTCATTAATGTACTATGATGAAGCAGAAGTAATTGCCGTTAATTTGAATCTCTATGTTTACACTGAGCAACAGAATGGCTTCTGGTATTATGCCCCATACATGCACGGTGTGCAATACGAAGAAAATGCAATGATAGGTGGCGGTGGAGACACGCTATACTTCTATCTGACAAAAGGATAAATTTTTAAATCCTATTTTTTTATTTTTTTCATGCAGAATTAAAAACTTTTAAATATTATCGGTCATTAATCCAAGAAAGGAGGCTCTGGTTTTAATGAAGCTCTCCACATATATCATAAGAAGGGTACTGGTACTGATACCTACGCTGATTGGTTTGAGTCTTATAGTATTTCTATTGACAAGGGCAGGTGGAATAAATATGATTATTGCAAGTTATATCAATCCTCACCTGCCATATGCTGTACAAAGGGCTATGCTTATTAAAGAATTTCATTTAAATGATCCATTGTGGGTTCAGTACTACTATTATATGGCAGGATTGTTACAGGGAAATTGGGGTTATACAAGAACTGCAATATACTCTGGGCCGGTAACAACAGCAATATCTATGTTTTTACCAAACACTATACAACTATCAATAATTGCTTTCATAATCGCTGTTGTTATTGCAATTCCTGCTGGTCAAGAATCAGCAGTAAGGAAAAACAGCTTTGTTGACCAATTTTCAAGGTTTATAGCGTTTGTTGGAATTTCCCTTCCAGTTTTCTGGCTTGCCCAGATACTCAGTGAAATATTTGCAACACCCACAATTAGCCCTGCATTGAATATATTACCATTAAGCGGTACGGTTGATGCAACCCTTATGGCTGGTGTGCCCTGGATAAATTCAATTGGTGTTTCAGATCCTACACACATAATGATGATAGATGCATTATTGCATGGTGATCTTCCAATATTTTTCTCATCAATAAGGCATGTAATTTTGCCGGCTGCAACGCTTGCTTTCACATCCATAGCGGGGATTATGAGGTATATGAGGGCAAGTATGGTAGAATCATTGAATCAGGATTATGTTAAAACAGCGCGTTCAAAAGGTTTGCCTGAAAAAGTTGTTATTAAGGTTCACGCAAGGAAAAATGCATTAATACCTGTTGTAACAATTTTAGGTCTATTATTTGCGGGTCTGTTGGGTGGTGTTGTTGTTATAGAAGATCTTTTTTCATATCCCGGAATGGGTCTTTGGACTGTTGATGCCATTTTAGGCTATGACTCGGGTGGCATAATGGGTACAACTATTGTGTTTGGATTAATTCTTGTAACAGCGAATTTCATAGTTGACCTGCTCTACGCATGGATAGATCCAAGGATAAGGTTGGGTGAATAATAATGGCAGAACAGAAAAAGAGGAATCCTAGGATAGAGAGTTTCATTTTAACGCTTAAAATATTATTCCAGAGTCCTGCATCTGTATTTGGTGTTGTTGTTGTACTTTTCTATATTGCTATTGCCCTGATAGATCAATTTGATCCTTCACTGATAGGGTTGACAAATGTAAATTATTTAACACCTAATTTTACGATTCCTGAACCTTTACCACCCAGCCCTGCACATCCATTCGGCACAGTTTATCCAGGTATAGATATTTACACTGGTATATTAAAAGCAATAAGAATAGACATAGGTTTTTCAGTATTTGTAGTTGTTTTGGGATCCGTGTCAGGAGTTCTTATTGGCATTGTATCTGCATACTTTGGTGGATGGATAGATGAAATTGTTATGCGTATTACGGATATTTTCTTTAGTATTCCATACCTTGTTCTGGCCATAGCCATAGGCTTTTTCATGGGCAGAACATTGCTTATTCTTTCAGTTGGGTTGATTATTATTTGGTGGCCAATATATGCAAGGGTTGTAAGAGGACAAGCGCTGTCAATTAAAGAACAAACATATGTTGAAGCTGCAAGGGCTTCAGGGGTAGGGAATACAAAAATAATGTTCAAACACATATTACCTAATACATTAGCACCAATATTCGTTCAATTTTCATTCGATCTTGCAACCATTGTGCTTACCTTAGCTACTCTAAATTTCATAGGTTTTGCACCTTCAAATTCATTCCTTCCGGATATGGGTTATTTATCAGCAATAGGTTATGAATATGCTGTTGTTGGAGATTGGTGGACAATAGTGTTCCCAGGCTTTGGTCTGTTATTGTTTGCACTTGCCATGAATCTTGTTGGTGATGGATTAAGGGATGCTCTCGATCCCAGGTTAAGAAGGTGATTGCATTGGTTGAAAATAATGATGAAAAAAGGGATCCTTTGGTAATCGTAGAGAATTTAAAAACAAATTTTGTTACGTGGAAAGGTGTGGTAAAGGCGCTGGATGGTGTAAATCTTACAATATACAAAGGTGAAACTTTAGGTCTCGTAGGAGAAACAGGGTGTGGAAAATCTGTTACATCCCTTTCAATAATGGGATTACTTTCCCCAACGGAAGGCACGATTGTAGAAGGAAAGATTACATTTGATGGGAATGATCTTACAAAGTTTGTTGGAAAAGATGTATGGATAAAAGAAAAAGGTAAAAAGGCAAAAATAAAATCTAGAAGAAGGATTTACAAAAAGGCGCAGGAATACTTAAACCAGTTCAGGGGCAAGTATATGTCAATGATATTTCAGGAACCTATGACAGCCATAAATCCTGTTTTATCCATTCAATATCAACTAACAGAACCATTACTTCATCATCAGAAGAAAGAATTGGCAACAAGGGTTCTTGCAAGGCAAAAGGTAAAGCAGGAAGATTTTATGGCTATAAAGAATGCCGTAATGTCTGAAAATAAGGAAGTTTTGAAGAGCTATTATGATAACCCCATTTATTATTCATTAATAATGCAGATGAATTCAATATTTTACAGAAAGGATTTAACATTGCTGCAAAAAAATGAACTCATTGATGAGCTTGCAAAAGAAAAGAGACTTTCATCTTTCCGATTAAAATTTTTGGAGGATTATTCGAATGGCAGAAATAAAATAATCTATAGATTGCCTGGAATAAATGGTTATTTGATGAGGACTATAAATAAGGAGGCTGAAAGAAGGGCAATAGAACTTTTAAGATTGGTAGGGATTTATGATCCAGAAACTATAATAAAGGAATATCCCCATGAATTGAGCGGTGGAATGAGGCAAAGGGTGATGATTGCTATGGCTTTGTCTTGCGATCCAAAGTTACTCATTGCTGATGAACCTACAACAGCACTTGATGTCACCACCCAGGCGCAAATACTTGATCTGATGAAAGATCTTAAAGAAAGGACATCAGCATCAATTCTTTTCATTACGCATGATCTTGGTGTAATATCCGATATGGCGGATAGGGTAGCGGTTATGTACGCGGGAAATATAGTTGAAATAGGTAATAAAATGGATATTTTTTATAATCCTAAGCATCCCTATACGCAGGGTCTTTTAAGATCTATACCAACTGAAAAGACAATGAAAGAAAAGCTTCATGTTATACCGGGATCTATACCAAACTTAATAAATCCTCCACCCGGTTGTAGATTCCATCCAAGATGTGAACATGCTATGGAGATTTGCAGCAAGGAAAAACCACCAATGAAAGAGATAGAAAAGGATCATTACGTAGCATGCTGGTTGTACTGAGGTGTTCAAAATGTCTAATCAACCTTTAATAATTGGAAACGATCTGAAAAAGTTTTTCGATGTAAAAACTGGCCTTACATCAAGAAGTAAATTGAAGGTAAAGGCAGTAAATGGTGTTGATATTGTAATAAATGATGGAGAGGTAGTAGGATTAGTAGGCGAATCAGGTTGTGGTAAAACAACACTTGGAAGATTAATGATCAGGCTCATTGAACCCTCAGGTGGAACTCTATATTTTAATCCTCCGCCTGAAATTGTGAGCAAAATTCAAAATGGTGAAAAGCTCAGTGAAAAGGAGATCAGAGAATATTCAATATTCCACATGTCAAAAAGAAAAATGAAACAGATGAGGAAATATATGCAAATAGTCTTCCAGGATCCATATTCTTCGCTTGATCCTAGGTATCTGATAAAGGATATAATTGCAGAACCTTTAAGGTCATTTGGATGGAGCAATAAAAAGGCATATGCTAGGGTTGAGGAGTTATTAAAAAAGGTAAGCCTTCCGATAGATTTTATGAACAGGTTCCCGCACGAGCTATCAGGCGGTCAAAGGCAGAGGGTTGCCGTTGCAAGGGCTCTTGCATTGAATCCAAAATTCATTGTTCTTGATGAACCAACATCAGCTCTAGATGTTTCAGTCCAGGCACAGGTTCTTAATATGCTAGATGATCTTAGAAAGGAGTTTAATCTTACAATGTTATTCATTTCACACCATATACTCGTTGTAAGGCACATAGCGGACAGGATCATGGTAATGTACTTGGGTAAAATAGTAGAAGCTGCAGAAACAAAGGAAATATTTAGCAATCCTATGCATCCATATACACAGGCACTTCTTTCTGCAGTGCCAGTGCCCGATCCTAAAACAAAAAGGATGAGGGTTCACCTGGAAGGGGAAGTACCAAGCCCAATAAACCCGCCAAAGGGTTGTTCATTCCATACAAGGTGTAGGTTTGCATTTGAAAAATGTGGATGGACTACTGATGAGCTTGTGCAACCATTAAGATTTGTGTTGGACAATAAAAGGAACCCTGAAATTGGAAATGTAGAAATAAATGAAATTGAGATAATAAATGATACAGAAATGGTGATGCGATTTACAGGTTCAATAAATAGAGAAATTCTTTATGATATAATAAACAAGGAAAAGGAAAAGACAAGGGCACTGTTTGGCATAAGGGAACTGGAAGTCAATGGAAACGAAGTAAAAATAAAACTTTTTGAAACTGTAGAACCTAAGCTTGTTGACAGGGGAAACGGTCATCTTGTTTCATGCTTCCTTTATGATAAAACATGAATATCAAAATTAATATTCAATGAATCCATGCAGGTTCTTGGTGAACTAGATGGATATTAATTCCAAATTTTCAGAAATATCGAAAGGTCTAAAGGGATCTGCTGTAAGGGAATTATTAAAGTATGCTGAAAAACCTGATGTCATATCTTTTGGTGGTGGAATGCCGAATCCACTTTCATTCCCTATAAAAGATGTTGAGGATATAGTTCATTACATACTGGAAAATTACGGTGCTAAGGCACTGCAGTACGGTTCAACAGAGGGTGTTGAAGAATTAAGAGAACTCATTTCAACGCGCCTAAATTCCAAGTACAGTTTCAATGCAAGAAAAGAAAACATAATAATGCTCAATGGCAGTCAATCTGGCCTATATATGGTATCGAAGGTATTCCTTAACAGAAAAGATTATGTTATAAGTGAGGCTCCAACGTATGTGGGTGCAATAGCTGCTTTTAACGCACAGGATCCGTCTTGGCTTGCCATAGATCTTGAGAACGATGGTATGGATTTGAATATGCTTGAAGAAAAGATCAAATTTGCCCTAAATGAAGGTAAAACACCGAAATTCATTTATGTAATTCCAACTTTCCAGAATCCTGCTGGACTAACTTGGTCATTATCTAAAAGAAAAGAGCTTCTTGACATAGCTTCTAAGTATGATCTTATTGTATTTGAGGATGATCCCTACAGTGAAATCAGGTTTTCAGGTGAGCCTGTTTCTCCAATAAAATCCTTGGACAAAGAAAATAGAGTGATTTATATGGGTACATTTTCAAAGGTTCTTTCTCCAGGCATAAGACTTGGATACATATTTGCAAATGATGAAATACTGAGAAAAATTTCACTTTTAAAGCAGGGTGTAGATCTTTGTACAAATGTTTTTTCCCAGTATTTGGCTATGGAATATTTAAAGCGGGGAGTAATAGATCAGCAGGTACCAAAAATAGTTGATCTTTACAGAAAGAAGAGAGATTTGATGCTCGAATCCCTTGAAAAATATATGCCTGATGGTACAGAATGGACCAAGCCTGAAGGAGGTATGTTTCTTTGGGTGACGCTTGATAAAAGAATAGATACGGAGACATTGCTAAAAAAAGCACTTGAAAAGAAGGTTGCCTATGTCATTGGTTCTGCATTTTATCCCGATGGCCGTGGAAAGAATTCAATGAGACTCAATTTCACATACTCTAAAGATGAACACATAATAGAGGGAATAAAACGCCTTGGAACAGTCATAAGAGAGGAAATGTCTTAATCCTCAACTATTTTTTCAAGTAATTTTATTTCATTTTTAATATCCTCAAGATCAACCATTTCAACCGTAGTATGTGTGTATCTTATGGGAAAACAGATTGCAAGTGACGGAATGCCCAATTCAAATGTGCCTGCAGCATCTGTGCTGCCACCGGTTGCCAATTCCTGGTAAGGTATATTATTTTCCCTTGCCATTTTTATTATTTTTCTCCTTAAAGATAATGAATTAGCTCCCCTTGCATCAATGAACCTCAATACAGGACCTTTACCAAGTGATGCAGGGCTAAGTGAATAATCAACTTTTGGTTGATCGGCTGCAGTTACGCTGTCCACAGCATAAAGTTCATCTATGTTTCTTTCAGATATTGCTTTTGCGCCCCTTAAGCCTGTCTCTTCTTGAATGGTGAAAATAAATGTTACCTTTTTGTTCAATTTCTTTTTTGAGAGATTTTCAAGCAATAGAAGCAAAATTGCACAACCTGCTCTATCATCAAGACCTCTTGAAACTATGTATCTATCCCTTAATACATGAAATTGTTTTTCCCACCTGACAGGGTCGAGAATTGAAATACCCATTGATGCCACATCATCCTTGGATTTTGCACCAACATCAATGTAAAGATCATCGATCTGAACAACCCTGTTCATTTCATCTTCTTTTGATATATGTGGGGGCTTTAAACCTATTACACCATTGTAAATTTTTCCATTCTGGGTAATTATTTCCATTACCTGACCGTAAAGTATTCTTGTATCAACACCCCCTATCTTTTTAATCTTTAAAAAACCTGAATCATCGATGTAAGAAACTACAGCACCAATTTCATCCATATGAGCCATAAAGGCAATATGATCCTTACCTGAACCTATGGTCAAATAAACATTTCCTAATTTGTCGCATATTGGATCACCAAAGTTTTTTAAATAATCTAAAATCCTGGATCTTATGTTATCCTCATAACCACTTACCCCAAAAGTAAAAAGCAGGTCCTTTACAACTTCTTTAAATTCCATTAAATCACCATAACATATATGTTAATTTTGTTTAATAATTTTATCTAGAATTTTGTTTGATTTAATTGGAAATAAACCTTATTATTTAGAACTCAAGCCTATCCTTAAAAATATCTGAAAATATTCTTTCAATGTTAAGTTCAAAAACAACAACAGGGTTTCCTAGATCAAACCTTTCTATGATTTCAGGGTGCATTTCCCCAAAAAAGCCCACATATTGATCGTTGATGATTATACTTGCCTGTCTCCCATTGATAAGGAAAGGTTTTTTATCTTCCTTAATGTTCATTTCTAAACCGAGGCTTTGCAAAAATTTTCCTACTACACCTTTAATTTCTGTAAAAGATGCATTTGAGCTTATGGATACACCTGCAATATGTATCGTTTCCTTCCCATCAAAAACTTCACCTATTTCAAAAATTTTCTGTGGCAGATTTCTGTGTTTATTATTTTTTAATGTTTCCATCAGCATGGGTATTAGCCATGTTCTGTAAATGCTCTGGTCCTCTATCACAGGATTCACAATATTCATGGATTCTTCCTTATCAAGGTTAAAAATAAAAAAGTTCCTTTCTGGGGATGTGAATGTTAAATTAATTGTTTCAATGTATCCAAGCCCGATCATAATTCTTCTAAGCCTTTCCTTAACCATTTCAACATTTGATTCTATTCCAATCGAAAATTTTTCCGGCAATGATTTTTCAATTTTGTTAAACCCGTATGCTTTTGCAACATCCTCAATAATGTCAACAGGATGCATTATATCTATTCTATATGGGGGTATACCAACCTCAATTTTTTTCTTTTTCATTGAATATTTATAACCCATTGATTTAAGTGCTTTAAAAATACTCTCTTCATCCATCTTTATGCCCAGCATGTTTTCAATTTCAGTTTTTTCTATTGGTAATTTCTCATATTTAAGGTCTGGTAGAACCATCATGCCTTCTGGATAATTTATATTAACACTCTCATTTTCCATTGATAATTCATTCAACGCAGTTACAGTAAGGTCAAGTGTATTTATAACAGTAAAAAGATCTAGCCCTGTGACATCTATAAATATATTCTTTGTTTTTTCCGTCACCTGCGTAAGAGTTCCGTTGATAATTGGTGGGAATGAAAGAACATTATTTTCTGAATCTGTGATTACAGGATACATTTTAAAATCCTTTAAAAGTTCAGCATATTCAATACCCTTTGGATGATTCTTGATTATTTCCATTAAATTCATTTTTTTTTGAAAACCCAGAGGAATGAATGAAATTTCTTCTGGTAAATATGCTGCATACTTGAATGGTGGCTTGACCTTGTCAAGATCATGAATGCCAATTGCTATTTTTTTCCTATCCCTTCCAACTGTCAAATGCAATTTTTCCTGTAAGTCCATAATATCCCTTATTGTTGTATCATTAAGATACAGATCCCTTATTATTGCTGCACCTATGAATGGTCTTATACTGCTGACATTTTTATCCACTTTAAGAAAGATATTCGATTTCTTAACCTTATAATTCCTTTCTTCTTGAAATTTGTACTGCCTTATTGCCCTTGAAAGGCCAAAGATAGAATAAAGATCCGGCCTGTCAGGATAGAGCTCTAGATCCCAGGATAAGTCATCTCCCCTTTTTATATCCACTGCCAACGTTTCAAATATTTCTTCAAGATCATTAATTAAAAGACCTGTTAAGTTTTCAAGTCTTTTTTTATCTACTTTTATAACAACCATATCACCTTAAATTATGGCCAGAAACTATTTTAAACTTGCCATATTTGAATAAAATGTTTTTATTTCTTCCTCTATGTTTTTGCTCTTTTCCATTTCAATGTATTCTTTAAATCTAGGCGCTCTTTTATCAAGAATAATTGCCAATCCCCTGTCTGTTGATGATCTTATCATTCTTCCTATTGCCTGTAGAATTCTCCTGCCTGTTGGACCATGAACAAGGTATTTATAAACCGTGTTTTTATCCATTTCCTGGGAATAATACAATTCCATTAGCTTTTGCTTTGCTGAAGGCTTTGGATATGGTATACCTGCAATCACGACAAGTTCAATCTGCCCACCAGGAAAATCCATACCCTCACTTATTCTACTACCAAACACAGAAAAAAATACACCACCATGTCTTTTAAACATGTGAATATTTTTTATAAAGTCCCTTTGTGACATATTCGGCGTTTCTTTATAAACGTTTCCAAAGAATGCAATGTCCCTTTCAAGTATTTTATTCATCAGGTTGTAGCTTGGAAAAAGAACGAGCGAATTATGTTTAGTGTTTATTATTTTTTCAATCAATTTTGCCATTTTTTCCCTTTCCTCATCATTTTTTATATAATCAAATTTTGTTGTAACATTATCAATATAGTATACCTTTAAATTATTCTTTGGAAATGGTGATGGATAAATGATCTTTTTTGCAATTTTTTTATTAAATATTAATGATTCATACTCATCTAAGGGCCTGAGTGTCCCAGACATATGTATTGACGCATATGAATTCTCTATGATTGAAGTAACAGGTTTCGGGTCTATGGCAAACATCTCAAGCATTAGCTGTTCCTCCTTTGTTATAATTCTCACAGTATCCCTATCTTCATTTAAAAAGAATTCAAGTAAAAATTGACCGAGGTTACCAACAAATGATCTAGGTAATTGCCCTTTTGATAACTTTTCTCCCCTTATTTTTTCTCCATAATCTAAAAGAGTATTCAAGAATAATATGAAATTATCTGTACTTGTACCAAAAGCATCTGATAACATTTGAAGAAGATATTCATTATTTAAAGGTGAATCATCCTTTTCTTTCAGTAATTTTTCTGCTAAACCGAATAAAGTTTCCCTGAAAATTTCAATAAATTCAGAATATTTTATACCAAATTTGTTATCATCACCATAATCCATGATTTCCCTGTCTACCCCAGAGATTGATTTTAATGTCAGATGCATTGTTCTTTGATTCCTTGCAAAATCTGGAAGATTATGTGCTTCATCAATTATAAGAATTGTATTTTCTATTGAGATGTTTATCCATTCAAAAAGTCTCGATCTAATATTGGGATCAAAGAAATATACGTAAGGCATGATCAAAATATCTGCTTCTGTGGCCGCAAGTTTCATCGCTTCATAGGCACAAACCTCATCCTCCATTGATCTATCAACAAAATCCTGTGCGGTTAAAATATTTTCTTTTGCATATAAAACAACATCCTTTCCTTTTTCCAAAAAATTTTTGTAAAATATGCATGATTCAGCATTTCCATTTTCAACATCTTTTTTTCTTTTTCTGCAGCTAATCGCAAGTTCTTCAGGAGTTGCATCAAATATTTTTTCTTTCAGGAATAGCATACAGTATGAATTCCTGCCTTGGATAGGTACAAGTGTAAAACTGTACTCTTTCTTTAATTTCCTTGCCTCTTTTATTACCTGTTCCTGCTGTGAATTTGTTCTTGTTAAATAAAATATTTTCAATTTATTTTTTAATGCAAATTCCAATGAAGGAGCTAAAACAGCAATTGTTTTACCTATTCCAGTAGGTGCTTCTAAAATCAGGTGCCCCTTTTTGTTCAATGTTTCCTCAACATCATTTACGATTTCCCTTTGAAAAGGTCTGTATTCATAAGGAAAATATCTCATTCTTGATCATCTTATGCCAGCGCCGCGGGGGAGATTTGAACTCCCGCTCCCTTTGCAGAGAACCAGCTCTCAAGGCTGGCGCCGTAGTCCGCTTGGCTACCGCGGCTCTAAAAAAGAATGGACAATTGCGTAATAAATCTTTTTGTTTAAAGGAGGTCCTCAAATTCCTTAACAAGTTCTGGATACTTTTTCTGTACAGCATCCAGGAGACTTTTTACAGATATTGATGTTAATTCTACAGAGGATATAGCATCCACGAGCTTGTTTAATGTTTCGTCGGAAAGCATTGAAAGTTTTTCTTTTGCAAACCAATTCCTTAAATTCTTTCTCTCGAACTTTTCCCTTACCTTCTTTTCATAGTGCTCCTTAAGGAATTCCTTTGATGAATTTCCTGATTTTATTGCTTCATATGCTGCCTCTGCTGCAAGCTTGCCAGAAATACAGGCATTTGCAATACCACCACCTGTAATTGGGTCAATCAGTCTTGCAGAATCACCTACCAGCATAACATTATCTGTAACTATCGTTTGAGGCATTTGGCAAGTAGATACCGCCCCTGTAATAAGTTCAATTGTTTTTCCCTTCTTAAGACCAGGATGTTTTTCAATGAATTCATCAAGATATTTTTTTACTTCACCTGGCCTTTTGAGCTTATTCAATGCAACACCTATGCCTACATTCGCTTCATCGCCATTTTTTGGAAATACCCATACATATCCACCAGGTGCACAACTGCCAAGGTAAAAGTCCGTAAAATCCTTATTAATATCAATGCCAACCATTCTGTATTCTACACATGAAACAATATCCCTGTCCTTCACCATTGTATTAATCTTTGACCATCTACCTACCTGACTTTCAAACCCATCAGCACCGATTATTATTTTAGCCCTTACTTCAACAATTTCACCCATTCTCCTTATTTTGGCTCCTGATACCTTGCCATTTTCTATTATCAAAGAAATAGCAGGGCTTTTCACCCAAATCTCTGCCCCTTCTCTTGCAGCTAATGCTGCAAGATATTTGTCAAATTTGTCCCTTTCTATAATATAGCCCACTTCATTACCTGCCCTGGCTGCTGAAAGTTTTATGAACGTTTTTTCATCCGGCGGATATATCCTGGCACCTTCAACTTCGTTGGATATCCAGTTTGGCTGTGCTTCAATTTCTACTTCAGGTAACCAGCTTTTTGAAATGCCTTCGCCACACCGAACCGGTGAACCGATATCTGGCCTTTTTTCTATCATTAATACCCTTAAGCCCTTCCTTGAGGCAAACCTAGCAGCAGAGCTACCTCCAGGTCCTGCCCCAATAACAAGTACATCATACTCAAATGATTTCATTTGAACCACTCCGCAGAAATCGCACCCATCGGGCATATTCTTATGCAAAAGCCACATTTTGTGCATGCTTTTTCATCAATAATAATCCTTGTTTCATCAAGGTACATGCAATTAACGGGGCAAGAGCCAACGCAGGCACCACAGTAATTGCATTTGGAAGTATCAACTTCCATGTATTCACACTCCCTCTGTACCTACAGCATTACCATATCTTTTCCTGTACTCTTCCAAAGTCATTGAGAATTTTTTCTCCACCTCTGTTCTATAAACAGGGCCAGAATTGTATGCGCAGAAAGGTATTACCCTTCCATCCGGTGTGGCATAGTGAATTACACATCTCTTAAGTCTTTCAAGATCGTAATTATATTCATCTTGGAAGTGCATTGCCCCAATGAAAAGAGAATCCCAATGAAGCTTTCCAAGGGTATCCTTCGTTCCTTCTTTGAAAACATCAAGGATTTCTTTGATCTTGAAGTGAGAGGGTGCTTCGTCCTCGTTATAATATTTTTTGAATATCCTATACAGATAGGGTACAGAAAATACCTTTGACTTCCCATCGAATTTTGCTTCCATAATCTTTGGCCTCAGTTCTTCAACAAGACCATCAACATCTATGAACCTTGTAATAGGTATAACCTTGTTTTTATCATAATCCATAAATAAGTATGTTGCCGTACCGCAATGTGGATGGGATGTAAATGCAACATAAGGATGCCTGAACAGCTGGGATGCAAGTTCTGAAAAAAGAGCAGCAACAGGTATAGGGAAGAAGTCCTTTTTTTCAAAATATGTTGTCTGTTTTAAAAGATCTTTGATCAAATCACCCTGTGTGTATCTACCAACAATTAGCTCATCCTGTGGAATCCTGCCCGCGAATGAAACAGGCTGAAAATTTACTGACCTGATAACATCAAGATTTTTAAGACCAAAATCGATTATCTGCCCAACTTCGTCATCATTTACTCCTTTTACGATCACTGGAACCAAAACTGTGGCGAGCGGTTTAGGTTTTGTGTGTCTCAGATATTCTATTGCTTGAAGCTTTTCCTTTAGAAAACCAGGTCTGCCTCTTGTTTTTATATAGGTCATATCCTTGAAACCATCAAATTGAAGATATACTGTGTGAAGACCTGCATCAAGCATATTCTGTGCAAAATCTGGCTCGTGTGCAATTCTAACACCATTTGTTGCTACCTGTATCTGTGCAAAACCAAGCTCCTTTGCCTTTTTAATTACATCAAGGAATTGTGGATATATTGTTGGTTCACCACCTGCAAACTGTACAGCAGGAGTTGGAACAGGTTTTTCATTTCTCAAAACCTCCATCATATAAACAATCTGTTCAAATGATGGCTCATAAACATATCCCGCAGCATTAGCATTTGCAAAGCATATGGGGCACTTAAGATTGCACCTGTTGGTAAGATCAATATTTGCCAGTGATGTGTGGCTATAATGAAGTGTGCATAAACCGCAATCGTATGGGCAATTTGATCCACTGATCTGGGGATTTTGAACGCCTACGCCGTCAAATGCAAAATTTTCATAGCGCAAATATGTTTCAACATCTCCAAAATAAATATCTTTGAATTCACCATGCTCGGGACATGTTTTCTTGTACATTACTTTTCCATTTTCTTCATAAATTGTGGCAGGTATCACTTTCTTGCAAACAGGACAAATTGAAAGCGTCTCCTTCGGTAAGCCTTTTTTTAATTTAGAAGGTTGTATTATATACATGAAATTACACCTTGTTCAATAAATATTAAAAAAATCAATATAATGGTTTTGTCTACTTTTTTGCTACAATCCTTGATGAAGGACAATAATTACTAACCGGACAAATATCACATCTAGGGCCCTTAGGTCTGCATATGCTTTTTCCAAATTCAACTAGTACAGAATTTATTATTTTCCAGTAACTTCTATCTATTATTTTCATCAGTTCCAATTCCGTTTCCTCAGGAGTTTTTGTTTTTACCCATCCTAGCCTGTTTGATATCCTGTGTACATGTGTGTCAACAGCAATGTAATCCTTGCTATAAGAAACTGAAAGAACTATATTTGCAGTTTTTGTCCCTACACCTGGCAATTTTAAAAGCAGATCCTTTTCCTTTGGGACATTGCCCCCATAATCATCTAGAATTATCCTTGCAATTTCCTTGATCCTTTTCGCCTTTTCCCTATAAAATCCAATCGGTTTCAATAAAATTTCAAGATCTTCATTCTTTGCATTTGCCAGGTCATTAAGATTAGGGTATTTTTCAAAAAGGCGTTTTGAAACGGTTGCTGTTGTTTCATCCTTTGTCCTCTGTGAAAGAACAGTTGATATTAATACTTTCCAAGGCTCATTATATGGAATTTTATGAGGACTTATTTTTTTCATTAATATTTTAATTACAATTTCTATTTTTTCATCCATACTATTTCACCTGAATGCATATGCAGGGCATGGGCCGATGCATTTTGTACAGTGCATGCATCTTTCTTCATTTATCCAAACCTTACCATTCTCCAAATATAGTGCATCTTTATCGCATCTGCCAGTGCATATACCACACCCAACACATTCCTCTGATTCATATATTATCTGTATGCCAATATCAATGAATCTTTTATCTATAATAATTTTATTATTAATTTCATAAAAATTTTTAGGTAAAATATTCATCATATTTTTTAATCTTACTAAATCAATAACATTGTTAGCTTTTATTTCAAAACTCTTCCCGTATTCGATTTTCTCTATCTCAAGTGAAGTTCTTTTAAATCCATCAAAACCAAATCTACTTTTCAAAAATTCAGGAAGTGAATTCCATCGCCATAAACCGTAGGATAACCATTCATCTGGTATATTATTCTTTTTGGCATAACTTTTCAAAAACTCTTCCCATTTTTCATATTCCCTATAATTGTTCTTGACAATGTTTAAATCACTTAAGTCTTGTGATGGGCACATAAAACAACCCGTTCTCCAAAGGCCCATATCATACCAAGGATTATATTCAAGGCCATGCTCAAATATATAAATCCATACCATAAGTGAGTTCCAGTTCTGAATGGGACTTATTCCTATCTGATTTGGCACCCATCTATTTTCCCATATCTCACCCTTGCTTGATCTCGTTTTGCTTTCATATGCCCTCTGACCTATGAGCATATATATTGGACCACTTGAATGTTCTTTTATGTATCTTGTTGTCGGCCCGAGTTTGCAAACTTTGCAACACCATCTATAATCTCGACCTGGTGGACCAAAATGATCGAGATTTAAAAAAAATGCGTTACCTGCATCTATTATATCAAGATCAAGCTGGAATTTTTCAGCTGTTTTTTTAACATATTCTATTGTTTCTTTGAATTCAAGTCCAGTGTTCAAAAATACTGTTTTGAACTTTATTCCAGATCTTATTGCAAGATGCAATGCAACAAGACTATCCTTTCCACCACTAAATGAAACAAATGTATTTTTTCCATCCAATTTTTTAATCATTTCAATAGATTTTTCTTCCCTGAATTTCATATAGTTTCTATTTGCTTCAATTATTTTTTTCATATCCCCTTTTTTATCAGGTATTTTGATATCCTCCATTAGAAACTTTACCTTAACTGCCATACCCCTTTCAATTTTTTCATTTTTTGATATTCTTGAAATACCCAGTGCAATGGGTATTTTATTATCATTAACAATAAATGCATCCCTGTCTTTTTTTACATCATCTCCTATTTTTATTATGCCAGGTGCCATTAAATTGGTACCCTTTTTTATTGATTCAATTGCAACAGGGTCTGCTTGTATGAAAATATCCTTTAAATGTTCCTTTGCAACAACATAAAAATGTGGTCTGAGCGCGACCTTTAATTTATTAAAGTCATGCATAACAGTAGCAATAACATAACCGCCAACGATTATTTCTTCGGATCTATCAGGACCAGGAATTCTGTTCAATACAATTACTTTCTCAGAAAAAACTTCTGAAAAATTTATTTTTAAAATATCTTTGAATGATTCATCAAGTATTTCCATATCCCCCTTTAATGGAAATTTAAAATCGCCTGGAGGTGTTACATTAACCTTTCTTGATTCCGATCTGCAAATATCACATTTCTTCCCCAATATGGGTACGTTGCAATTATCACACCAGTTCAAGTTTACTTTCCCAAGAAATACCACATTAGACACATAAAACAAAAAAAGGAAAAAGGATAAAAATATTTTTAGCCAAATAGGGGCATCTTTGATTTTTCACTGGGCTTAGGCAGAAGAAATGTAAAGAATCCGATAATTATGATAAACACAGCAAGAACTTCATAAATAATCACAAGACCTGAATAACTGTTTAACAGAAATGAACCTACAACCAAAGGCCCAATAACCATTCCACCTGTGTTTGCTATACCCCATACAAGTGAATTGCTCAAAGATGATGTGCTCTGTACATAGTCTTTTGTAAGCGCCATCAAAATTGGAAATCCTGTGAAATTAAAGAATGCAAATATCATAAGCAATAATAGGCTGATATATCCTCCAGTCAGAACGTATCCGATCACCGCTAAACCAGATCCTATTGTAGATAAGATCAGCAGGTACCTTCTATCAAATTTGTCTGCTAGTATACCAAATAAAGGTTGTCCTATAATAGCTATGGTATATATTATCGTCATTGTTGTACCTAAAGATAGGCTCAATCCCATTCCTCTCGTATAAGTTAAGTAGAAAGGTATCCAGCTTACAATTCCTTGTGTTGCCAAAGCTCTTGCAAAGGTAAGTATTGAAAGAATAAGTATACCTTTTGTAATTGCATTTTTTATTGATTTGCCCATATTTTCTTTTTTCTGTTTTATGTCTATTTTCACAATGTTTTTCAATTCAAAATATATCATCAGAGCTACAAGAAATCCAAGTGCTGAAAGAAAACCAAGAGAGGCTGAGTAGGTGAACAGGACTGCAATTCCAAAGAAAATGGCAGGATAAATTGCCCTTCCAATACTTCCAAGCCCACCATTTATACCGAGTGCTTTTCCTACTTTATTTCTGGTTACAACATTTTGAAGCACTGCTGCACCAAGAGGATGGTAATAACCTGTACCTACCCCTAGAACAATTGTAGAAAGTACTACAAGAGTTATGAGAAATGTCGATGGTGGGATAAGCAATGATACCATAAATATAATTAATCCCAAAGACAACAATGCAATGCCTATGGCAATTCCTTCACCATACCTCTTTGTCTTGTCCGCCCTGACGCTTATGAATGTTGTAAATACAGCCGATGAACCGTAGTATATTGCGAATAATATGCCAATGATCCAAGGGCTAAATGATTTTTGCACAGAAAGCAATGTAGTCAGAACGGGAAAAAGAAAGAATACACCATCATTGATGAAATGACCTAAAGATGTGAACAATACCGCTTTATTTTCCAATTTAATTTCAATCATAGATAATCTACATATAGATAAATTATTTATACTTTTCCTTCAAACTAAAAATTTAAATTCTAATTTAAAAATGAAAAAATTTTATACGGAATAGGTTTTACCTTCAAACAATGGATGAATCATTGTTCTATTTTGGAAAAATTTTCCTGAATATAGGGGTGAATTTTAAGAATGGTATATGAGATTTCAGAAGAAAATAAATTAATTTTAACACAAATGGAAGAATTTGCAAAAAAGAAAATTGAGCCAATAGCTAAAACTATAGATATTGAGGACCATATACCAAATGAATTTTATAAAGAAATGCAGGAATACGGGCTTCTCACATTAACAATACCAGAAAGTTATGGTGGTTTGGGTCTTGACATGTTTACTTATTCTAAAATACTTGAAATTGTTGGAAGATATTCTGGGGGCCTTGCATTGAGTCTAGAAGCACATAATAGTCTTGGTCTGAACCATGTATATCTTTTTGCATCAGAAGAAATAAAAAAAATGGTTATAGAATATACAATAAAGCATGCTAGACCTGTTGCATGGGCACTTACAGAACCATCCTCAGGAACTGATGCTAAGAATATGTCAACAACTTATAAAAAAGAAGGTAAACACTATATTATTAATGGATCTAAAATATTCATAACACATGGTGCAAGTTCAAAATACATTGTTTTGATGGCAAAAGGTGATCAAGGCATAAATGCATTTCTTATAGATGGAGATTCTCCAGGTGTTGAAAGGAATAAAATAAAGGATAAGCTGGGTGTAAGGGGAAGTGATACGGCAGAATTGATTTTCAATAATTTTTTAGTTCCAGAAGAACGTTTGATAGGGAATCCTGGTGAAGGATTCAAGCAGGCAATGAAAATATTGGAGGGAGGAAGAATTGCAATAGCTGGAATAGCGCTTGGTTTGGCTGAGGCATCATTAAATTCAAGCATAGAATATGCCAAGGAAAGAAAAGCCTTTGGAACAACGATTTCACAGTTTGAGGGCATACAGTTTTATCTTGCGGATATGGCAACAAATATTCAGGCAGCAAGATTACTTATAGAACATGCCGCAGAACTCTACGATAAAGGAATACCCGCTAGAAAAGAAATTTCAATGGCAAAATATTTTGCAAGCCAGGTAGCTATGGATGCAGCCAGAACAGCAATACAGATTCACGGTGGGTACGGATATTTCAGAGATTTTGGCATAGAAAGATATCTAAGGGATTCAAAGTTGATGGAAATAGGGGAAGGGACAAATGAAGTGCAAAAAATGATAATAGCGAAAGAGCTATTAAAATAAAATGGAGGTATGAAAAATGGGAAATAGAGTGGCGATGATCGCAGGAGGAATGACGCAGTTTGCAAAATCTAGAAAGGATTCCACGCAGGAAGAACTTGTCATGGAAGCGGCGAAAATGGCATTGTTTGAAAATGATCTGAAAATAGATCCACTTGATGTAAAGAAAATGATTGATGGTACAATAGTGAGCTATTTTTCTGATCATTTTGAAAGACAGTTACTTTTCGGTGCAATCATAAGAGACTATATTGGTTTTAATCCCATACAGAGCGCAAGAATAGAAGGTGGTGGTGCTACAGGTGGATTGGGCCTTAAAGCAGGGTATGAAATGGTAAAATCAGGCGATGCAAGCCTTGTACTTGTAATGGGTTTTGAAAAAATGTCAGAAGTAAGTACAAGCAAGGGGAATGAATTTATTGCGTTAGCATCGGATACAGATTTTGATTTTCCCGTAGGTGGCTATTATTCTGCATACTATGCAGCTATGGCAACCAGATACATGTATGAATTTGGTATTACTGAAAAACAGATGGCAAAGGTAGCTGTAAAGAATAGAAACAATGCACAGTACAATTTCTTTGCGCAAACAAATGCAAAGAATCCATATGCAACAAAAAGTACATCTGGTTTCATAACAATATATGATGTATTGAAGTCGGATATGATTTCAACACCTCTGAAGAGGCTTGATTGTTGCCTTATGAGCGATGGTGCAGCTGTAGCACTTCTTGCAGATGAATCTATTGCCAGGGAATTGACAGATAAGCCTGTAATAATTGAGGGAGTTGGCAATGGTACAGATACAATGAGACCAGCGGATAGACCAACAACTGTTGGAGGTCTTATCAAAGATGATCTTCTCCTTCCGCATGAAAAACCAGAATGGTATGAAGATATGGTTTATCCAGGATTGCATTCGTTCAGGGCTGGAAGAAAGGCTGCAAAAATGGCATACAACATGGCTGGCATTACAAATCCCCTTGAACAAATTGATGTTGTAGAACTACATGATGCCTATACATCTAGTGAACTTCAAACGTATGAAGATCTTGGTTTGGCAAGGTACGGTGAAGGAGGAAAACTTATTGATTCTGCTCCATTCGATGATGAAAAAGGTGTTTTCAGGGATGTTAATCCGAAGCTTGCAAACAGAATTCATGTAAATCCATCGGGTGGTTTGCTTGGTTGCATGCATGCAGTTGGTGCTACTGGAATAATGCAAGCTGTTAGTGTTATGTGGCAGATCCAGGGAAAGATAAAGAAATTTTATGGAAGCGATAAGCTTCAAGTTAAAGATGCAAGAAGGGGTCTTGCCCATAGCCATGCAGGAACAGGTAGTGATGTTACTGTTTTTGTATTAGGTAGGGGATGGTAAACATGTCTGTTGGAGAAAAATATGTTTCAAAAAATAAAAATCCATTAATAGTGGACTTTCCATATTCTATACTGTACAAACATACATTTGGTGAGGTTTCACCATTCTTTATAGGCTTGAAAAACAAGAAACTTCTCGGAAATGTTTGCAGGAACAAAGAAAAACACAGGAATGGAAAAGATTTACTTTTCCTGCCCCCGAGGGCTGATTGTCCCGAATGTATGGCTGAGATTACGGAATGGGTGGATCTTACAGATGCGGATATTAGAATTTATACATTCACAACAGCATACTTTGCAGGTGAAACATTTCTTAGTAGAGTTCCATTCACACTCATAAACATAGATGTTCAGGGGTATGACAATTCATATTCTAAATTAACAAGCACCCTTGTAATAAATGAACCAGGTGAAATAAACATTGAACAGAAGGATATAAGAATAGGAATGAAAATAAAGCCGAAGTTCAGGGATGTACCGCTTGAGAAGGTGGATGCCTCAACATTATACTTTGTTCCAGCTGAAAAATAAAAAACCTTAAAAAGAGAGAAAGCTTTCAGGTATCTTACAAGCCGGAAGGTGTAATTTAAAATGGTAAGAAAACCGGGTAGAATGTACAGGAAGATTACGGGTCCAGCATACACAAGAAAGGAATACATATCGGGGATCCCGCAACCGAGGATTCATGAGTTTGAGCATGGTGATTTGAAAAACCAGTTCAGGTTCGGATATGTTCTAAATTTAATTGCAGAAGAGGATTGCCAGATTAGACATACTGCCCTGGAGGCTGCAAGGGTAGCGGCAAATAAGTATCTAATGACTTCTCTAGGTGGAACAAACTATTACTTGAAAATAAGGGTTTATCCGCATCATGTGCTCAGGGAACATAAAATGGCAACAGGTGCAGGTGCAGATAGGATATCTAGTGGTATGAGCCTGGCATTTGGCAAACCTGTGGGCACAGCTGCAAGGGTAAAATCTGGTGAAACAATCCTTTTCGTTAGAGTTGATGAAGAAAATATTGAAAAGGCAAAGGAAGGTTTAAGAAAAGCAATGATGAAATTACCCACACCTTCCAGAATAGAAATACTTCCTCTCAAGGGACAGGAATCTGGTTAAACTCTCTCAGAAGAAAATTTTTTTCATCATCTTTTAATGCTTTTAAATTGGTTGAGATTAAAAGAACACCTTTCCCAGCACTTACGATATCCTTCACTGTTGTCAATGCTCTTGCAAGGTTTTGGAATCCATTGCTTGCACTTAAAAGTTCTATCCCCTCAAGAAGTATTACACCCTTTGCATTATTTTTTATGAAATCGTTAATGCTATTGGCAATAATGGTCAAATCTGTTGGCTGCAGGGATGAAAAATCTTTCCTCGTATCCAACCCCACCTTGGAAAGCCATATGAATTTAACATTTTTTGCCGTGTCATAGAAGGAAATACTCTCAGGATGAGTTCTTGTTATGCATAGACCATTAGAGCCCCTTGAAACAGCCTGCTTGAAAATATTGTAACTTTCAACAGGCTTTTCTTCATCAATCAAATATGATTCTCCAAATTTTAAGGTCAAAGATGGTTTTTGTCTTTGATTTTTATTCATTATTATCTTTAGCTTCTTTTCATAAGATTTTACAATAGAATCAATATCACTTTTCCCTATGCTTTCCTTGTTTGATATATTCTTTAAATCATCTAAAAGTTTCAGGAAAAGTGAATAAATCATATCGTTTTTTTGATTGTCCATAAAAAATAATCATTAATAAGGTATCTATAAATTTTTCTTTAATTTAAGGTAAGGTTAGAGGTTTGGGGGGAAGCTGTAAATCTCAATTGCTTCAGCAATGAAATACACGTATTTTTCCTTATAAAAATTTTATAAATATTATTTTATATCAATAAATTATGATAGTGGTCACCAGAGAGAAACATAACCCTTGAAAAACAGAAGATCCTATTGGAAAAACAATTAGGTAGTTGCAGATTCTTATACAATCACTTTCTAGAAGAACGGGACAGATTAGTATATAATACATAAAGATGCAGAGAAGTCCTCACTGACCTGTCTCTATACACAGAATATGCTCATATAACTAAAGAAGAAATATCCATGACTTTGCGAAGTCAATTTTCAATTGCTGCAGATGTACTTGCACTTCTTTGAAAATGCATTCAAGAACATAAGGAAAATGAGGTTGATAAAAGTAGGATTTGTGCAGTTCGAATCTAAGCCTGTGGAGTTCGCCACTTCGGGCTTATATGGAATATATTCATACAGGCAGATGTCGCTTTTTGAAGCAAAAAGCTCCGATGCTTCAGCTGAGGAGTAGCTCATATCTTTTTTGCAATATTTTAAATATCAGGTTTGAAATTATCATCATGGTGAAGAAGTATGAAATCTCTCCTTAAGGATGTATTATCCAAATCCTACACGAATGAAAATCTTTATAAAAATCAAGAACCAGTTACTGAAACAGAGGAAGATAAAGAACTTGAAGAAATTTTAAAGGGTCTTAAAACTGTAATAAGAATAATCGGGTGTGGTGGTGGAGGATCAAACACAATCACTAGAATAATGGAGGAAGGAGTAGTAGGTGCTGAATTAATAGCTGCAAATACAGATGCTCAACATCTGCTGATTACAAAGGCACAGAAAAAAATATTACTAGGTAAAAGAACAACAAGGGGTCTTGGTGCGGGTGCAATTCCTCAGATAGGTGAAGAGGCGGCAAGGGAAGCAGAGGATAAAATTAAGGAAGTGCTTCAGGGCTCAGATATAGTATTCATTACCTGTGGGTTGGGTGGTGGCACAGGCACTGGTTCTGCACCTTTTGTTGCTAAGGTAGCAAAAGAACTTGGTGCATTGACAATAGCTGTTTGTACCCTTCCATTTGCATCAGAGGGCAGATCAAGGATGGAAAATGCAACCTACGGTCTGGATAAGCTCAGGGAAACATCAGATACAGTAATTACAATACCAAATGATAAACTTTTAGAGATTGTTCCGAGAATGCCCCTAAATGATGCATTTAAGGTCGCTGATACCGTTTTAATGAGGGCCATTAAGGGGCTTACAGAAATGATCACTAAGCCAGGTCTTGTAAATCTGGATTTCAACGATTTAAGAACAATTATGAAGGATGGTGGAGTTGCAATGATTGGTGTTGGTGAGAGTGAATCACCTGGAGATGAGCGTGCACAGGAAGCATTAAACGATGCTATAAACTCTCCACTCCTTGAAGTTGATATATCATCCGCAACAGGCGTTCTTGTTCATGTTATTGGAGGACCTGAAATGACAGTATCCGAAGCCCAAACAATTGTTGAAGAGGTTCATAAGCGTGTTGGAGATAAGGCAAGGATAATATGGGGTGCTGCTATTGATCCTGATTTTGAAGGGAAGATTAATGTAATGATCGTGGCCACAGGTGTTAAATCAAAACAGATCATGGGCAAAATCACGGAGCAGGAACTAAGGGAAAGGCATGGAGTAGACGTGATTAAGTGATTTTTAATAACGGATAGGTGATAAATACATGTATAATGGTCCAATTGAAAAGATAGACAATTTTAGATGGAAAATACCAAAGACGTACAAAAAAGGTATGCGTGTAGATGGTATTATATTTGCATCAGAGCATATGATAGAAGAGATTAAAAAGGATAATGCTCCCGAACAGGTGGCAAACGTTGCATTTCTTCCGGGCATTATAAGGGCATCCTATGCAATGCCGGATATTCACTGGGGCTATGGATTTCCTATTGGTGGCGTTGCAGCATTTGATTATGATGATGGGATAATCAGCCCTGGGGGCGTAGGATATGATATAAACTGTGGTGTAAAGATGTTGAGAACAGATCTAACAATAAAAGATGTTCAGCCAAAAATAAAGGAACTCATTGATGCAATATTCAAGGAAGTTCCAAGTGGAGTTGGGTCTGAGGGAAAAATAAAACTGAACAGGAACGAATTGAATAATGTCCTTGCAGAAGGTGCAAAATGGGCAGTTTCAAATGGATTTGGCTGGGAAGAAGATCTTGAAAGAATAGAAGAAAATGGTAGGATATCTAATGCTGATCCTTCAAAGGTATCTGATAAGGCAAAGTCAAGGGGTGCCCCGCAACTAGGTTCTTTAGGTGCTGGAAACCATTTCCTTGAAGTTCAGGTTGTGGATAAAATATACATACCTGACATTGCTAAAAAATTCGGCATAACAGAAGAGGGGCAAGTAACAGTGATGATACATACCGGTTCAAGGGGTCTGGGTCATCAGGTAGCAACGGATTATATAGAGATTATGGAAAGTGCTACAAAAAAATATAACATTCAATTACCAGACAAGCAGCTGGCAAGCGCACCTATACATTCCAAGGAGGCACAGGATTACATTTCAGCAATGGCAGCAGCTGCAAATTTCGGATTTGTAAACAGGCAGATGATCAATCACTGGGCAAGAACTGCTTTTGAAAAGATATTTAATGCATCTGCTGAAGCCCTTGGTATGCACGTGATATATTCACTTGCACATAACATTGCTAAAATAGAAGAATATGAAATTGATGGTAGAACAAAAAAGGTAATTGTTCACAGGAAGGGTGCTACAAGGGCCTTTCCAGCAGGACATCCTGCTCTTCCGAAAATTTATATGGATATAGGGCAGCCTGTCCTAATACCCGGGGATATGGGAAGGGCATCATATTTACTTGTTGGAACAGATCAGGCAATGCATGAAACATTTGGCTCTACGTGCCATGGAGCAGGCAGAATATTATCAAGAAATGAAGCACTTAGAAGGTACAGGGGTGAACAGGTAAAAAGGGATCTATTGCAGAAAGGCATATATGTAAAATCGGCGAGTTCAGATGTTGCTGCAGAAGAGGCACCAGGTGCGTACAAAAATGTTGATGACGTTGTAGAGGCTGTACAGGGCGCAAATATTTCAAAAATAGTGGTAAGGATGAGGCCAATAGGGGTAATGAAGGGCTAAAAAATGTAAAAAAAGTCGAAGAAATAGGATAAAATGAAAGCTATTAACATTGAAAATATGAATGGCGTTTGGTACTTTATCCATTCACCATTTACATATAGATGTGTGAAAATGTAATTTAATTTTTTTTCAGCTTTATTTTTAATATTTTTAATCAGCACATAAATCATAAAAATTATTGCATTGATTATAGCAGCGTAAAAAATCACTTCCAACGAATAAGGAAAGACAATAGAAACTATCTCTCTATTAGAGTAAAAATTTGTAAAAAGCTGTGGATAAAGGGGATTTAGGAGTGAAATTGCCATTATTGCCCTTGCATCTGCCTTACCACCAATTGCGCCAAAATGGTATAAATATTTATAGGCAAGGAGAAGAACACCATCAACGAATAAAAATTTATGTTCATTTGTAAAAAGAAGCAACATAAGAAGTGTAATGAAAAAAACCAAATCAATATAATTTTCATAATTTTTAATATCAATAAACCATAAAAAGAATATGAGAATCAATACTGTCAAATATAAAAAATCTGAAGTATATTCTATGATTAAAAATATGGATGCAACAATACCCATCAATAGCCATAAAAAACTTGTAATTTCCCTATCCTTTAAATCCTGATAGGAGCCTATCCCAAGGAATACAATCCCTGTTATAAACTTTAGAATATTTATCAAATCCATTAATTTGACATGAACAATTAATGATTTTAATTTATCATTCTTTAAATGAGAAAGATTTAAATATTATTACTCATTTGAGTAATAAGGTGATGTAAAATGTTTGGACAAGGTTGGTATGGTGGTAGAGGAAGAGGATGGGGAGCTACACTTGGATATTGCCCTTGGACGGGCATGCCTAGAGGATGGAGATGGGGGTATGGATATTACCAAGGTACACAGTACAATCCTTACCAGACATACTATAATCCAGGCCAGTATTATCAGATTACACAGCCATTCAATACCCAAGATGAAAAAACGGCCCTTGAGAATGAATTAAGATACCTCCAAGAAAGAATGGATGAAATAAGAAAAAGACTGGATGAATTGAAAAAGTAAACTATTTTTACCATAAATTTATTTATTTTTTTGTATTGTCCTGATTGGTGATTATTAAATGAGATTATGCATAGCCACATCTGGACCAGGTGGCTTAAAAGATTATGTAAGCCCAAATTTTGGAAGATGCCCAACATTTACAATAGTTGATCTTGAAGGGGATATTGTAAAAAATGTTGAGGTAATTCAGAACCCGGGTGCTTATGCTGGAAGCGGTGCAGGTATTCAGGCAGCACAGGCTGTTGTAAATTCCGGATGCAATGTTTTGATCGCAGGTGCGATTGGGCCCAATTCATTTCAAGTTTTATCAATGGGTAGAATAGATATGCGTGATTGTCCCTATATGCCCGTCGAAGATGCAATAAAGGCGTTTTTATCAGGAAAACTTCAACCATCCACAGGAATGGGATACGGCCCTGGTTATGGTAGAGGTGGTAGGGGCATGGGCGGTGGGAGGGGTATGGGAAGGGGTGGCGGTGGTCCTTGGTGATGAGTCAGTATGAAGATTGCCATAACGGGTGGAAAAGGTGGAACAGGTAAAAGCACAGTTGCAATAAATTTAGCGACGCTATTATCAAAGAAAATTAAGGTTACGCTTGTAGATGCAGATGTTGAATGCCCCAACGATCATATTTTATTATCAATGAATCTAGAAAATGAAGAAAAAAGCTGGATTTTTAGGCCAAAATTCAATTATTCAAAATGCACAAAATGCACATTGTGCAGGGAAAATTGTTCTGAAAATGCAATAGTAATGTTCAAGGAGGGTTACCCTTTTCTTATGCCCACATTGTGTTCAGGATGCAGAACCTGCCAGCTTGTTTGCCCAGCAAATGCCATAGATGATGATAGAAAAATTATTGGTAGCACGTATATAACAGAAATAAATGAAAATTTAAAACTGGTAACTGGGATGCTTAAGGAAGGGGAAGAGAGATCCTATCCTCTTGTACTATCCACAAGAAAAAGGGCTGAATCTGTTGATTCTGAACTAAAGATTTTCGATACCTCAGCTGGCACAGGAAATCATGTTGCTGCAGCATTAGAGGATGCAGCATTTGCAATTGTAGTTACAGAACCAACCCCTCTTGGAATACATGATCTAAAAATGATAATGAATCTGCTTAGGAAACAGGGTATCAGGGGATACGTAATTATTAACAGGTACGATCTTATTGATGAAATGCCTGATCTTGAAGACCTTGAAATAATAGGAAAAATTCCGTTAAGTGATGAAATTGTTAAAAGTTATGTGGAGGGAAAACCAGTTGTAACAATATACCCTGATAGCCATGCATCGAAAGAATTTGAAAGAATATCCAGGAAAGTGGAGGAGTTACTATGGCAGAAATAGTAATAGCGAGTGGAAAGGGTGGTGTGGGTAAAAGTACTGTGTCATCATCATTATCAGTGTTATTATCCCATAAAAATTTAGCAATAGTTGATGCTGATGCTGAAGCACCGAACCTACATTTAATATTTAACGTTGAAAATTGGGAAAAAGAAATTGAATACAGGGAAAAGAGCATAGCAGTAATTGATTATTCTGGATGTGTACAGTGCATGCTTTGTCAGGATGTATGCACATATGAGGCAATAGAAAAGATTGATAATTTTCCAAAAGTAAAGGATTTCATTTGTGAAGGTTGTGGTGCATGTAAAATAATATGTCCAAAAAATGTAATATCCATAAAGAAAAACAATCTTTCAGGATGGATTAGGATAGGTAAGACAGTTTACGGCCCTTTCGTTAGCTCTGAACTCGATGTTGGACAGCCAAATTCAGGAAAGCTTGTTACAGAGGAAAAGAATATTGCAAGGGACTGGATAAAAAATGGTATTGTAAAAAATATAATAGTGGATTCTGCTGCTGGCATCGGCTGTCAGGTAATTGCATCAATGAGCGGTGCCACACATGCGGTTTTAGTAGCTGAACCTACAAAATCAAGTCTTAGCGATATGGAAAGAGCTTTTTATCTCGCTGAACATTTCAGGATTAAATCATTCATTGTAATTAATAAGTTTGATCTTAACCCGGATTTCAGGGATATTTTTGAATTTGCAAATAAGAATGATTTAGAGATAATTGGAAAAATACCATACGATAAGAATGTAGCCAAATCCATGGTTTATAGAAAACCACTTGTAGAATTTAGTCCAGAATCTCCTGCAGCCAAGGCCATGGTTGAAATTTCTAAAAATGTAGAAAATTTATTGGATTAGTCCAATTTCTTGATCAGGATCATTGCAATTAAAGGTCCTATGGAAAGAGAAATAAATGCAAATGCTATGTTCCCTGTAAATGTTATTATATAACCAATAACTACTGGTACTATTATTGAACTCGGTTGTGAAATCATATTTGCAAGACCCATTGATGTTGCCTCTTTACCCTTTGTAATCTCAGAAATATAAGTATCCAAGGGTGTTCTATAACCGAATGCAATAAACCCCAATATAAATGTAAAAATATAAATTAATGAAAGAGGTAAAAATGGATAAATTACAAGGAGTAAAAAGAAAAGAAAAAGAAAGATTCCAGATATTTCCTTCCTCTTTTTCATTATATCTGAAATATAACCTGAAATAGGTATAGAAATAACAGCACCTATTGAAAATATTCCTGAAATTATCCCTGCCTGAATAAGATCAAGATTGAAATGCTCATGAACTAGTAAAAACAAATAAGAGGAAACACCCCACATGGCCCAGAAACCGAAGAATCTTACAAATGATGCAATCAATGATTTTCTGTTTATTGCTCCTTTCTTGCTTTTAAATGATACATGCCTTATAAAGAATACAGGGGATGCGATTAAAAAAGTTAAAAATGAACTGTACACATATACCAATTGCCAATCAAATTTTTCTAAAAATGATGGAACTATAAAATTGGAAAGTAACAGTGCAAGTGGCCCTACTGTATTTAAAAAGCCAATCGATGTACCTCTGAAAGAGTTGTTTCCCTCTGAAACGAGTTTTATTGCACCTATATAGGTAGGTGCAGATACTATTCCCATCAAAAGCATCAGGATTATTGCTTCTAAAAAATTCGTTGAATATGAAAAAAGAAGCATTAAAATTCCAAGAAAAATAAGGGAAATTGCAACTATCCTGTATCCAAATTTGTCCACTAGATAGCCAAAAGGTAAATTCGCAAAAGCATAACCTAAATAAAAAGAAGAAAGTATAATTGAAGAAATAAAATAATTAATGTGAAAATAATTCGTAATGGGAATTATAGTTATACTGTAAATAAGCCTTACAAGTATTTCTGGAAATGTAATAAACCATGCTAGTAAAATGATAACATATTTATTTTCAGATATGTTCACATATTTCTATAAACAATATATAATTATAAATCTTTTTTAAAGAAAAAAATTTAAACGATTATTGTTATCTTGAACTATGACAGAATATAATAATTTAAAAGTCTGGCTTGATGGTAAAATTATTGATTACAAAGATGCAAAAGTACCTATTCTCACTCATTCCCTACAGTATGGCTCGGGTATTTTTGAAGGTATTAGGGCATATGACACTGTAAATGGTCCTGCCATTTTCAGGTTGGATGATCATATTAATAGATTTTTCAGATCTGCAAAAATATATTACATGAATTTAAAATTCGCATCAGAAGAAATTAAAAATGCAATTATTAGTGTTGTGAAAGCAAACGATCTAAAAAGCTGTTACATAAGACCATTCGCATTTTACAATGATGATAGCATAGGACTTTCACCATTCAATAAAAAAATAAGTGTTTTTATTGCGGCTGTACCATTCAAGGAATATTTGACAGAACTAAATGGTGTTAGGTGCAAAATTTCTTCATGGAAAAGAATAAGTTCTAACATTCTTCCAGTAAAGGCAAAGGCAAGTGGTAATTATTTGAACTCAATAATTGCGCATCTTGAAGCAAGATATTCTGGATACGATGAAGCAATAATGCTTGCAGAAAATGCAAATATAGCGGAAGGACCTGGGGAAAATATTTTTATTGTAAAGAACGGAAAGGTAATATCACCAGGTACAAACTCTGATATACTTGAAGGTATAACAAGGGACACGGTATTAAAAATATCTAAAGACCTTGGTTATGAAGTTTTGGAAAGAGATATGCATAAGGAAGAACTTTACATCAGTGATGAGGTATTCTTTTCGGGTACTGCTGCTGAAATAACACCCATTGTAGAAATAGATGGAATAAAAATAGGTGATGGAAAACCTGGCAATATAACACTTTCTATAAAAGAAAGATATATGGATATTGTTCACGGAAAATTAAAAGCTTATTATAATTGGCTTACATTCATTTGATACATATGAAAGGAATCAGGTTCAGTGACGAAGAAGATTTCAATGAAAAACACGATACAATAAACATCCTTGTCCTGGAGAATTATGAAAAACTTGTGCGTTATTTTATAAATTCTTTTTCTAATATGAATCTTAAAATGCAGGTGAAAGATAGTGAAATTGTTGGTGAGCCAAGGATATGCAGGATAGCATTCCCAGATGCAATAATATCAATGCATATTAATGTAAATATAAATGCATTGAATTTGAGAAGAGAAATAATTCTAAAAGTGGCTGTGGAGATTAAGAGTCATATTAAAAGCTTCGGTGAAACACTCAGACAGTTGCAAATCTATAAAGATTGCATAGGTTCCTCTAACTATCATGAGATAAAGAGAAAGCTTGGAATAGGTTTAGATTATAAATATTCCAAATTTGTTTATTTAGTTACGCCGGATCATAGGTTTGATGAGGCATTTAAAGGTCAGGGTTTTGATGTCCTTGATCCCTCTTTTTTTGGTGATGTTTCAATTGACTCAAATGATCAGAAACAAATTGATAATTTTTGAATATGAAATTTTATAAATATTAGCTAAAGAAATAGGAAAACATATTTATAAAAGATTAATTACTTGTTAAGCAGTGATAGATCAATACGGTAGATCCGTTAACAGCATTAGAGTATCCATAACAAAAAAATGCAATTTGAATTGTTTTTACTGCCATAGGGAGGGTATTAAAGGTGAAAAGGATCTTATCACTCCTGAAGAATTTGAAACATTGTTTAAGGTAGCAAGTTCGCTTGGTATTAAAAAAATAAAATTCACTGGGGGAGAACCCTTAGAAAGAAATGACCTTGAAGAAATAATAAAAATTTCGAAGAAGTATTTTCAAGATATAAGCATAACAACGAATGGTACATATTTAAAAGAGAGGGTATGGTCTCTTTATGAGGCAGGTCTTAACAGGATTAATATAAGCCTTCACACGCTTAATAGAGAGGTTTACAAAAAAATTACAGGTAAGGATATGTTACAAAAGGTATTGGAGGGAATTGATGAGACCTTAAAGACTCCACTCAACCCTATAAAAATAAACATGGTTCTTATGAAGGGCTTAAACGATAATCATGTTCAGGAAATGATGGAGTTTGTTAGAAATTCAAAAATGGTTCTTCAAATAATTGAACTTGAAGTACCTGTGGAAGGACTTAACACGCCCTGGTATGTAAACTACCATATTCCCTTGGACGATGTTGAAAATTATTTGAGGAGTTTTAACCCTGAAATAAAGAAGAATCCTCTTCATAACAGGGACAAATTTATTATTCAAAATAACGGCTCAAAATATGAAGTTGAGCTTGTAAAGCCCATGCACAATACTGAATTTTGTAAAAATTGTACAAGAATTAGGTTCACTTATGATGGAAAGTTAAAACCTTGTATATTCAGGAATGATAATCTTGTTACAGTTCTTGATGATTTAAAAAATGATAATGAAGATGGACTCAAGAAAAAATTTGAACTGGCTGTAAAACTCAGGGAACCATACTGGAAGGATTAGGATGCAATATCCTGTATTTGACAATCATGTTCATCTGCAGATGAATGGTGAAAATGTTTTTTCTGCTAAAAGGTTTGAAAGGGCGGGTGGCAAAATACTCAATATATGCAATATACCTAAGATGCAGGAACCCAAGGATATTAATTATTTCATTGAACAGTATAATTCCATAATAAGAATAGCAGATATGGTTAAAAAGGAAACAAACCTTAAGGTTCTTATTTCAATAGGCCCTTATCCTGTCGATTTAATAAAAGCTATGGAACTTTTAGGAAATGAAAATGCAAAATATCTATTTATGAAAGCAATAGATATTGCAATAAAATATATTGAAGATGGAAAAGCAAATGCAATCGGCGAAATTGGAAGACCACATTTTCCAGTAAGTAAAGAGATATGGAATACTTCAAATGAAATTATATTATATGCAATGGAAGAGGTAAAGTCTAAAAAAATTCCCCTAATTCTCCATACTGAATCTGCTGATGAAAGTGTTTTTTCAGACCTTGCAAAACTCGCAGATAGAGCTAATATTGATAAAAATTTTGTCATAAAACATTTCAGTCCACCATTGGTACTTGAAAAAGAAAACCATGGTATTTTTCCATCGGTGATATCCAGCAGGGATAATATTAGAATAGCAATAAAAAAAGGTTTTAGATTTTTTATGGAAACTGATTATCTTGATGACCCAGACAAAAAAGGTGCTGTAATGGATATTACAACTGTACCAAAAAGGTTTAAAATGCTAGAACAGGAAAATAAGGATTTGCTTGAAAAATATTCATTTGAATTGAAAAACAATCTTTTCAGGATTTATGGGCTTGAATTGAAAGAGTTCTGATTTTAAGTTTTTTAGCGTAATATGCACAGCCAATGGCACCATTTCCCTGAGGCTCGCTAGGGACAATAATATTAACACCAAGTTCTTTTTGTATTATTTCCCTTATTGCAACGTTTTTTGCAACTCCACCAGTGAAAATAAGATTTTCAGTCCTAAACCTCATTAAAAATGGCTTCAATCGATCAAATACACTATAATTTACACCTGAAATCAACCTTTCCTTGGGGAATCCTTCCATCATTTTTGAAATAAGTTCAGTTTCTGCAAATACGGTGCAGGTGGAATTCAATTTCACAGGATCTTCATGGTACAGGGATAGATCATCAATAGAAACATCCAGCACCTGTGACATTTTTTCAAGAAATCTTCCAGTTCCTGCAGCACATTTGTCATTTGTTAGGAAATCCTGTATAATACCATTTTTAACATAAACAATCTTGTAATCCTGGCCACCTATGTCGAGGAGGGTGAAATCTTTGAATTCTGTTTGGTAAAGGGCCCCAAGCACATGTGCCCTAATTTCTGGAATAACCTTCTGGGATTTTATTGTAAACCTACCATAACCTGTAGATACCGCATCAGAAAAATCATTTTTTCTAGGAGAATATATAAATTTAATTGTTGGCAGTATTTCTTTATCTATTATATCATCTTCCATTGAAATAATCTTTGTTGTTGTACTGCCAATATCAACTCCTTTAAACATTAAATATGGGATTAATAAACAATAAATAAGTTTTTCTAAACGTTTTAATTAAATTTTAATGGTATTTTAAAAAAATAAAAAAATTAATGGAGATAGGATTCTGGTACCTGTTTCAGGTTGTTTTTTATTGCTTCAATGCTTTTCATGAACTTTTCTTTTTGTTCAGGTGTCAAATCGACCTCAATAATTTTTTCAACACCATTTTTGCCCAGTATTACAGGAACTTCAGCAAAATATCCATTCACTCCATATTCTCCCTGTAAAAGAACGCTTGCTTCAAGGGCTGTCTTTCTGTCCTTTTTGATTGCATCTACCATTACAAGAAGACCACCTGCAGGACCCCAGTTACTGCTAAATTTCCTAAGGTTTGTAATGTCGCCACCAGCACTTATTGTATTTTTAACTACAGTGGCATATTGTTCCTCAGTGAGGAATGACTTCAAACTTTTTCCATATACGAATGAGAGTTCTGGGACTGGATACATATTTTCTCCATGCTGACCTAGTACAAGGGGTGTTATGGCTGATGGTGATACACCTATATATCTTGATGCATAAAATGCCATTCTTCTTGAATCAAGGACACCACTAAATCCTATGACCCTATTCCTCGGGAATTTAAGCTTGTTATGCAATACAGCTACCATCACATCAAGAGGATTTGTTGTTATAATAACGATCGCATCTGGTGCATATTTTTTAACATTTTCAGCTGCTGTTGAAACAATATCTGCATTTTTTGTAGCAAGCTCTTCCCTAGTCATTCCTGGTTTCCTAGGAAGGCCTGCGGTTATTATCACAATGTCACTGCCCTTAATGTCCTCATAATTGTTTGAACCCTTTAAATATACATCCTTTCCAAGAATTGAGGCTGTGTGGTTTAAATCTAAGGCTTCACCCTGTGGAAGCCCTTCAACAATATCAACAAGAGTGATATTGTTATCCATTTCACCCATCATCAAAAAAGCTGCTGTTGTTGCTCCTACTCTTCCGGAACCTATAACAGATATCATATTTTAAGTCATGAGAAAAGCGTATTTAATCATTTCGTATTTTAATAAAAAAAATTTAATAATTTACTTTTTAACTGTATTTATCAATTTTCCAATATTTTCAATTTCCATTTCTATTATATCGCCAGGCTTTAAAAATTTTTGTTCATTCATACCCATCGCCACACCACTAGGTGTTCCTGTAGATATTACATCCCCTTTTTCAAGGGTAAGTACATTGCTTATAAAGCTAATTAGGAAATCTATTTTGAAAATCATATAGGATGTGTTCGAATTTTGCCTAATTTCGCCGTTTACCCATGTTTTAAGGTCAAGATTGTTTGGATCAATAATTTCATATTTATCAACAATCCATGGGCCTATTGGCGCAAAAGTATCAAATGATTTTCCAACAAACCATTGCTGATCGTACCTGAATTGATGATCTCTTGCGCTTACATCGTTCATTATGGTATATCCTGCTACATAATCCCATGCATTTTCCATCGATATATGTTTTCCATCTTTTCCAATAATTACTGCAAGCTCAACCTCATAATCAAGTTGTGTAACAATCTCTGGATAAATAATATCATGGCCATGACCTATTATGGCAGAAGGTGCCTTTGAAAAAAATACTGGCTCTTTTGGAGGTGCATGGCCAGTTTCTTTCGCATGTTCTGCATAATTCCTTCCAAGACACATCAGTTTTCTTGGATTCACTGGCGGGTCCATCTTATCTGGTAAATTAATGGATCTCTTTTTATTGTCTTCAAAATAATCTTTAATTTCCTTTACTTTATTTTTGTCCATTAAATAATCTAAGGAAAAATCATCCAGTAAAACCATTGAATTTTCCTCAACCGCATAGTACCTGTTTTTGAATTTTGCAATTTTCATAATTTATGTAAATAGATGATACTATTAAAATTTTTATGGATAACTTATTTATATGAAAAATAGATATCATATTATGCAAAACAGAGAAAAAATGTTAAAGGGTATTATTTCAATATTAATTGTAAAAGAATTGATAGATGGTCCAAAGCATGGTTATGCCATAGAAAAAAAGATATCTGAAAAAATAGAGGGTAGATTGCCACCCGGGATGATATATGTAATACTTAAATCACTTGAAAAAAAAGGGTGTGTAAGAAAAGAAGAAAAAGTAGGTGAATATGGAAGAACTATCAAAATTTATTACATAACAGACCATGGAAAGGAGTTCCTATTTAATCATATGAACCAGCTAAGAATAATGAAAAAATTAATTGATGAAATTTTAAATAAAATTGAAGAAGAAAAGTTTAAATATTAAATGTATATATCACATATAGATAAGTAAATTATAGGTGATAAAAATGGTAAATCCTAATGAAAAAACATTTTACGGGATGCATCACGGTATGCATCATGGACAGAGAATGAGAGAAAGCGCTTATGATTTAAAGGAAATAATTGATTTCCTGGAAATAAAGAAAGATTGGGATGTTGTAGATCTAGGTGCAGGTGACGGATATTTTTCTAAAGAATTCATAAGATATGCAAAATCGGTTACTGCAGTTGACATTGATTCAACATATTTTAATGAAATGAATTCATATGGCATTAAGACAATAAAGGCTGATTTATGCACATTTGCAGAAGGGTCATACGATCTTGTATTTATGGCAAATGTTTATCACGGTCTAAGGCGTGAATGCAAGGAAAATATTCTTGAAAACATTAAAAAAATGTCAAAGAAATATTTTGCCATCATGGATTTTAATGATGTTAGATTATTCGGGCCGCCTATGCGCGTTAAAAAAGAAGAAGTAATCCAAGATCTAGAAAGGTACGGGTTTAAGTTCTACAAGGAGAAAGATTTGAAGTATCATTATATCCTAGTATTCGAAAAAATGGGCGAGTGATACATGGATGGAAATGTAAAAAAGATAATCAGTGCAAGAGCGCTACTTAGCTATAGTTACGGCTTTCTTAATGTTCTTCTCAGCCTTTATCTCAAGTCAATAGGTTTTTCATATATTTCCATAGGAATAATATTAGGTTCAGCAATCATAATAAACGCTGTTTTGGCTCTATTACTTTCAATGATTGCCGACCATTATGGAAGAAGAAATATCTTGCTCTTATTGTTCATACTTTTTGGTATATCCTCTTTTCTTTTCCTGAAAACATATAACATGGCTATCCTTGCATTCCTTTCCGGTTTAGGAGGTTTTACCGGAACAGGTGGTGGCCCAATAGGTTCAGGTGGGCCTTTCGGCGCTATACAGAGTGCAATGGTAACAGAATATACAAAGAGAGAGAACTTCTCAAAGATCCTTGGTATCGCATCTGCAGTTGGCATGATTGCTAGCGTAATCGGGTCTTTTACAATTACTGGTCTTGACATATTAAGAATAAATGTTTACGAATTATTCTATATTGCCGCACTATTTGGATTTATGGGTGCTGGAATAACAATTTTCATTAAAGATACCGGACTGAGATCAAAGCACATACTTCCAAGAATCTCCTGGAAGAATATTGTAAAATTGTCTATACCTACAATACCATCTGGTATAGGTGCTGGCCTTATTTCTCCAATATTTTCACTCTGGTTCTCAATTCGATTTCACCTTACACCTGGTCAGATAGGTATCGTATTCGGAGTTGCAAACATTTTCACTACCTTAATGATGATCATCATACCACATTTGATAAGGAAGGAGGATGAGCTAAAGGTAATAATCTGGTCAAGGATTACAGCTTCAGTTTCATTGATTCTAATTGCATTAAGCCCAATCATGATCCTTTCAGCTTTTCTTTTTGTTATCAGAAATGGCTTTCAGATGGGTGCTATTCCTGTCAGGCAATCCTTCTCTATGGGTATTGTTGATGAAACTGAAAGGGCCACATCCTCAGGTGTTACATCATTTACAAGAACAGGATTCTCGGCCATATCACCCCCCATATCTGGAGGCATATTGGCCTACAGTATAGATCTACCACCCTTGTTAGCGGGATTCATTAATTTATTGGATCCTATTCTATATTATAAATTATTTAAAAAACAGTTCAGTTAGATACCGTTGAAAAGCCTTGTTCCGAGAAAATCTGGCAATCCTGATTCTTCAATTTTTTTATAAACATCTTTCACATCATATTCAACACGTTCTATTCTGATGTTCCAGTTTTCGTCAATCCTTGCAAAAGATGCCCTTGGATCACCATCTCTGGGCTGTCCAACACTTCCTGGATTGATCACTATTTTTTCATCAAATCTTTTTATATATGGTATGTGCGTATGCCCCAATATGAGAACATCTACATCCCTTGGTATTATGCTTTCATCAAGATCTTCGTAGTATATGTATTCATCATCGTTTTGTGGCGAACCATGATAAACAGCTACCCTTTTTCCAAATATATTGATTCTCATAGAATTTTTCAATGATTTCAGATAATTTATGGATACAGGATCTAAATGCTGCATTGTCCATTCAATGGCGAAGGATGCATATTCGTTCATTCCAGAAGTATCACCGTTCAATACTGCCCTGTCATGGTTGCCTAGAATTGTCTTAATTTTCTTCTCCATAAAAAAATAAATGGTTTCCAAGGGATATGGATTGTAACCAAGAATATCCCCTGCATGTATGATATTTCTTGAAATAAAATGTTTAAAAACTTCCCTTAGGGCAATGATATTTGCATGGACATCGGATATAACAATTACCTCAAAGCCAGAGTTCATCGACCTTGCTGTACTTTATTATATCTTCTTCTGAGAAAAATATAGGTAATTCCCTCTTCAATGATTCATCTGAATCGCTCGCATGAATGAGATTTTTCTCAATGCCTGTAGAAAAATCTCCCCTTATGGTTCCAGGTTCTGCTTCAGTACCGTTTGTTTTGCCCATTAACTTTCTTACAACGTTTATGACATCCCTGCCTTCAACAACCATGGCGATGATAGGTCCTGATGTGATATAATCCACAAGTGATTGGTAAAAAGGCTTACCTTTATGCACTTCATACAATTTTTCCGCTGTATTTTTATCTAGAAAAATCATCTTCATTGCAGTGATCTTAAGACCCTTTTCCTCAATCCTTGAAATTATTTTTCCGGCCAGGTTCCTCTGTATGGAATCAGGCTTGAGGATTACCAGTGTTCTGCTCACCCTGCCTCACCATGTGTAACCTTACCTTCTTTTGTTCAGCATAGGCCTTTGTCCAGGTAATGTTCTTGGGTACTCTACCCAGATTTAGCATGTTTTTCTGGCATTTACTGCTGCAGAAATAAAGAATAGAACCGTCCCTTTTTACATACATTTTTCCTGTTCCAGGCTCTATCTCTTTTCCACAAAATGAACAAACCCTTTTTAAAACCATTTTTATATCACCTTGCAACGAGCTTCCTTGCTTCCCTTGCAGTTTCCCTGAGCATTATTATATCACCAATCTGAACCGGACCAACTAGGTTTCTTGTGATAATTCTTCCCTTGTCATTACCCTCTAGAATCTTTACCTTTACCTGTATAACCTCCCCTGTCATGCCTGTTCTTCCCATTATTTCAACGACTTCTGCAGGGGTAGCTTCATCTGGCATTTGTTTTCACCTTATTTATTTAATTTTGCCACTTCTTCAATAATTTTCTTAAAATCCTCTTCACTCTTTCCAAATTCGAGTATTGCAACGCTCGCAGCTGATTGAATCCCTATCCTTGAACCTAGGTCATTTTTGCTGTTTACAAATGCATATGGAACCTTTTTTTCATCGCATAACAGAGGAAGATGAGCAACTACCTCCGGGGGTTGAACATCCATTGCAATGACAACAAATTTAGCATCGTTTCTTTCAACTGCCTTCGTTACCTCATTCGTACCTTTCCTTATCTTTCCTGATTCCTTGGCCATTTCTACACCTGAAAGAATCTTATCCTGAAGATCCTTAGGTACATCGAATTTTACATATGTTGCTTTATCTGCCATATATATTACACCTCTTTCATATTTTCAATCACAGGTAGAATGAGTGATTACTAGACCTTATTTATATTTTATGGTAAACAAAGATCAAAATAGAAAAGGTTTTTATTTTATAAAAATATTATTAAATGGGTGAAAAATATGAAAATATTAAAGGTAAAGGATATTATGTCCAACAACTATATTTGCCTTGATGAAAACACAATCATCATTGATGCAATAAAAAAAATGATTGAAAAAAATGTTTTTGCTATTGTTGTGACTGAAAAAGATTTGCCTGTAGGCATTGTAACAGAAAGAGATTTTACAGTAAAAGTGCTTGCAATGCAGATTGATACAAAAAATGAAAAGATCAAAAAGATAATGAGTTCACCTATTACATATATTTCTCAAGATGAATTAATTGAAAATGCTGCAAAGGTTATGGTGGCTAAGAAAATAAGGAAATTGCCCGTAATAGAAAACAATAAAATCACTGGCATTGTTACAGAAGATGATATAATAAAAATAGCACCCGAATTAATATCGCTTGCAGGTCAAACTGTAACAGACTGGAAGGGAGAAATTGTCAAATGGCTTACATCAGGATCTGACCAATCAGAGGATCCAGCAAACCTGGTATGGGATGTTAAGGTGGATCAGAACATAATTGTTGCAGAGCATCCAAAAGTGCCATTTATTTTAAATATTATTTTTTCAAACAGGATATTAAAGCTTAATGTACATACAGGTCTTGAAACGGCCCTTCTCGATCCTATCCAAAGGCTAGACATATCCAGGAAATTACTTTTTCTTAATGATAGAACCAGTTTGGTAAAATTTGTCATAAGAGGTATAGATGAGGAAATTGTTCTCAGCTCTGAACTTGATCTCGCATCAATAAGCAAGGAGGAATTCAACGATGCATTGACTGGGCTAATCACAGCATTGTATTTGATGGTAAAAGAGTTCAAGCTTGAAGAGGAGTTTAACAAGCAGCTTGCACAAAGGGTAATTCTTATGGTTCAGGAAAGGATGAAAAAGGGTGCAACAAAGGAGGATCTACTCTCATTCTTGATAAACAAAGTTGGTATGGATCAGGATAGTGCAACAAAACTTTTGAATGAAATTATAAAGGGGAGTACATCACAGGACCTTTCAGCATATGCATAAATCATAGCCATCTTCCGTCTTCACCGTAAAATTCCTTTTTCCAGATTGGTACTTTTTCCTTTATTTTGTCAATTATGAATTTGCAGGCATTAAAAGCATCTTCCCTATGCATTGATGAAACACCAATAAAAACTACAATATCCTTAGGATAAAATTCCCCAATCCTGTGATGGACACAAACATCTATGATGTTAAACATTGAAAATGCATCATTAACAACGTTTTTAAGTTCCATTTCAGCCATTGGCATATAGGCATCATATATGATCTTTGAAACATTTTTTCCATCGTTTAAATTTCTTACAGTACCTATAAATGTAACAATAGCGCCATTTTTTTCTGAATTGATCAAGGATATCATTTTCTCAATGTTTATTTCTTCAGATGAAATTTTAATGAACATTCATTTCCACCCTCTTCGAATATTTATCAAATTCGCTGAATATGCATCCACAGTAACCTTGCCTGTATAAGCCATATCTCTTTGCTATTTCATCACCCTTCGGAAACAAATCTCTAAAATCTTTATAATAGAACTCTATGTCATATTTTTTACCTATAGCATAACCAATTTCTTTAATAATTTCATGTTTTTGATATGGAGAATATAATGTGGATGATGTGAATTTCTCAAAACCATTTTCCTTAGCATATCTGGCAGTTCTTTCTAACCTATTAGCATAACAGAACCTGCATCTCAGCACATCTGATTTCCTGTTCAATCTTACAGCATTTTCCATCCAATACTGAATGTCATACTCCATATCATAAATTATGTCAAAATTTTTCTCTTTTTTAAGTTTTTCAAGGGTCTCAAGTCTTCTTAAATATTCTCTGTATGGCTGTATATTTGGATTATACCAGAATACCTTAAATGGCTCATTGATGTCATCAAGAATTGATGATAAGCATGGAGCACAGCATGCGTGTATCAAAATCATGAAAACTTTGGCTCCCTTTTCTCGAAAAACGCATTTATTGCTTCTTTACCATTCTTCGATGAAACAATTTTGCCGAAAAGTGATCTTTCAAGTACATACGAATTTTCTTTAAGCATTAACTTGTACGCCCTTACCGACTCAGGGTTTTTCTTTGATATGTTTTCAGCAAATTTTATAGCATCTTCTAATGGATTGTCTGAAATTTGATGGATAAGGCCGTAATTAAGGGCTGTTTCGGCATCTATTATCTGTCCAGTAAGAAGCATATAGGATGCAATGCTTTTTCCTACATAATTAATTAATCTTTCTGCCCCACCCCAGCCAGTAACTAAACCAACGTTTACTTCAGTTTGGCCCATTTTTAAATTTTTTGATCCAATTCTAATATCACATGCCATAGCAAGTTCCATACCCCCACCGTATGCAGGACCATTCATTGCAGCTATGAAAATCTTGCTTGAATTCTCAATGTAATCCATCAATTCCTGACCCAGTGCTGAAAATCTAATTCCCTCGTGCTCATCCAATTTTAACATTTGCGATAGATCTCCACCTGCAGAGAAAAATTTGCCACTACCTGTGATTATCACGGATAATATATCCCTTTTCTGTTCAAGGGGCTTTATTGCTGAAAATAGTTCTTCAATAGCCTCCATGTTAAGGGAATTTGCCTTCTCTTCCCTTAAAATACGAATTATGGCATAGTTTTCTTTTTCCTCAACTTCAATCATGTTTTTCAATAACAAATGGATTTTTATAACCTTTTTCATCAATTACTATCAATTTTCTGCCCCATAGAAATTTAACTAATTCAAAAGGAGAAATGTGATGTTGAGGAATCATCCCATTACAGAAAGGCTATTAATCATTAGATTTTTAAATGCATTTGCCTGGTATTATGATTCTTCTGGCATAAATGGGCCAATTTCGATCCTCGATCTGAGTATATCCAAGATACAAAAAACAACTGTTATTATTGCCATCATTATTATCAGATGCAATGCATTAAAGGGCATCTTTAACACCCAAGAATCAGGAAAAACACCAGCATTGAAATGCATGGGAATAGAATCAGGCAATGATGGGTAAGTTTGTTTACAGTATGAAAATTAATACCTAAATCCGCAGCGAGTTTTCTTGCTGATGGAAGTGAAGTGCCTGAGTTAAGTTTGCCGGATGCAATGGCTTCTACAATTTGATCATATATTTGCATGTATTTTGGCTTTTCGGATTTAAGTTCTATTTTTATTAATATATACATCATTTCTTTTTCAGTATTATTCCTATAACCGCAATTATTATACCTAATACAGCAAGAATTATCCCAAACAGTTCCAAAAGAGTGGCAGAATGATCTTATTTAACTTTTTTGGGGTTAAAGGGGCGAAAGTCCCCTTCCGGGAAGGAGGGATGGATAGCCCCCTTATAGAAAAGTTTTTATAGTTATCAAAAATTAGAGATAACTATGCGGTACAGATTGGACAAAGGATCGCATTCAGTTTACGCTCTTTATTATCACTATGTCCAAGTTGTGAAGTACCGCAGGAAGGTGTTCGAAAGTGAGAATATAGTAAACTACCTGAAGGAACAAATTCAAGAGATAAGTAAAACATTCGAGGTTGAGGTCATAGACATGGGAATAGATAAAGATCACTTCCACATGTTATTCAGGGCAAAACCTACATTGAATATACCCAAATACATAAACGCGGTCAAGACAATCACATCCAGGGAAATACAGAGGAAATTTCCACAGGTCAAGGAAAAACTATGGAAAGGACACTTCTGGTCACCATCCTACTTCCTAGCAACGAGTGGACAAGTAACATTAGAGGTACTGAAAAAATATGTGGAGAGCCAAGGAAAAGAATAACAAGATTCAACTCTCATTCAAGTACAAGATTTACCCAACGAAAGAAGTAGAAGAGAAGCTACTCAAAGTGATGCAAATTGAGGCTAAAGTGTATAATACTTTGTTAGATGCGGTGAATAATGCAAGAAAAGAGGGAAGAAAGATAACACCTAAGGACACTCAAAACATATTGAAAGATCTGAACGTGGAGAGAAAAGATCTGGTCTACTCCAAAGCTCTTCAAATGGTGAACAATCAACTATGGTATAACATCAACACTCTTCACGAACTGAAGAATAAAGGAAAGAAAGTGGGGAAACTGAGGTACAAGAAGATCATGAAGGTCATCAACTATAATCAATCTGGTTTCAAAGTGGTTGGGGACAAACTGATCCTCTCAAAGATAGGAGAGATAAGAGTACTCTTCCACAGACCGTTAGAAGGTGAGATAAAAGGAATAATAATAAATAAGAGTGCGACTGGCTGGTATGCAATATTTCAAGTTGAGGTAGAAAAGGAACCTCTTGAAAGGACTGGGAAAGTAGTAGGGATTGACTTAGGAGTAGAAAAGCTAGTAACTACTTCTGATGGCATAGTGATAGAGAATCCTAAATTCTTTGATAAGACCGAGAAAAGGATAAAGATCTTGCAAAAGTCATCGTCAAGAAAGAAGAAAGGATCTAGAAACTACGAGAAGGTCAGAAAGAAGTTAGCCAAAAAACACGAGTATGAAAAGAACTTGATGGATGATTATATTCATAAGGTGACTTCATGGCTTGTGGAGCAGTATGATGAGATCTACGTAGAAGATCTTGATGTGAAGAAAATGGTTGAAGATAGTAACAGTAAAACTTTGAGAAAGCATATCCTTCACTCTAACTTCTCCAAGTTCATGAGCTACCTCTCCTACAAGGCTAGTAGAGCTGGTAGGAGAGTAGTGAAAGTAGATCCAAGAAATACTTCAAAAACATGTGGTAAGTGTGGTTACGTGAAAAAAGACCTAACTCTATCTGATCGTGTCTTCTCATGTCCCAAGTGCGGTTGGACTGTAGACCGTGATTATAATGCATCTCTAAATATTCTTCGTGCGGGGTTGGGACTACCCTTGGAGCCTATGGACAGGAAACCTCTGCAGTATATTCCCTTTTCCGAGGGAGTGTATAGTAAGTTTCCTGGAAGAAGAAGGAAATATCCATCGCGAGGTGGAGATGCCCCGTCCCTAAGGGCGGGGTAGTTCACGTAAAATTGATTATGATAAAAATATGGATAGGATAAAAATTCTGGACAGCGAAACAATCAATTTGATAGCAGCAGGTGAAGTGATAGAAAGGCCTGCCAGTGTTGTTAAAGAACTTATGGAAAATTCCATTGATGCTAATTCAACTGAAATAATTGTGAATATAGAATCAGGTGGAAAAAAATTGATTCAGGTATCAGATAATGGTATAGGGATGAGCAGGAAAGATGCAATTTTAAGCATAAGCAAGCATGCCACAAGCAAAATATCTGGCAAGGATGATCTTAGGAAAATCATGACACTTGGTTTTAGGGGTGAGGCTTTGTACAGTATTGCATCTGTTTCTCAATTGGAAATACATACAGGAGAAGGTTTTGATAGCCCATCCACATTGTTAAAGGTAGATTTTGGTAAAATAATAGACATCCAGGATAGGGATCCAAAAAAAGGCACATCTGTAAAGGTGATCAATCTTTTTGAAAATTTACCTGCAAGAAAAAAGTTCCTGAAAGGCGATCAGCAGGAGTTTAAATTTATTGAGAATGTATTTATTCCTTATGCTCTTGAAAACGAAAATTTGACTTTAAAACTTTTACACAACAATAAAATTATCATGGATCTTCCCGCTGTTGAAACACTTACCCAAAGAATTGCCCAGATTTATTCACCAGATGATGCCTTAAATGTTATCGAAATAAATTATACAAGCAATAATATAAAACTTAAGGGAATAATTTCAAAGCCGAAAATATCAAGAAAAACAAAGGATCATATGTTCATATTTGTGAATGGTAGATACGTTCAGGCAAATGAAATTATAGATTCAATTATTGAAGGTTATGGTTCATTACTTTTCCATGACAGATATCCCATTGTTGTCTTGAAAATTGAAATCCCGCCAGAAGAGATAGATGTGAACATCCATCCTGCAAAATTAAGAATAAAATTCCTTGATGAATATTCTGTAAAAAAATTTGTAAGGGAAAGTATTTCTAATGCGCTTACTGGATTAAATTTGATACCCACGGAAGAACCAAAGGCAAATCCCGTATTGGAGAAAATGCCAGATATGCTTGAACCTTTAAATAAATCAGAATTTTTCCAATTTACAGCTCCTGTTGTTCAAAAGAAGATTGAAGAACATATACCTGACATTGGAGGTTTAAGGATAATTGGGCAATTTGCACAGACATATATTTTATGCGAATTACCAGATGCACTTTTGCTTATAGACCAGCATGCTGCACATGAAAGGATAAGGACGGAGAAATTCCTTGAAGATATGGAAAAAAAGAATTTCCAGAAATTAATTTCCCCGATGGTAATAACCCTTTCCCAGCAAGATGCTCAACTTTTAAGAGAAAATATTAACATTTTTGAAGAATTTGGATTTTCAATTGATGTTTACCAGAGATCAGTATCAATAAAATCTGTTCCATCAATATTCAGAAATGATGAGATAATGGAGGCGATCATTGAGGGTATTGATCAGATAAGAAGCTCAGGTAATGTAAAAATAGAGGGGGAAAAGAAATTTCAGGTAGCTGCCTTGATGGCATGCAAAGGTGCCATAAAGGCAAATGAAAAATTATCTGAAAAAGATATGAAATCCCTGATTTTAGATTTAATGAAATGTAAAAATCCATACACCTGCCCCCATGGCAGACCAACAATGATAAAAATGGAAATAAAGGAATTGGAAAAAATGTTTAAAAGAAGAATTTAGCTCATTAATTTGATCATTAATGCTTTCTGAGCATGAAGTCTGTTCTCGGCTTCATCAAAAACGACACTGTTTGGACCATCTATTACTTCGGATGTTACCTCTAAACCCCTATGTGCAGGTAAACAGTGCATAAATATGTAATCCTTCTTTGCATTCTTAACAAGATTTGCATTTATCTGATAATCTTTGAATGCCTTTTCTTTCTTTTCCTTCTCAGCTTCCTCTCCCATTGATACCCATACGTCAGTGTAAATTACATCAGCATCCTTTGCGGCCTCAATCGGGTCGTTTGTGACCACAATTTTAGATTTTCCATTTGCAATCTTTCTTGCAAGTGTTACATAATCATCCTTTATTTCATATCCTTTTGGTGATGCAATATAAAAGTCTGCGCTAACGATTGCACATCCAAGCATTAATGAATTTGCAACATTATTTCCATCACCAATGAAAGAAACTTTCAAACCTTTTAACTTTCCCTTCTTTTCAAGGATTGTCATCAAATCTGCAATGATCTGGGCAGGGTGTTCCACATCGTCAAGAGCATTTATTACAGGTACAGTTGCATTCTGCGCCAGGTTTATTACCATCTTATGGTCAAAGGCCCTGTAGATTATACCATCAACAAATCTGCTGAGTACTTTTGCTGTATCTTCAATTGTTTCTCCTCTGCCCATCTGTAGATCTCTTGGACTCATGTAAAGTGCATGACCACCAAGCTGTGTCATGCCAACTTCAAAGCTTGTCCTCGTTCTTGTCGAAGGCTTTTCAAATATCATTGCAAGACTCTTCCCTTTTAAAGCTTCACTGTATTTTTTTGGATTTTTCTTTATTTCCATGCCTAATTTTATTATTTCCAGAAGATCGTCTTTAACATCCAGTATTGAAACAAGATCTCTTTTCATTATAAACACCTTAGCCCTTGTAATAAATACGATTATTAAAAATTAAGCTCTTTCCAGTGTTGCAGTCATGCAATGTGCTCCGCCATAGCCACCCGTTAGCTCAATCAAATCTGCATTTATAAAATCTATGCCCTCTTTTTTAACATCCATCCTATTTGGAAAAATATCTGATCCTAATTTATTTAATTCGGAAATTACCACTTCTTCTGTCTGAATATTAAATGCTTTTTCTGATAACAATCTTTCAATTACTTTTCTCACGTTCACTGTAATGATTTTTCTATCGGCCAAAGTAAGGAAGTTTGAAGAATAAGCCAATTGTTCTGGAATAGATAAATCTATAAAATTGAAATCCTTGGATTTCAAATATTCAAAAAGTGTTGATTCACCAGATTTTTTATAATTTGCTCTGCTCTCCTTTGAATAAATTGTACCCCTTGCAATTTTAGCCAAATATGTTGATGTGATTGCAATTCCATTACCCGCAATATTGAAATAAGTATCAAGGTGCATATTCACCATTTTATTTTCCTTTGCAAAGTCATAAACAGGGTTTTCAACAATAAATATCTCATCTGAATCTATCTTACCTGAAAACATTGCCTGATATGCACCTTCTTCATCAGTTCTTGAGCCTATGCCTATTATTGAAAAATCACCTGCAGGCATAAAATCACCCCCTTCAAAATGCCCTTTTTTATCTATTTCAAATGCATCTTTTATTTCAAAAACATTTTCTATTACAAATTTTGTAATATCTATTTCTCTTTTTCTCTGTTCCATTTTCATATTCCCTATTATGATACCATTATCAGCTACGGCCTGCTGATCACGCATAAAATAAAGATTTGCAAGTGGAAGGTTAGAATACACGGAAGGGTAATCAAACGTATGATCATTGTTGCTCTTTAGAATAATCGATGGTTCAAGAACCATTAGATCAAAAAGTGTTTTACTATCAAAAAATTCAACATTTTTCCTAAAATTTTTTTCAGCATCTGATGAATCCTCAATAGTTCCATAAAAATGAACTTTTTTCAACAAATAATCCAGTATCATTTTTCTAAATGTTTCTGAATTATCAGACTTGTTAATTATCTCTTTATCTAACCTGTGAACATTAATCCCATTTTCCTTGAGGATTTCCTCAAGCTTCATATGCTCTTCAACTGCTTTAGGAACATTAAAAACCCTTTCAAAAAGGAAAGGTTTTGGAGCGAGCATGGCATATTCAATTTCAACGGATGGTCTGTGAATCATTATTTCCTTCAATTTCAACCATTCAGCCTTTGCTTTCATGAAGATACACGGAAATGAGAAAATACTTAAAGATTTTTAGGCAAAATTTATTATTTGAAAATTCTTTAATGCACTAATGATTGTCATAATTGGCCTGGGTACTTCTGGTGTTTATGCAACGAGATGGATAACTACACTTAACAGAGATGAAGAAATTACAATTATTGAAAGACATAGTTATGAATCTTATTCCCCATGCGGTATTCCACTAATACTTAAAAAGATTGATGATTTTTCAAAATTGAAACATCCTTTTCCAAGAACTAAAAGAATAAATGTGCTCATTGAGCATGAGGCTATTGGTATCGATGCAGAGAATAAAATTATAAAGGTCCTGGACAAAGAAAATAAAGAAATAAAAGAAATAAAATATGATAAATTGTTGTTTGCAGCAGGTGCAGATCCTTTAATTCCAAAAATTAAGAATGCAAATGAATACATGAATAATGGTATTTTTGTTGTTAAAACGCTTGAAGATGCAAATTCTATCAAAGTATATTTGCAAGAGAATAATGTTAAGGATGTTTCTGTGATAGGTGCAGGAGCAATTGGTCTTGAAATTGCTCATGCATTGAAAACGCTTGGTTTTAATGTTCATGTCTTTGAAATGTTAACACAGCCATTTCCCAATGTGCTTGACCCTGAAGTTGCTGATATTGTAAAACTGGAATTAGAAAAACAAGGAATAATATTGCATTTAAGTTCTAGAGTTGATGAGATAATTATAGATAATGGTAAAATAAATGGTGTAAAATCTGGGGATTTGAAATTTGAAAGTCAGGCCATTATCCTTGCAACAGGTGTTGTTCCAAATACAAAAATTCTTAATGGCATAATAAAGATGGAAAGAAATTTTATTCTGGTAAATGAAAGAATGCAAACTTCAAATAATAGCATTTATGCTGCTGGCGATTGCGTTTTAATCAATAATTATTTGAATGGATCACTAATGCCAGTACAGCTTGCAACTACTGCTGCAAAGCAGGGCATAGTTGCTGGTATAAATATGGCAGGTTATGATGCTATTTATAAGGGTGCGCTTGGAGCATTTGTTTCAACCATTGGAAAATTTGAAGTTGCTGCTGTGGGTATTACAGAAACAAAGGCAAAGGAAAAATTTGAAATAATAACGGCAAGGGCAAAGGCATTGGACAAACCAGAATATGCAGGTGGAGAAGAAATAACACTAAAAATCATCTGTGAAAAGAACCAAGGAATAATTTTAGGTGCACAGGCAGTGGGTAAAAATGCATCATCCAAAATCAATGTTCTTTCATTGGCTATAAGGAAAAAAGCAACAGTTTTTGACCTGAGTGCACTCGAAACAGCATATTGTCCTGAAGTATCTGATCTTTATGATGTTATTAATATGGCAGCTGACCTTGCCCTAAGGAAATTAAACCCTAAATCCTATGTTTTTTGAATTTCTTTGAGCCTTAACCTAAGCTCGCAGGATTTGCAAATTCTTCCAACAGTTGGTTCACCACATATTTCACATTTGTTCAATTTAAAATTCTTATAATTTTCTGATATAAGATCCCTTATCTGATCATAAACAGATAGTATTGCATGTCTCGACCCGGGGCTTCTATTTTCCCAGTTATCTATTGCTGACCTGAACTGGTTTCTGAGCGCAAGATCTGCATAAGGACAGGTACCATGATAAAATTCTATCCCATTCAATATTGCATAAAGCAGAACCTCTTTTTCAGGAATTTTTCTTAATGGTTGAATTCTTGGAATAAGATCCTCTTTGATTATCATATGAGGACCCAATCTAGCAAGCCTATCAAGGTCACCCCTAACAAAGTTCATAATTATGCTCTGTGCAGTATCATCCAAATTTAGGCCAGTAGCAACATAATCAGCATCGAGTTCCCTTGCTGCCTTGTTGAGAAGATTTCTCCTGAAAACACCGCAATAAGTGCATGGTATTAATTCGTGATCTATTTTTGCCACTTCATCCATTGTATAATCAAAATAATCCTTGAACCTAAAAACGCGATGCTCAATTCCTATTTTTTTCAGGTATGGCATCAATATTTCAAGAGCCATATTCCTATATCCTTCAATACCCTCATCTATTGTTACAGCAATTATTTCAATATCTTTTCTATGTGAAAGAATTTTCTTTAGTAGGTAAGCAGTAGTGGTTGAATCTTTTCCTCCAGAAACACCAACCACAATCCTATCACCAGCATTTAGATCCACTTGCCTTCTAAGCTCATGTTTTACCCTTGTTTCAAGAAATTCTATGAAATGCTCTTTGCATAGATGTTCACCATTATATCTGACGAATATTACAGCGTCTCTGTTACACCTTGAACATTTCATTATTCAATCCCAATAGCAATTTTTATATATGGTTTTTCCCTCAGTTCATTGGTGTTAATCAATGGAGCTTTATTCGAACACCGATATTGGTAAGGCAATAGAGAATGTTGTACAGAGTTTAAAGACTTTCGGCCTTACTGAATACGAGGCAAAAGCATTTCTTGCTTTAATTTATCTAGGTGGCGGTGAGGCAGATAATGTTGCAAAGATTGCAAAAATACCTAGAACATCAGCTTATAAAGTACTTGATTCATTGGAAAATAAAGGATTTGCAAAGGTAATTTCTGGAAAACCAAGAATATACAAGCCCATGGATTTAAAGATTCTGGAGGAAAGGTTTGATCGTTTACTCAAAGATTTATTTTCACACCTAAGACTTGCACAGGATATGTTCGGTGAGAAGGGGGAACCACAGCTCGTTTATACAATATATGGCAAGAATAAGGTACTTCAAAAAATAGGTGAGATGATAGATCTTTCTGAACAGGAAATACTTCTTTCTTCACCTAAGCTTGCAGAAATAAGAAAAGCATTAATGGAAAATATAAAAAAGGCAATTTCAAGAAATGTAAGGATAATAGTTATCACATCCCGGACCCAGCGTGCGCCAAAGAATACCGAGGTCCATTACAAGGATGGTCTAATTGCAACTGACATAGTTTCAGATGGTAAAAGGGCTTTGATTGCTGATGCTGAGCTGGATGCTTGTGGTTATTCCGATAATCCTGTTCTTGCAGAGCATCTAAAACATTTTATAGAAATAATGCTTTTCCATTGATGAAAATATGAAATTTAGAATTATTTCAGATACATTCAGGGAACCCGCATTGAATATGGCACTTGATGAGGCGGTGCTTTATCTCAGGAAAAATTATGATTATAATACAATCAGGTTTTATGGGTGGGACCCATCAGCTGTTAGCATAGGCTATTTCCAAAACCTTGAAGATGAGATCAATATAGATTATGCAATTTCACATCATATTTCATTAATAAGAAGGATTACAGGCGGTGGGGCGGTTTACCATTGGAAGGATGGTGAAATAACATACAGTATAATTGTTGGTAATGATATCAATCTGAATGTAAACGTTAGAGATTCTTATGGAATACTTTTTTCAGGCATAGTTGAAGGTCTAAAATCTCTTGGCATAAATGCAAGGTGGACAGGTATTAACGACATATCAGTTGAAAATAGAAAGATATCTGGTAATGCACAGACTAGGAGATACGGGAATATACTTCAGCACGGAACAATCCTTATTGATGTAAATCCATATGAAATGTTTTCTGTACTAAAGGTTTCTGATGAGAAGATCAAGGATAAAATGATTAAAAACATATATGAAAGGGTTACTTCTTTAAAGAATCTTGGCATTAATTTGAAAAGAGAATATATAGTGAATGCTTTCATAGAAGGATATAAAAAATCCTTTAATGCAGAATTCTTTGAAGGAACATTTACTAAAGATGAATTTGAACTGGCCCAAAAAATTTTAAAAAAATATTCTTCAATGGAATGGACTAGGGATAGGATTAACAATATTAAATTCTGATTATTGTATTTTTAAAAACTACTTAAAATTAATAAATAAAAACATTTTATAAGATTGAAAAAATGCTAGACCTAATATTAATGCATGCTCCTTCCATTTACGATTTCAGAAAGAGAAACAGGTTTTATGGGCCTGTCAGTGATGTGATACCATCAACACCTATTTTTGAAATGTATCCTATTGGGTTTGTAAGCATATTGAATGAGCTCATACCAAGGGGTTACAGGGTCAAGATAGAAAACCTTGCAGTTGAAATGTTGATGGATGAAAAATTTGATGTGGAAAAAAGGATTGAAAAACTTGAAAGTGAAATTGTTGCCATTGACCTTCACTGGCTACCTCATGTCCATGGGGCATTGAACATTGCAAGGATGGCAAAAAAGTATCATCCAAATACCGCTGTTCTTTTTGGCGGTATTTCATCATCATATTACCATAACGAAATATTAAAAGACTATGATTTTGTAGATTTTGTTTTAATTGGTGATACCACAGAACCATTCTTTCCATTACTTATAGATGCATATGAAAATAAAAGTGATCTTTCTAAAGTGCCTAACTTGGTTTGGCGTGAAAATTCCAGAATAAGGATTAATAAAATAGAACCACCTGAAAACTATATTGATTCGGTACATTTAAATTACAAATATCTAATCAAACAGTGTGTTAGAAACTTGAATGTAAAGTCCGCAATACCATATTCAGATTGGATTATTTCACCCTCAGGAATGACATTCATTCAAAAAGGCTGTCATCATAATTGTGTTATATGCGGTGGTTCAAAGTTCGCTTATGAAAACTCTTATTTCAGAAAGATGGTATCATATAGATCTGTTGATAATGTTATTCAGGATCTAATTTCAATACAGGAAAACCTGGGTGCACCTGCATTTATAATTGGTGATGTTCATGAGGCAGGCAAAAAATATGAGGAAGAACTTTTGAAAAAAATAAAGCAGAATGGCATTGATATACCAGTAATGTTTGAAATATTCAATCCTGCACCTGAATCTTATTATGCAAATATAGAGAGAAATGTTTCTGAATATACCTTTGAAATTTCCCCTGAATCATCAAATGAAATGGTAAGGGCAGGTGGTGGAAGATTTTATAATAACAGTGCGCTTGAAAAAACAATAGAACATGCAAGAAACCATGGTGCCAGAAAGATGGATGTTTTCTTTTCAATAGGGCTTAGTAAACAAACGAGGGATGATATTTACAATGATATTAAATATATGGACAGGATGTATGATAAATACGGCAACTGGATACATCTTTTCACATCGCCCATAGCTCCATTTGTAGATCCAGGCAGTCTTGCATTTGAGCAAAATGAAAAATTCGGTTACAGAATATTTGCTAGATCTCTGAAGGAACATTATGAACTTCTTGACAAATCCAAAAGTTGGACAGATTCATTGAATTATGAAACTATCTGGCTTTCAAAACAGGATATAGGTTCTCTTAGCCTTGAGGCGGGATACCTGATCGCAAAAATGAAGGCAGCAAAGGGTTTGACAAAAAATGAAATAAACATTGATCTTATTGAACAATTCCTTAACAATGTTTCACATGATGGCGCAAATCCATTACCAAGAAATTATATAGGCCCAATAATCTATGACAAAGAGGAGCTTGTGTGGTCCAAAAAAATTAAGATAAAGAATTTGAATTGCTTTATGGTAAATTTTTATAGGGAATTATTAAAGATGAAGGAAAAGGCTTTCAAATAATTATGTTTTTAAATATTTTGATAGAACAAGGCGCATTGCCTCAGATGTGCCAAGACTCAATGTGGTATTATGTGCATCTCTGGCAAGCCTTTCCATTACCGTTCCCCTGGTATAGCCATACCCACCAAGAATTTCAACGCCATTTTTAACATGCTTCATCAATGATTCACTCACGAAAAGCTTTGTTGAAGCTGCGTTTAAGCCGACCTGCTGGCCCTGATCTATGAGCATTGCTGTGTTATAAACCATAAGTCTGGATGCCTCAAGATCGGTGAGCATGTCCGTCAAGTATTGCTGAATGAACTGAAAATTCACGAGCGTATTTTCCATGGATTTCCTTGTGTTAGCAAATTTTACTGATTCTTCATAAACACGCTGGAGCATCCCCAGTGCAAGTGCGGAAATGTTCACTCTTCCTCTTTCAAGAACGGCCATTGCAACCTTTATACCTTCATTTTCTTTGCCTATTACACCATCTTCTCCAACTGGTGCTCCATTGTATTGCAAACCGGCTATTGCAGAACCCCTGAATCCTGTTAGATGTATTTTGGGACCTACTTTAAAGTTCTCAGTACCTTTTTCTACAAGGAATGCTGTAATTCCTTTGCTCTTCAATTCAGGTGCTGTTTTTGCAAATACTACAAAATAGCTTGCAACCAGGGCATTTGTGATAAAATATTTAGAACCATAAAGATGATATTTCCCATTTTCCTTCTTTGCTATGCTTCTTATTCCTGCCACATCTGTTCCACCTGTTGGTTCTGTGAGTGCAAATGTGCCAATTTTTTTACCAGATGCAATATCCTTTAAAATTGATTTCTGTTTATCATTCCCAAAAAGTAAAATTGTCTGGTCGAACAGGCTTTCAACCTCCATAATGAATGCACTGTTAGGATCAACCCTTGCTACCTCTTCTATTGCAATGACAAGTTTTATTCTGCTCGTTCCAGCGCCACCATATTCTTCTGGAATGCCCAGCCCTAATATCCCTGCTTCACCAAGGGCCCTTAATGAATCATAGGGGAATTCCTCATTTTCATCCCATCTCATAGCATTTTTTTCAATGTTTGTTTCACAGAACTTTCTTATTTTGCCTCTAAAATCATCAAGCTCTTTAGGGAGAAAAGCAATCATTTTTGAACACCTGAATCCATATGTGATTCTTGCTATAAATTTATTCTCATAGGGAATGTGTTATGAAATCTATCCTACCACCATCCACGACAATCAACTGACCTGTGATAAAATCTGAATCTTCAGATGAAAGGAAAAGCGCTACTTTTGCTATATCCTCAGGTTTTCCTATCCTCCCAAGTATCGTTTTTGAAGATACACTTTCAACAATTTTTCTCCACTCTTCTTCGCTTTTTCCCTTTTTAGTCAAATCTGTTTCGATATAACCAGGTGCAATAGCATTGACATTTACATGGTACTTTCCAAGCTCAAACGCATACCGCCTTGTCAATGTTATTACAGCACCCTTTGTGATTGAATAAAATGTTGTTCCTTCAAGGGCTGTGGTTATACCTGCAACGCTGGATATATTTATTATTTTACCACCATATTTCTTGAAATTTTCTTTCAGTCCTTCAATCAGATAAACAATGGAATAAAGGTTTGTTTTTATCATATTCTCAAGATCTTCAAAATTAAATGTGTTGGTAAGCATTATGCCTGCATTGTTAAAAAGTATGTCTACCCTACCAAAGTTCTCAATAGAATTCTTTATTAAAGTATTAGCATCGTTCAAATTCGATATATCAAATTTTGCCATCATGCACCTTACACCAAATTTCTTAATTTCTTTACAGGTTTCATTTGCATCTGCGTCACTGGTCCTGTAGTTCAATATTATGTCAGCTCCTTCACTAGCAAATTTAATTGCTGTTGCCCTCCCAATACCCCTCGATCCACCTGTCACCAAGGCTATTTTATTTTTAAGTTTCATAAATGATAAAAATTATTCATTGCTTAAAAACTTTTCATTATTTTCCCTCTGAAATGAAAATTTCATTTACAGAGAGATTTTTAACCTAATGGGGGTTAAGGGAATAAAAGTCCCCTTCCGTAATGGAGGGGATGAATAGCTTCTTTATAGAAACGTTTTTATAGATATCAAAAATTAGATGTAACTATGCAACACAGGTTGGACATGGGATAGTATTCCGTTTCCGCTCTTTACTATCACTATGTCCAAGGGGTGAAGTACCGCAGGAAGATGTTCGAGAATGAAGAGATTATCAACTTCTTGAAGGAATAAATCCAAGAAATAAGCAAAACTTTCGAAGTTGAGGTTATAGACATAGGAGTCGACAATGATCTTTTCCACATGTTATTTAAGGCAAAACCAACCCTCACTATACCTAGGTACATAAACGCCATCAAGACCATCACATCCAGGGAAATAAAGAGGAAATTTCCACAAGTCAAGAAAAAACTGTGGAAAGCCAAGGAAAAGAATATAACACAATACAACTATTATTCAAATACAAGATTTAACTAACAAAAGAAATAGAGGAAAAACTCATTAAAGTAATGGAAGTTGATGAGAAAGTATACAATGCATTGTTAAACATTGTGAATAATGCAAGAAAAAAGGGAAAGAAAATAACACCTAATGACACACAAAGCATGTTGAAAGATTCGAACGTTGTAGGAAAGGGTCTGGTATACTCCAAGGCATTGCAGAAATACTTTCAAAGATAGGAGAGATAAAAGTTCTCCTTCATAGACCACCAGAAGGAGAATTCAAGGGAATTATAATAAAGAGGAATACTACTGGTTGATATGCAATATTCCAGGTGGAAGTGGAAAAGAAACCCCTTGAAAAGACTGGTAAAGTGGTGGGAATAGCCCTTGGAGTTGAGAAACTGGTAACCACCTCTGATGGTATAGTAATAGAAAATCCGAAAATCTTCGATAAGGTTGAGAAAAGAATAAGGATTCTGCAACGTTCCTTATCAAGGAAAAAGAAGGGGTCGAGGAACTATGAAAAGGTTAGGAAAAAACTAGCTAAAAAACATGAGCATCTGACATACTCTCCTCCCTGAAGGTCGGAGCTTTCTTGCTCATTTTTCTGTAAAGAACTTGATGAACGATTACATTCACAAAGTCACAACGTAGCTAATTGAGGGATATGATGAAATCTATGTGGAAGACTTAGAAATCAAGAAGATAATAAAAAATAGTGAGAGCAATAAGCTGAGGGAGCATGTCCTTCATTCAAATTTCTCTCTTTCTTCATCACCTTTCCTACAAGGCTGAGAGAGCTGGTAGGTGGATGGTGAAGATAGATCCTAGAAATACTTCTAAAACTTGTGCTAAGTGTGACTATGTGAAAGAGGATCTAAAACTTTCCGACCGTGTATTTGTGTGTCCTAAATGGGGTTGGTAGAAGATCGCGATTATAACGCTTCTCTAAATATTCTTCTTATGGAGTCCGGACAGCCCCGAGTGCCTAGGGACAGGGAACCTCTGCTATACATTCCCTTTTCCGAGGGAATGTACATTAAGTTTCTTGGAAAAAGCAGGAAATCCTCGTCGCGAGGCGAGGATTACCCGTCCATAAGGGCAGGGTACTTCACCGTTTCTTAAATCCAAAATGTTAAGGTACATACCTAGTTCATCCAGATGCATATATACATCTATGATCCCAGGTAAAAACGATTTTTTCACCATCCAATACAAATGAATTGCAAATTTCCAATGGTTTAAATCTTTTATAAATCTTTCCGTTTATAAATGCTGTTTTCATTTTAAAACCGTAACTCCTCAAATTTTAGGTAATATGTCAACCTTTAATTTTGAGATTATGTTTTCTACCCTCTTTGGAATCTCTGTATATGCCTTCTTTCCATCCGTATATTCCTGCAAATATACCCTTGAAAGCTCTAACAACACTTCATTCACCGATAG
>JBMFTB010000001.1:88189-88587 GCA_049967255.1 Thermoplasmata archaeon
TTTTTTATTATATTCATTACCCTGAAATATAGGTAAAGGGATACAAATGTGATGAAAAAATATCCTCTCAATGAATCATCATCCTGCAGATATGTCTTGTCATTCTCAAGCTCGTTCTTCATTCCATCAAATGCCTGTTCTATATCTTCCCTCTGCTTGTAAAGATCGTATATTTTGTCCCCGTCCATTAACATATTGGAAATTATGGAAATTTTACCCAGCCTGCTCTCGTCTATCTTTACTTTATTCCCCTTTACACGTGCCTCTATCAGATTGGAATACTCTTCACCCTTCATTTTTACATCTTCATAAAGATATAGATAGTAGGATCCTATCCTTTTAATACCATATCTTATTCCTCTATCTCTGTAAATAAATGATCCTTTCAGCGGTATTGA
>JBMFTB010000002.1:0-73741 GCA_049967255.1 Thermoplasmata archaeon
GTATCCCTTGCCGTCTGAACAAGTGCTGATGGTAGCGTAGGTATCCTTTCCCTCACCTTTCTGTATGTCCCTTTATTAAGCTTGTTTTTATTGAATGTTTTGTTCTCGAAACCATAGTCCAGAACTATCTGTACAGCTTCTTTGATCTGCTTTGACATTTCAATGAGCTTTTTGTTATATAGAAGCTTCAGTTTAATGGTTCTAAATGTTATTTTATTAGTATAGTAAAATTATTATTAAATTTCTTCATAAAGGGAAGTCCGTGTATCTCCTCCCTGAAGGTCGTAGTTTTACTGCTTCCCTCAAACTCCTAACTTTTCTATCATATAACCTCGTCTGTTCTGGATATTTCCTTTATTCTATTTACACCATCTATTTCATTTATTACTTCTACTACCTCTTCAGGAACAAGCTCCTGCCAATTTTCACCTGAAAGGATTCTCCTCCTCACTTCCCTTCCAGAATATTTTTCCCTATTATAAAGAATAGGTGTTTCCACCCTGTATCCCCTCTCCTCAAAAAGTCTCTTTGTTAAAGGATTTCCAGCATATACATTTGTGAAGGGAGGTGCTATGGATTCAATATGTGCTACCCATAGGGCATTTCTATGTATATCCTCAATTGGTACAAGATAAAAATTGTAAATTTTCCTGCTTTCTAAGGTGTTAGAAATCATGAGATGTCTCTCGCCTGCAGTGAATGGATTTTCCGGTGTATGCGATTCCTGGGCACTTCCTATTCCTATTATGATTGAATCGTACCTTTTTGCCAGTTCTATGGCCATCATCATATGCCCTATATGGAATGGTTGAAATCTCCCTATTATGAATGCTCTCATAAATCAAGGTATTTAATTTGAATTATAAAGTTTTTTATTTAGATTCCAAAAATGAAAGAAACTTTTTTATTAATATATTTAATGTAGGTAAAAGGAGGTTGTTTTAATGGAGTTAGTAGAAATTGCAATCATTACAATAAGCTTGATTGCATTGCTATATGCAGGATTGCAGGCATATTTCATCCTGAAAGAGGATGAAGGAACGGATGAAATGAAAAGGATAGCCCAGGCCATTCAGGAAGGTTCAAGGGCATTCATGAAAAGGCAATATACAACAATAGCAATTGTTGCAATTATTCTTTTTGTTATAATTGCCATTGCATTTACATTTCATACCAGTTTAACAAATGGTTTAATTCTTGCACTAGGTTTTGCGATAGGTGCTTTTGGATCTGCAATAGCAGGATATATTGGCATGCATATTTCCATAAGAGCTAATGTAAGGACTGCAAACAAGGCAAAGGAAGGTCTTCAGAAGGCATTCTCTCTTGCATTCAGGGGTGGAAGCGTAACAGGCATGTCCGTCGTAGGCATTGCATTGCTTGGAATTTCTATTTTCTATTTCTGGCTTAGAAATCCAGATATGATGGTTGGTTTTATTTTTGGTGCTTCATTGATTAGCCTATTTGCAAGGGTAGGAGGGGGTATATATACCAAAGGCGCGGATGTTGGTGCTGATTTAGTTGGTAAGGTTAAATATGGTATTCCTGAGGATGATCCAAGAAATCCTGCAGTAATTGCAGATAACGTTGGTGATAATGTGGGCGATTGTGCAGGCATGGGTGCTGATCTATATGAAACATATGTAGTTACAGCCCTGGCATCAATGCTTCTTGCATTTTTGCTTTATGGACAATATTCTGATTACGTAATCCTGCCATTACTTTTTGGTGCTATAGGTATAGTTGCAACGTTGATTTCAATACCGTTTGTTAAAATAGGTAAAAATAGAAAGATTGTACCAGCATTACATAAAGGCATTATTATATCAAGCATCATAGCCGCCATAGGTTTTTTTGTTGTATCTTACTATTATTTAAACGATAATCTAGATGCATTTTATGTAGGTATAATCGGCATATTTATCATGGCATTTATGGTATTCATAACAGAATATTATACTGACTATAAATACAAACCAACCCTTGAAACAAGTAAGGCATCCAGGTCAGGTGCAGGGGTTACGATTATTACAGGTCTAGCATATGCCCTTCAGGCAAGCTTCTTGCCAATAATCGTTATTGGATCGGGCATTTTAATCTCTTTTGCGATTTTTAATGGTTTTTCGAATCCTTTAGAGGGCATATTTGGTATTTCCATAGCTTCTACAGCCATGCTTTCTATGGCTGGAATTATTATTTCAATAGACTCATATGGCCCCATAACTGACAATGCAGGTGGTATTGCAGAAATGGCCGGTCTTCCTGAAGATGTGAGAAAAGTTACGGACCCATTGGATGCCGTAGGAAACACTACAAAAGCAATAACAAAAGGATATGCAATAGGATCAGCAGCACTTGCGGCTCTATCATTATTCGCAGCATATTATTTAACAGTATCAGCATCAAATATTTATAATGCATCTCAAATATTAAAATCATTTGAAATTGTAAACCCACTTGTACTTGTTGGTCTGTTGATTGGTGCAACACTGCCATTTTTCTTCACATCATTCTTAATGAGGGCGGTTGGTAATGCTGCTAATGCCATTGTTCAGGAAGTAGTAAGGCAGTTTGACACCATTAAAGGTCTGATGGAAGGAAAAGCAAAGCCAGAATATGGCAAGTGCGTTGACATAGTAACTAAAACTGCATTGAGAGAACTAGTTATTCCAGGTATAATTGGCATTGTTACACCTCTTGCTGTGGGCTTCATACTTGGGCCTCTGGCACTTGGTGGCCTCCTTCTTGGTGTAATACTTTCAGGTTTTGCACTTGCAATAATGATGACAGTAGGCGGTGGATCATGGGATAATGCAAAGAAATACATAGAACTAGGAAATTTTGGTGGTAAGGGATCGGAAGCTCACAAGGCAGCTGTTGTAGGTGATACAGTTGGTGATGCATTGAAGGATACTGCAGGTCCAGCAATAAATCCTCTTGTAAAAGTGGTGAACACAGTATCTATACTATTTATTGCTTTGATAATAGCTATTCACCTCCTTTAATTTTTTTTAAAAAATATAAAAAATAAAAAGGTTTATTTAGACAGATAGAAGTATAGAGTTGTTCCTCCACCACCTATAACTGGATTCTCTTCATACTGTGCCCCGTTTAGATATGGTGAATAGTACCAGAACCAGTTAAGCTGTTGTGTATACACATAGAATGTGTAGTTTACTGCAATTTCCTCTGCAAGGTCATAATAATGTATGGATTGTGTTTCGTTAGCAGTATATTCGCCCGTTTGTATATACTGGTTCATCAATGCAATAGCATTTGCTTCACTAACGTTGCCAGTGGAATTGAAATCATCTGGATTTAGACCACTACCCAGTGGATATGTCCCACCCTGGGCATAGAAAGCGCCAACTATATCTGAAGGATAAGGATAATCTGGAATCCATGTTGTTACATATATGGGCATAGGATTCTGACCTGGAACTTGATAACCTATCCACTGTGAGAATGTTACCACAAGTGGTGTCATTAAAATGTTCGGATCTATTGCTGCCATTGATTGAGCCCACATTGATGCAGCAGCATAATCTGTAGGATCACCACCATATACAACTACAGGTATGTTGATCGATACATTATAAAGACCCGATTCCATTAAATATTGCTTGGCAAGTGTTAAATCATAATAAGGTACATTTACGCCATCTTTTTCCATCTGCTGGGGTGAGATGTATCCAAGCATACCATATGGAATGAAACCAGTGTAATGGAATGAGAAATTAGCACCATATATTGAATTACCTACAAGCTTATCGATATAATCACTGTAATTGAAAGCATAGGCAAATGCTCTTCTAACATCAATGTTCTGGAAATAGTTTGCAGGTATGTGATATTGAGCGCCGAACGATCTCATCATTGTTGTATTCACATTAAAGTTGAATGCAAATCCAAAAGTAGTCATTGTAGGGAATTCATAAATGGATAATTTGCCCTGTGTTTCCATCTTTGATATTATTGGATACCAGTTTGTAGGTAGGTCAGAGGTACCAGTGTAAATATCAGCCTCTCCACTTTCAAGCATCATATATTCTGTTGAAGGATCCTTTACCCATTGTATGTAAATTGTATCATTCATCTTATGGCTATATCCAGGAACACCTGGAATCGGTGTAAAATTTGGATTTGGGACTAGTATTATATCCTGACCTGGAACATATGTTTGTATCATATATGGGCCAGAACCCATAGCATTCCATCTTACATATGTGTTATAATTTGCTTCATCGCTATAGTTCATGTACGCCTGGAAACCGGCTGGTGTGAATGTAATTCCAGCACCATGCTGAACGAGCCAGTTCCAGTCCATTATCCCTCCACCAAGTGCATCTGCAACATAGTCAAGAAATGCAGGATCTGGCTTTAATAAATGGAATGTTATGCTTTGTGTGGCGTTATCAAAAGAAATTGCGCTCGTAATGTTTTGATACGAGACTGCACCTGGCAGGAATCCACCACCAGGAAGAAGATCCTGAGCTAATATCCAGTCCGGTGTACCTGGTGAACCAAGCATGAATAACAAAGCCCTCACATAGGATGCATAAACGTCCCATACGGTAAGTGGATCACCATTTGCAAATTTTAACCCTGACCTAATGTAAAATGTGTAATTTTTACCATCGGGAGTAATACCACCGTTTGCTATTGTTGGAATTTCCTTTGCTATTATTGGATTAAAGTTTGACGTACTTGATCCGTTATAGGCAACAAGTGTTTCATAAACATTTCCTATTATTTCGAACCCTACAGTTTCATAATCTATAGCCGGATCAAATGAATATGGGCCACCTGGAACAAGCTCAGCATTTGTGATAACGGATGGGTTTGTTAATGGTATAGATGATTTTGAAATATTAGCATATGTTCCTGAAGCTAGAATTAGAAGAGTATTGATGAACGTAGTATTTTGATATTGCCCTGATGCAATGATCGAGCTTAGATCGCTAACGGGGAAATATGTAAGGTTACTGTTCCCATTATAAACTGAAGAAACATACCTGCTTGAATTAAATGTAATTATGCTAAGAGAAAGGGGATAGATGCCAGGAGAGGTATAAGAATGTGTAACATTATCCCTCATAAATGTTCCTGAGGATGAATTGAATATTGCAGGATCAACAGCCTTTATTCCATCACCAAAGTTCCAGATATAATATCCAATTGTCCAGTTTGTAGCCGTAGGAGGTTGCAGATAAGAACCAGCTATTGAAAAGCTTTCATTTTCATAATTAATCTGTGATTTCAGAATGATTGTTGGTATTGTAATTTCAGATGCGATCATTGGTGAAACACTAGGCGGGCTTATTGTTATTAGGAATATACTTCCATAATTGTTAAACGTATATCCTTGGTAGTTTGTTGAAACAGTCACTAAATATTTGCCTGGTGTGGAATATGTGTGGGTTATGGGATATCCACCTATCGAGGATGAATATGAAGCAATAGCGGTAGTACCATCACCAAAGTTGAATGTTACGTTTGAAGGAGTTCCACCGGTGACAAATGCTGTGAATGAAACCTGCTGGCCAACGTATGTAAATATTGCACTCGAAGAAATAGACATGGTTAATGAAGGAGGTGGTGAAACTGTTTTTTTAGGTGATGTTAAAACAATGCTTACTGCTGCACCGATTATCACTATAACTACTATTACTGCTACTAAAGCATATAAGCTCTTTTTTTCCATAAAAATTCCTCCAAATATTTCATGTAATTAACCATATTTAAAATTTTTTAAAAAATTCTCTCAAAAATGAATAATTTTTTAATTTTAAAGTCAGTGTCAGGAAAATCGATGCTACTAAAAATCTCAACTGCTAAAGAAATTATATTCACCCATTTTAAAAATAGAAAAAATAAGGTATTGCAGTTTAAAATCATGACTTTTAAAATTGCTATTATAGGATTAGCTCAAACCAGAAAACTTCAGATCAGGAATAGCTCATAGATTCGAAGCACTTAAATATAATAAGCAATTTCTCAAACAATATGTTTTGTCCAAAATGCGGATCTCTAATGTATCCAAAAAATGGTAAATGGATATGTTCCAAATGCGGTTATGAAATGCAGATATCAAAGAACGATAAGAATGATAAAATAGTTAACAAGGCAAAGGAAAAAGAAGTAATATTAATAGATAGTGAATTCAGTGTTTTACCTGTTGATGAAAACGTTACATGCCCGAAGTGCGGTAACAGAGGTGCGTACTGGATGCTAAAACAAACACGTGCAGCGGATGAACCTGAAACAAGGTTTTATATTTGCACAAAATGCGGATATAGATGGCGCGAATATTAGTGGTAATCCATTCCATTCGGAGGTTTTTGTTTCTGTTGCTGAATTTGAACTGGTAATGGTATTGGAGGAGGCAACCTTATTTCCTTGCTTATTATTACAGATTCTATTATACAGCTATTGACAATAACAGAATGAATTTCATTCACGTTTTCATCTGGTAATTTATGCCTGCTTCTCCATTCATTTTCAAGATTTTGCACATCCCCTTCCCAAAGTAATGTTCCTTCCATTGTTATTAGCCCGAGACCAAAATAATTGGCCGTGAACCTGAAATCTATTAAAGCCTGTTTTTTATCAATTGCCCTTATTTCTGTAACTGTTGAGTTTGTATCTATCCTTATCTCAGCTGGGGGTGCTTCGCCCTTTAAAAACCTTTTCGCCTCAATTGAACTTAATTCGAATGATCTGATCATATATGCACAAATTAACTCAATATATTAAATATTTTCAAAGTCCTATCCAGGGGTTTATTTTATATCCTTTTGCAACAACATGCGTAACTGCCTTAATAATACCTTCTGTTTTAAGGTCTGAATCAACGAATTCCTGCAATTCCTTCATTGAAAGGAAAAGACCCTCACAAAGAAGATCATACTCCCCTATGATCCTGTAAAGTGTAAGAATCCTTTTGTTTTTCATGAGTTTTTGGGCCACATCCTCTATTTTGTTCGTATCGGCTTTTATGTAAATGTATGCTTTAATACTGTTTTCTATTGCTGGGATATTGATAAGCGCTGAAAACCCAAGTATTATTTTCCTTTCTTGTAGTTCTTTTATCCTTCTCCTGATTGTTGCCTCGCTTACCCCTAATGCTTCCGCTATTTCAGAATTCGTTGTCCTTGCATCATTTCTCAAAAAGCAAAGTATGGCTAAATCTATCTGATCTACAGGAAGCAAAGATGGATCCATTAATGACCATCTTTCAGATATATCGCATTTTAATTTTTCAAAATCTACCATATTTTATCACTATTCGTAATAAATTAAATAAAATACTTAAATTTTTTTACAAAAATCGTCAATCTTTTAATCTGTTTTAATCTTCGGTATATATTTTTCTTTTTGCAACAGAACCACCCTGCTATCTTCCCTTTCATCAGAGAAATAATAACCCATTTTTTCCGCAAGTTTAGCTGAAAATTCCCTTATTTCCTGATGAGAAGGCATACTATCCATGGTAATCCTTTCCCTTGAATATCCCACATAAACGTATCCCTTTGGTTCTACGAAATGCGGTTCTGCTCTGCTATCAAGTTTTGCATATTCATCTATATAATCCATGTTCCAGTTTTTTACAAGCGTATGCCTAATAACTTTTCTCGTATCCAATGAAGGTAAAAGATCAAGTGTCCTGTTCAACCTTTCCCAACCCTTTGAAATCATTGGCACAAGTAATTTTTTATAAATTTCCTCATTTGGAGCAGCAACAGTAACATAAAGCTGTGTTGGTAATGGATCCAGATTTTCAAGCACTTCTGGCATTGTTCCATTTGTAACAAGGAATGTAGTAATGCCCTTTTTATGATATTCAGAAATCAATTCTCCAAGGTATGGATAGAGTGTAGGTTCCCCTGTCAGTGATATTGCAACATGCTTTGGTTCCTGTGCTTCAATATATTTATGTTTGTCTGCCTGGGAATTTCCTCCATAACCTGAGATGAGTTTTCTCTGAGCCTTGATGCTCTCCTCAACTATTGTTTTTGGATCATCAGGATTTTGAATGTATGTTTCACTAAATCCCTGATATCTCCAACAAAATAGGCAATTCTGTGTACATTGGTTTAAAGCTGGTGTCATTTGTATACATCTATGTGTTCTTATTCCATAAAAGGTCTCCTTATAGCAGGGCCTATTTCTTAGCATACTTTCCCTGAACCAATGACATAGTTTCACAGCCGAATTTTCTCCAGTTAAAGCATAACCCTGTTTTTTAAGCACAAGTTTAAGGGATTCTTCCATATTGTTATGAAATCATCATGTATATTTCTATTTTTCCAAATATTTTTATTTGAAATCTAAAATTAAAAAATTAACAAAAAAATTAAATAAGCCGAATAGGAATATCTTTGCATATGGATAAGGTAAGGGAAAGATGTTTGACAGGGATTGAAGCCCTTGATAACATCCTCAATGGTGGTGTCCCAAAGGGAAATACAGTGCTTATAACAGGTTCAGCAGGTACAGGAAAAACAACTATGAGCATAGAATTCCTTGTTCATGGTGCGATGGAGGGTGAAAAAGGCCTTTATATTTCAGTAACAGAGGCATCGGAAAAATTGCTTGAAAACTTGATTGTCTACGATTTCTTTTCAAAAGAAATGATTCAAAAAGGTATAATTTTTATTGATATACCAGAGATATACGAAAAATTGGGAATGAATAAGCTTCAGTTCTCAATGGAGGATATTAATTTGCTAATTGAAAATATTGTAAAAATAGTTTCAGAATTTAATGTAAAGAGAGTGGTTATCGATTCAATAACATCCATATGTTACAGGCTTCAAACAGAGGAAAAGATCATGGAATTCATTTTAAGATTGAGCAAGGCCCTTTCCGAACTTGGTTGCACAACGTTTCTTGTATCTGAGCTTCTTCCATCAGCTAAGGGATATTCCCAGTATGGCGTAGAAGAAGCAGTTTCAGATGGTATAATTTTGTTAGGAAATCTTGAAAGAAAGGGTGATTTGCTAAGAACGCTCAGGGTAGTAAAAATGAGAGGTACATCACATTCAAGGGCAACATATGTCCTTGATATAACAAGTATTGGAATATTGCTTGTTCCATTGCTAAAGGGCGGAGGTGAAATGGTATAATGAATAAGGAAGAGTTTCAGAAAAAACTTAAAAGTTACCAAGAACCTTTGTCAGTGAGTGTTTCTATTTCGTTATCAAATTATTTTGATGTGATTAAACATGTACTCGAAGATTTTTCAAGCAATAAAAACTTACCTATTATTTACATTTCAGCTACAATACCTTCAAAAAGCATTTCAACAGTGCTTGATGTTTATGGTGTTGATTCTAAAAAGATATTTTTTGTTGATTGCATATCGCACATAATGATGAGCAGCACCGCATATTCAGAGAGAACAGTATTTGTAGAAAGCCCAACAATGCTTGAAACAATAATGCTAAAGGCGCAGTACATTTTAAACAAATATGTAACCGGAGGAAGCGTAATAGTAATAGATTCAGTGAATTCACTTGCAATCCACAACGATATGAAGATACTTTCAGAATTTTTACACCTTTTTGTAACATACTTGAGGTCGAGGGGCGCATATTTTGTTATATTATCCATGAAAGAGCAGAGCAACAATGAAATATCAAACATACTGAACTTTGTGAGCGATGAAATACTGGAGGTTGAATGATATGAGATCTGTTCCTACGGGAGTTGAAAACCTTGATAATGCACTGATGAATGGAATACCTGCAGGTTATACTGTCCTATTGTCTGGAACCCCTGGTTCAGGTATTGAATTATTTGCTAAGCAGTTTCTTGCTTTTCATTTGCCAGAGGAGGATGCTATCTATATAACAACAACTGAGAGAACTGAGGATATCATAAATACAATGAAGGAGTTCAATTGGAAAACAGATATTAAGATAGTTAACCTTGGTGAAGAATTTTATAGGCATGTGCTTGAGAAAGAATTATTTATTAGCAAATATAGGGAAGAGGGTATACCTGCAACTGAAATATTAAGGCCACACAAGTTCCACATTGAAAAGGAACTTGATATTCTAACCCTGCTCACTTATGAGATTTCACTGCTAAAATCCCCATTCAGGTTATCCATAGATTCACTTGATTTTCTTTTCAGCAACGAGGAAAATGCAAGGGTATTATCAACACTTAGGACAATTAAATCACATACTCAATACAGGCAAGGTGTTGCATTGTTTACTCTGGTAACTGCACTTTATCCAAGCATTATCCAAAGCGGTGTAGAGGAAATAGTGGACATAATTCTAACTATGGAAAATATAAGGACACAAACAGGGTTTGACCGTGTATTAACAATAAAGAAATTCAGAAACCATCCTGAAAAAGTTGGTATATTCAAATACGATTTTTCAAAGAATGGTATATCAATCCAGAAAATAAGTTCAATGAAGTAGCCTGTGTATGAGTTTTGCCTTTTCTTCGCCTATACCTTTAATTTTTTTTAGTTCTTGAATTGATGCCTTTGAAATATTTTCTATCGTTCCAAATTTTTCAAGAAGAAGTTTTGCTGTTTTTTCGCCAACATAAGGTATGGAACTGAGGATGTAAACCTTCCATGATTGATCATCCATTGAATAGTTGATCTTTCTCTCCCATTTTATGTTAGGGTTACCATCATTTCTACCCTCAATCTCCCTTTTTATAAGAATCCTTAAAAATTCTGAAAGTGCGTGCTCTGTTTCAGTATGGAATACTTGGATGTTGTAAACATAAACTATTTCCTGCAACGCTCCAAAGATGCTGGCCCAGCTGATTCTTGCTGTAAGCACAGCAGGAAGCATAGGATCATGGATCAAAAGAATTCTCCTTTTTATATTATAATCCAATACACTTTCTGCAGAATGAATCCTTGCTAGCTGATCCCATAATCTGGAATTCTTTATTGATTCTATAAAATCAACAGAACTTTTTCTTTCAATTAGAATTGTTTCTTTATCAATTGGTATTAAAATATCTCCAACTGGAAGGTTATAGATTTCAACATCATCAATCTCAAGAGCTAATGGGATTATTTTTCTTTCCCTGTAATCGAGTATGATCATATTTTATAGATAGTAATATTCCCCTTTTATTTTTTGTTCTCTATCATTAAAAGAACCGGGCTTGTTAATCCTTGGTCTTTTGGTATTTTCATCCCTTCTAAACGTTATTCCAACATATTTTAGGAACATGTTCATGCCTTCCCTCATGGAATAAGGGCCGGATCCTTTTCCTGAAAATCCAGGTTCCCCCTCAAATACCATTAGTGAATCTGATATTAGATCAATGAAATATACATCATGATCAACCACCAATGCCGTTTTCTTTGTTTTTTCAATAAATCTCCTTATTATTTTTGAAACAGTAATCCTTTTTGCAGAATCCAGATATGCAGAGGGTTCATCTAATAAATACACATCAGAATCTTTGCCAAGTGAAAGTGCAATTGCAACTATCTGCAATTCACCGCCAGACAGGTCACCGATTTTTGTTTCCTGAACAATTTTTATATTCAATGGTTCCCATATTTCAGTTTTAAAGAATTGATCAGTAAACCTTTCCTTGAGTTCTTTTTCAAAAAGATCATTTACTGTAATATTTTCATCCATTCTTATGTACTGTGGCTTATAGCTCACTTTCACATTCCCGTTTACAGATCCAGAATCTGCAGTTTCTATTCCAGCAAGTATTTTCACAAATGTTGTTTTACCCGTTGCATTGGGACCTACTACGCCTACAACCTCCCCTTTTGATAATTTACCATTCAACACATTCAATGAAAATTGTTCATATTTTTTAAATATGTCAGACCATTGTATAAGTGGTATCAGGCTTTTATCAATTGCAGGAGGATGTATAAAAAATTGGACCTTCCAGTCCCTTATCCTAACATTTTCTTCTTTAATGAAACCCGTAAGGTACGAATTTATTCCATGTCTGGTGGAAAGTGGATTTGAAACAACACCGTACGCACCTTCTGTACCATATAAAATGTGAATTTCATCACTCAGGAAATCAAGTATTGCAAGGTCATGTTCTACTACATATACCTGTTTTTTTTCTGCCAGTTCCTTTAAAATTTTTGCGAATTCAAGTCTTTGTTTTATGTCAAGATAGGAAGATGGTTCATCAAAAAAGTATATGTTTGCATCCTTCATCATTGATGTTGCTATGGAAAGTGATTGTAACTCACCACCTGAAAGTTGTTTTATTTCCCTATCGAGCAATTTTTTAAGGTTAAACCTTTCAAGAATCTCATCCTTATTATCGCTATCTATCTTATCAAGTAGAATTCTTACAGGTCCGGAATAAAGTTTTGGAATTATATCCACATATTGAGGTTTTGTTGATACCTTTATTTTTCCATTATAAAGGTCCCTGAAATAATCGCCATAAATGGAACCTCGATAGTGATCTATTACTTCGTCTTTTTCGACCACTCTATTCCAGTGCCCAAGGTTAGGTATTAAAAATCCAGAAAGTATGTTTATTGCAGTAGATTTACCGAGTCCATTCTGCCCAAGAATTCCTATAGGCACTCCCTTTTTTATTGTTGGTAGCTTGTAAATTCTAAAGCCGTTTTCACTGTATTGATGGACTATATTGTCCTTTAATTCCTCTGGTAGGTTAATTATCCTTATGGCCTCATAGGGGCATTTATGTGCACAAATACCACAACCAATGCATAATTCTTCAGAAATTGTTGGAAAACCGGATTCTTGGAATTCTACAACTTTTTCACCCATCCTCTGTGGAGGGCAATAATATTGACATTCATGGTTGCAATTCTTCGGATGGCACTGGTCTTCTATTATTACAGCTATGTGCATTATTCTCCTTCTCCCCGCGTCCAGTATTCATCCGGTATTTCTTTGTAAATATCACTAATATCCTCTTCCCTCTCCTCTTTCTTCTGCTCCTTTTGTAATTCTATGATCCTTCTCGTGTTCAGAACCCAATAATGTATTCGCCATTCCCTTCCATCATAAAGGGTTGTTTCTTCCCTTTCAGGCATAAGGATTCTTACTTCTTCTAGCATATAAAAAAGACCTCTATCATCTGGTTCCAAATAATTATCTATCATCCTTTCTTCGAAGCCAAAAAAATTTAGAATATGCTGGGCTAGGAGAATTGCTTCATCCATGCTCATCATACTTTCAGTTCTTATGCCATTTCTTATAGCTATGGCTAACATTTCGACAGTAACTATTTGTGGCTCTGGTGGAGTGATTTCTGTAATAATTGGCATTTTCTAACCTCAAAGTGCATCAAATCTTTACGTAATAAAAATATATAAATATTTCCTGAAAATTGATTTCATGTGTCATGGTATCTTAAATTATGAAAAATTTTATCAGAAAGTAAATTATATAGATGATTACAGCTCCCGTGGTGTAGACCGGTCAAGCATAAGGGACTCTCAATCCCTCGACACGGGTTCAAATCCCGTCGGGAGCATACTTTTTTGGTAAGTAAATAAAAAATTACCTGACCTGAAAAAGCCGCCACTGTCATTTTATCCTGAGAATTGATTGATTTACAGTATTTTATAATAGCTTCCTCTGCCTGTTCCAATTTGTTACCAAACATTGAAACCATGTTATCAAGGAGTATAAAATGCTTAGAACCTTTTTGAGCACTCTGCTGTCTACCTTCCGGTGGAATTATCTGAACTTTTGTAACGATTGCGAATAATGTGTTTGAAAATACCACTCCTCTACCTAATCCTACCATAAGACCGGGCAATTAAAACATCCCATTTGATAATATAAAAAATCTATATAAAAATATTTCCATTTTTTTCTTTATACCTACCACTTTTATTATCTTTAAATAAATTAAATTTAATGAATCCAATTTTTTGATCTTTTTACAGCCTCTTTCCATAAATTATAGGAAATTTCCATTTCACTTTCAGAATTTTTTGGTTGGAATATTTCATCAATTGAATAATATTTCCATAAATCTGAAGAGAAATAATCTATCGCAAGGCCAGCAGAGAATGCTGCGCCAAGGGAAGTTGTTTCAGAAATTCCTGAACGTAGGACATTTATACCAATAATATTTGATTGTATTTGCATTAAATAATTATTTTTTGATGCTCCACCATCCACTCTTAATTCAGTGATTTTTTTATTCAAATCTTTTTCCATTGACTCCAGAACATCCCTTGTTTGGAACCCAATACTTTCTATAGCAGCATGAACAATATGTTCTTTTTTAGTAAATGATGTTAATCCAATAATAAGGCCCCTAGCGCTCATATCCCAGTATGGTGCATAAAGTCCGCTAAAAGATGGCACAAAATAAACACCATTTGAACTTCCAGCTGAAATTGCAATTTTTTCACTTTCATTAACATCTTTAAGAATTCCCATATTGTTTTTTAACCAGTCAATAATCGAACCTGTATAAGCAATAGATCCTTCAAGTGCATAAGAAATATTTTTTTCATCACCAAAAGCTACTGTTGTTATAAGTCCATGTTTTGAATATTTTATTTCTCTCCCTGTGTTTAAAAGAATGAACGATCCTGTACCATATGTATTTTTGATCATACCTTCCTCATAACATGCTTGGCCTAAGAGTGATGCCTGCTGATCTCCCAATATACCAGAAACAGGAATATTTTCCATAAATGGGCCATTCTCCTTACTAAATCCAAAAAACCCTCTGTTGGATGATGGATAAATATCGGGCAGAATATTTTTATTAATTCCAAATAAATTTAATAAGTCATCATCCCATTTTAATTTTTTTAAATTCATTAACATTGTTCTAGATGCATTTGTAAAATCTGTGGCAAATACACCTCCTGTAAGATTCCATAATATCCAGGAATCCACTGTTCCAACATAAGCCTCATTTTTTTTAATACCATCGTTGAACTTATTTATATTATTCGAAAGCCATTTTATTTTAGGAGCTGAAAAGTATGTATTTATTGACAAACCACTTTTATTTTTAATTAAGTCAGTATAATTTTCTTTAATTAGATCGTTGCATATTCCTATTGTTCTTGTATCCTGCCAAGAGATAACATTATAGTATGGTATGCCCGTATTTTTATTCCAGGCAACTATGGATTCTCTCTGATTTGTAATTCCTATTGCTGTTATGTCTCCCTTTTCTACCTTTGCTTTTTTAATTGCATCCTTTACAACAATTTTAACATTTTCGACAAGTTCCATTGGATCCTGTTCCACCCATCCTGGATGTGGATATATTAAATTATTTTTAATATAACTTTTAGAAACTATTTTTGCATTTTTATCAAAAATTATGCATTTTGTACCTGTTGTACCCACATCTATTGCGGCAATGTAATCTTTTCCCATGAATTTAATATTGTAAAACATGATAATAAATTTGCTCAAAACATTTATTTTCAGAATAATATTACACTAACTATGGAAATTGTTGGACATAGAGGATTACCAATATCACACGTGGAAAATACAATTGGATCGTTTGAAGATGCTTTTAAAAACGGTGCAAATGCAATTGAACTTGATGTACATCTTTCAGAAGACCATGTTCCAGTTGTTTTTCACGATTTCGATCTGAACAGGCTTGCACATATCCCTTCAAGGATCTATGAACTTTCTCTTTCAGAAATTAAAAATGTATCTTTAGGAGAAAAACAAGATAGGATCCCCACCCTTGATGAAGTGATTAATAAATTCTATAACAAAAAAATATACATTGAATTAAAAACAATAGATGATAATGGTAAAAGGTACAATGAATCCCTGTCTGAAATACTTTTTAAAAAATATGGTAAATCATATAATCTTGTTTTTATTTCATTTGACCCAAAATCATTGGAAGAATTAAGATCCTATTCTAACGAAATTCCCCTAGGTCTGGACTTTGAAGAAAACTCAGAAAAAATTTTACCATTGAATTTTTTAAAAAAATTTATGTTAAATAATAATATTGAATATTTTATCCCAGATATAAAATCATTTTCAAGGTACATTGGAATTCTGGATAATGAATTTAAGAATGTCCCTTGGGTTGTAAACGATATAAGCATTGTTAAAGAACATCTAAATAATATTTCGGGTGTTATTACCGATAGGTGCGATATTATTTCTAAACAGATTAAATAAACTATTTGCTAACGGTATAAACTACATTAAGTATCAGTTCCGAAATATCTCTATCCGTGTCAAGAAGGTCATCCAACTTGTGAATGATTTCTACCAGATGTATAAAAACGAGATAATGCAATGAACCAGATTCTGAATAAACAGTATCAAGAAGGTTATCTTTAATATCATCTATACCTTCTTCATAGTTTATTATTTCGGACCAAGATTTAATTATTTCCTCCTCAGAATTTGCATTAAGCATTAAGTCAATAGCATCCAAAGCCTTTAAATGCACATTTATTATCTCAACAAACTTTTTATAAAAATTGCAAATAACCTTTTCACTTCCATTCCTATCTTTCTGAAGGAAGAGATGAAATCTTGCTATTTCCCTGCTAATAAAATAGAGAAGATCAAGGATATTGTCAAATTTTTCAATCAGATTAAGAAATGTATCCAGAAATGTTGGGCTAATTGCTCCTTCAAGAATATTGCTTTTAAGGTCAAACGTTATATTATCACCCTCCTTCTCATAATTTTTTACCTTTTCTTTTAAATTTGTGAAATTTTCACCATTGCATAGAAACATCTCTGAAGTAACTTTTGAAGCATCTTTTTCAAGACCAATGTAACCAGTAAGTGATTCAAAAACCTTCCTTTCACCTATGATGAACATAGATTTGAATGTCCTAATTTTCATAAATATTCAAAATATAAATGATATAATGATAATAAATTTTTCCATTTCTTTTTTTATTAAACTAAAAAAAATTAAATGCTCATTACTTATTAGGATAGTTAATGAGAATTGGATTAACAACCACAGTTCCCATAGAACCCATATTGGCAGGTGACCATATACCAAAGGATCTAAACAATATTTTTATTACATCTGACAATCCAGAAAAATATGTAGTTGAAGCTGAAATTGACGGTTTTCCATATAATACCTGTTCCTGGATCAAGGGTTTATATTCTGTGGCTATAAGCGAAAAAATGGATGCAGTAATAGGTGTTGTAAGAGGCGATTGCAGCAACACAGAATCACTTCTTGACTTCCTCGAATTTAAAGGCATTCAAGTAATACCATTCTCATTTCCATATGATAGAAAAAGGTCAAAGCTTGAGGATGAAATAAAAAATATGATGGAAATTTTAGGATCTGAGAAAAATAAATTAAAGGATGTAATAAAAAATGTACAGAGGGCTAGGGAACTTGCGTGGAAGGTAGATGAACTAACAGTTGAAGACAAAGTAACAGGTCTTGAGAACCATTATTTCCTTGTTAATACTAGTGATTTTTTAGGAGATTTAAAAAAGTACATTTCAGAAATAAAAAATTTCATAAATGCTTCTAGGAACAGAAAAAGAATTGATTATAATCTAAGAATAGGATACATTGGTGTTCCACCAATATTCACAGACATTTATCAATTTTTGGCTGAAAATAGTGTGCACGTTGTTTTCAACGAAGTGCAGAGACAATTTTCCATGCCATTCCCTGATTCTGACTGGATTGAAAAATACTTGAAATATACATATCCATATTCTGTCAAGGAAAGAATAATAGATATAAATAATGAGATCAAGAAAAGAAAAATTGATGGAATTATACATTATGTACAGAGTTTTTGTCATAGGCAAATAATTGATTACATTATAAAGGACAGCATTGATGTTCCCGTATTGACAATTGAGGGTAACAGGCCAGGAAAACTTGATGAAAGGACAAAAATAAGGATTGAGAGCTTTATCGATATGCTTCTTTAAGAATCCTATATTGATCCATGCCCAATCTTAAGGCCTTCATGTTTGATTCCCATGTAAACGCTGGAAAGATCGATTTTATTGCATTTTCTATGTCTTCCTCATCCACGGGTAAAATGTCTGTTGCAATCGCTGCACCTATCATAACCATGTTAACTGATTGATAATTGCCTGCTTCTTTAGCCAGTGAAACAGCATCAATGCCTATGACATTTTTAATGGCCAGATCTTTTATAACGCTTTCAACATCAGGATATTTTCCCTCACCAAAGCTTACAGTAAACGGTATTATTTTTTCAGTATTCATGATTACAGTTGTATTTTTTCCAGCCTTGCCGAGGGCCCTGATTGTTTCTAGTGCTTCAAATCCCATTAGCAAGTCAACTTTTCCCTGAGGCACAATAGGGCCATAAGCATTTCCAATTCTTAAGTCAACGGAAACAATACCACCCCTTTGCGCCATACCATGGATCTCTGACATGACCGTATTAATGTTTCTTTTTGTTGTTGCGGTACCAATGATCATTCCCGCAGAAACAACACCCTGGCCACCAACACCAACAATCGTTACGTTTATTGTTTTCATGGTTCATCCCTCTCTATCGCATGAAAGCCACAAACCTGAGTCTGGGAACAGACACCGCAGCCATCACACAATACTGGATCAATGAGGACAGCACCATCCTTGCCAATGTAAAATGCGGGGCAGGAGAAGTTTAATAAACAGTTCATGCATTTAGTACATTTTTCCTGGTTGATGTGGTACCTTACCCATTTCCTATTTTTTATCATTTCTGCATCTCTTAACAATGCACATTCCCTTTTTGAAATGACAACAGCCATACCATCAAAGTTCACAGCCTCCCTTATGGCTATAATTGTGCTCTTTAAATCATATGGATCAACAGTTTTTACGTACTTGACGCCTATTGCCTTAACAATTTCCTCAATGGAAATTTCAGGTGCTGGTTCCATCATTCCATTTATTGGTAGACCAGGGTTTGACTGGTGACCAGTCATAGCTGTTGTTCTGTTGTCAAGAATTATCAGCACAAACTTATGATTGTTATGAACAGCGTTTATCAACCCTGGAATTCCAGCATGGAAGAACGTTGAATCCCCCACAAATGAAATAACTTTCTGGTCAGTTACTTCTGAAAATCCACAACCTGTGCCAATTGATGATCCCATACATAGGAGATAATCTGCCTCTTCATATGGCTTCTGGATACCAAGCGTATAACAGCCTATGTCATTCGGGAATATGGGATCTTTAAGCCTTAGTTGTTTTGAGACTAGTTTTACAGCATAAAAGGTAGCCCTGTGCGGACAGCCTGGGCAAAGAACCGGATACCTGGGTGGCAGATCCAAATTAGCATGTGTCTTTTCTTCTTTTACATCAAGATTAAAAATTTTGGAAAAAACATTAACAATCCTGTCAGGATTGAATTCATAGCTCCAAGGAACAATATTATCAAGCTTGCCATGGATTTTCACATTTATATTGTTCATCTGTGCAATTATCCTTACCTTGCTCTCTATAAACGGGTCAAGCTCTTCTATAACAACAATTTCCCTGTGCTTTTTCAAAAATTCTATAATCTTCTTTTCGGGCATAGGATTTGAAAAACCAAGCTTAAGAACATCGATCTTTAAATTAAGCATATTTGTTGCATCCATTGCAGAGTTATATGCTGCGCCGGCTGTGATTATACCATATTCACTTCCATTATCGTAGATGACGTTTAAATGTGAATTTTCGGAAAATTCCTTTAGTTTTTCAAATCTTTCAAGCACTCTGCTCTTTGCAACATAAGCATTTGCAGGAACAAGAACCAATTTACCCTGATCCCTGATAAAATGCGATTTATTTTTAATCTCTTTCCTTTTTCCAAATGTAACAGGAGCTCTCTGGTGGCTTACCCTTGTTGTTGTCCTGAAAAGAACCGCCGATCCTGTTTTTTCTGAAAGATCGAATGCATAAACAAGGAAATCCTTTGCCTCCTGTGGATTGGATGGTTCTATAAGGGGTAAGAATGCAAATTCAGCATAATGCCTGTTATCCTGTTCGTTCTGAGAAGAAAACATCGATGGATCATCACCTGTCATTATAACGAGACCAGCCCTTGTACCGGAATATCCAATGCTCATAAGAGCGTCTGAAGCAACGTTGAGGCCAACGTGCTTCATAAATGTAAATGCCCTGATTCCTGAAACAGCTGCCGATGCGACAACCTCAAGTGCAACTATTTCATTCGTTGAATATTCAAAATATATGCCTGCCTTTTTTGCAATTCTTGATAGAACATCGCCCACCTCACTTGAGGGTGTTCCGGGGTATGTTGCAGTAACACCTACTCCCGCTTCAATAGCACCCCTAACGATAGCTTCATTGCCAAGAAGGAAATGTTTTTCATTATCATCATTAAGGAGCTCATCGTAACCACTCATTTTTACTGCACCTTTTGAAGTGACTTGCTCCATTTCTCCTTTTCAAGCAAAATGTTCCAATCTCTTTTCACATCATTCTGTATATCTTCAATCTCTTCATCTGTAAGGTGCCTGAACCTTCCCTGCTGAAGCATATAATCCCTAACACTAACTTCCTTTTTTGGCATATAGGTTATATTATAAACACCATGATCTACCTCATATAGAGGAAAAACCTTTGACTCAACAGCAAGTCTGGCAATCTCCACAGTTTTTGCTGGGGATATTCTCCAGCCCGTAGGGCATGTTGCAAAAACATGGTAAAACTTTGGTCCCTTTATGCTTTTTCCCTTTTCAAGCTTTTTTATGAAATCTTCAGGAAATGCAATAGACGCAGTTGCAGCATAAGGAATGTTATGTGCAACCATTATTTCAACCATGTTCTTTTTCTTTTCCTTTTTCCAGTCTCTTATTTTTCCAACCTGCGTTGTTGTGGTCCATGCACCCTTTGGTGTTGATGATGATCTCTGTACGCCTGTATTCATATAAGCTTCGTTATCATACATTATGTAAAAAACATCCTCACCCCTTTCTACTGCACCGCTAAGGCTTTGTATACCTATATCAGCAGTACCGCCATCCCCTGCAAAGCCAAGTACATTCACATCATCTATGCCCTGGGCAAGAAGTGCGTCTTTTATTCCTGATATTGCAGCACCCGTTACCTCAAATGCAGTATAAAGAAGAGGCACATCCAGTGTTCTGGCAGGATATACACCAGGTATCACTGCCCAGCAGCATGCGGGTATAGTGACTATTGTATTTTTTCCAAGAGCTTTAAGCGCATACCTCATCGCTAGCGTTGCACCGCATCCAAGGCATGCAGTATGGCCTGGAAGCATGTATTCATCTTCAGGTATGGTTAAATTTTTCATCATGCCCACCTACCATCGCCAATAAGACCTACCCATTCATAATCCATTTCCTGTCCCTTTTCAGACATATTTATCACATCTAGGAAGATTTTCTCAATTAGGTTCATTGTAACATCCCTGCCCCCCAGGCCACCGATATATCCCTTTACAGGTATCTTTAACCCATATAGGCTGCTCCTTACCTCGGTGAAAACTGCACCACCATAGCCGAATGTATAGCTTCTATCAAATACACCTGCACCCTTTACATTTTTTAAATATTCCCTGATCTTTTCATGTGGGAATGGTCTGAAAGATCTGATTCTTAATAGGCCAACATCGTAACCATTATCTCTCATTTTATCCACCACCTCTTTTCCTGTTGAAGCCGTACTCCCCATCATTATAAGGGCATACTTTGCATTATCCATCCTGTACGGTTCAACAGTTCCACCATATCCCCTACCAAATTTTTTATTAAATAGTGCATCAGTTTCATCAATAATCTTAAGTGCATTTTTCATTGCATCATGGCCCTTATATTTGAATTCCATAAATGGTCCTTCTGGCATGATCAATGAACCAAAACCCATAGGTTTAGCAACGTCAAGCTTGTATTTTGGATTGTAATCAGGCAGGAAATCATCAACGTCATCCTGATCGGGTATATTTACAGGTTCCATCGTGTGTGAAAGTATGAATGCATCTTCAATCACCATAGCTGGGAGCAATACTTCAGGGTTTTCTGCAATCCTGTATGCCATTATAATTGAATCAAGAACCTCCTGATTGTTTTCACTATATATCTGCATCCATCCCGTATCCCTTTGTGAAATAGTATCCTGTTGATCGCTCCATATGGACCATGGGGGACCAAGTGATCTGTTTACAACGCTCATCACAATGGGCAATCTTGCACCTGATGCCCAGTGCAGCATCTCATGCATCAGCGCAAGACCGTGCGATGACGTGGCAGTAAATGTTCTCACCCCAGTATTTTCTGCAGCAATGCATGATGCCATGGCAGAATGCTCACTCTCTACCCTTATATATTTACCATCAAATTCACCATTTGCAATGAATTCTGCTATTTTTTCAACTATGGTTGTCTGTGGTGTAATTGGATATGCAGAAACAAGCTTTGCCTTTGCAAGCTTTGCACCATAAGCGGATGCATAATTACCCGTTAACATCTTCATCATTTTTCATCACTCCTCTATGGATTCTTCAAAAACCATGTCAATTGCTTTTGTGGGGCATTCGTTTGCACATATTCCGCAACCCTTACAGAAATCATAATTAATCTCTGGTGCATCAAGCTTTTTTATAGCTTCATTCCTTGCAACATATTTTTTTGAATCAACGATAATTATTGCAGGTTCAGGACAGAATTTCCAACAAATCATGCACCTGATGCAATTTTCATACTTTATAACAGGCCTGAACGTTCTCCAGGTACCTGTTTTATTGCTTGTGCTCGGCTCAGTGGTAATCGGCGTGGGAAAATCATCATTCATTTTAAAATCACCTTCACATTTTTAAAAGCATCATCTGCGGATGCTATATTTTCATCAACCATTCCTGAAATATTTTCCTCAATCGCTCTTTTTAATGATTCAAGTTTTACAGTTCCACTCACTTTTGCATATGCACCTAGAATTGCAGTGTTAACTATCGGGGCAGAATGTGATCCAAGACTATGGTTCAATGCTATCTCAGATGCATTGACCGTTGCAAGAACTTTTGCATTTATGTTTAGTTCTTCAGGGTCTTTAATGGTATTAACAAGCACCAGACCACCATCCTTAAGTCCTTTTGTCACATTAACAAGCGTTAATAGGGAATGATCAAGAACAATTACATGGTCAGGATTGTATATCTGTGTTTTTACCCTGATCGGTTTATTATCTATCCTTGTAAATGCTGTTACAGGTGCGCCCCTTCTCTCAACACCAAAGTAAGGAAACGAAGACACATACTTTCCTTCATAGAATGCTGCAGTAGCCAATATTTCAGAAGCTATTACTGCTCCCTGTCCTCCTCGTCCATGAAATCTTACCTCAAGCATCTATAAGCACCAAAACCTAATTAGAAGAATGTATTTAAAAATTTGCTATTCCCTTTAAATAAACCTAGAAAATATTAATTTTGTAATAAATGAGGGTATATATCTAACCAATCTATACCAGCTATCTTCATGATTAATAAATAAATTATTAACAAAATTATCAATATTTTTTATATCCTCATCAGAAATATTTATTCTAAAAGCGAGCGCATTATTCTTTGCCTGATCTATATTCTTTGCACCTGAAATAGGTATACCACCCTTTTTTATGATATATGCAAGAGAAATCTGTGAAACGGTGCAATTATATTTTAGTGATATATTTTTCAAGAATCCATTCAATATCTCTAGCTTTTCAATGTTCTTTTCCTTAAATATTTCAGCTGTTTTTCTAACATATCCATTAGGTCTTTTATTTTTTCCATATTTGCCTGTCAATGCACCCATTTCAAGCGGCGAATATGCAATTAAATCAATGTTATTTTCCCTCATATATGGTATAAGGTCCTTTTCTGCAGATCTTTGTATTATGTTATATTTTATCTGGTTAGAAACAATATGGTAATCCTTAATTGTTTTTAGCAATCCAACATCAAAATTGCTAACACCTATGTACCTTACCTTTTCACTTTTAACAAGGTTGAACATGTTTTTCATAGATTTTTCAATGTTTGAGTACACACTAGGTGGCCAGTGAATTTGATATAAATCCACATACTTAGAATTCAGCCTTTCTATGCTTTTATTTAGAGATTTTTCAACTTTGTTTAAATTAAATGGGGCAATCTTTGTTGCAATTATATATTCATCTCTATTATAAATAGAGAGTGCTTCACCAAGAATCTTTTCAGATAATCCATCCCCATAAATCTCAGCCGTGTCAAAAAAATTTATGCCATTTTCAAACGCTTCCCTTATTGCGGAGATTATTGATTCTTTAGAATAATCCTTTCCCCATCCCCTTAAGGATCCCTGCCATGTGCCGAAACTCACAACAGAAACTTTCATATCTGTATTACCAAGGTTTCTGTATTCCATAGTCAAAGTTAAAATATAATACAATATTAAGATTTTTAAAATGATCATTGAAAAATATGATTACTATTTGCCAAAGCAATTAATTGCACAAAGGCCGGTGGAACCAAGGGACAGTTCAAGGTTAATGGTAGTTGGAAATACTATAGAACACAGGCATTTTTATGACATTGTTGAATATTTGAATGAAAATGATTTGCTTGTTTTTAATAATTCAAGAGTAATAAGGGCAAGGGTGAAGGGGAACAAGGAGACTGGTGGAAAAGTAGAACTACTTTTTCTTTCTAACGAAAAGGATCCAGATATACTCGTGAGGGGAAAAAAGGTGAGACCTGGTACAAGGATTTACATTGGTGAAATAAAAGGTACCGTTAGGGAAAAAAAGGAAGGTATATGCAAAATAGACTTCAACGATGATGTTTCAAACATTATTGATAGATATGGTGAAGTACCATTGCCACCATACATTAAAGAACACTTGGAAAATGGTGAAAGATACCAGACAATTTATTCAAAGGTACAGGGATCCGTGGCAGCACCAACAGCCGGTTTGCATTTTACAGAAAATCTTCTTAATTCCATTCAAAGAAAGGGAGTTAAAATATCTTTCATTACGCTTCATATATCCTATTCAACATTCAAACCACTAAATGAAAGTGAAATAATTGACGGCAAGCTCCATGAGGAATATTACCATATAGATGATGAAACTGCAATGACTATAAATAACAGGCAGGGTCGACTTTTTACAGTTGGAACGACTGTTGTTCGTGCCCTAGAATCATCTTCCAAGAATGGAAAAATAATACCGGGTGCCTTTAAAACGGATCTGTTCATAAAAGAAGGTTATAATTTTCAATCTGGCATAGATGCCCTAATAACTAACTTCCATATACCACGCTCATCATTGTTAATGCTTGTTACAGCATTTGGAGGATATGAAAGAATAATGAATGCTTATAAAATTGCAGTAGAAAATAATTATAGATTCTACAGCTTTGGGGATGCAATGTTAATTTTCAAAAAATAATTGTACCAAAAGGTTTAAATTTTAAATAAAATTTCTATAAAATATGAAAAAATTAATTGTTATATCCATAGTTCTTGTATTGATGGCATTGTTGGTGTTTCCAGCGGCCTATGGCAGCACATTAAAGATATCTCTTATTCCGGACAAGAAATTAGCAAATGTTAGCCTTGAGTCTGAAAGCGAACTTCTGTTCACATATCCCAATGGCACCTTTGTTTCAAAGTTGCTTAACGGTACATCAACAAATATAGGCTTTACAGAAACATTTAATCATCCATCCGATCAGGCAATATCATTCATAGAGGGTTATCTTAAATCCAGGTACCATAATGTAACAGTGGATAATATGACGGTTGTTTTTAATTTAACTGAAAAAGCAAATAACACCGTTCTGAAAATAACAAAGAATGTGTCCATTGATCTCTGGCTTACTGGCATTTTCAACAAAACAAAAAGTGAAACAAAAGCAAATCTCTCCTGGAGATCATTTGAAATAAGGGGAGAATTTGAAATTAACGGTCATGATATCAACGATTTCGGTAGCTATCTTGGTTCAATTGAAATGTTCTCTAACTTTATGGACAGGATAAACAATAAATCAACTATAAACTTCACTGCACTATCAGCGCCCTTGGACAAATGGAACAGGACATATGATGCTTCAACAAATACAACAACATTTTATTACAATTCATCAATGAACGTTTTGCTATCAATGAGCATTAATGGGACAGAAAACAACAATTATTATAACTATACATTAAAAATACTCTATGATCCATCAAGCACCATAACAGTTCCAGGTTATGCAACGGCTACAAATAATTCCATTGAAATTATGCCAACAGCTCCATCAACAACGAACATGCTCCTAATAGGAATTGTAGCAGTGGTTGCAGTTGTTGTTGTAGTTGGCGGTATAGCACTCGTGTTGAGAAAGAAATAAACCTTCTTACCATTTTTTTCCTGTTATTTTTTCATACAATTCTTTATAAAGAATACTTGTTTTTCTTATCATATCCTCTGGAAGCGGCGGTATGTCTGGTTCCTTAACCCCCTTTTCTCTTGCCTCCATAAGTCTATCATAATAGCCAATGTCCCTGTAATATTTTCTCACGAACTCTTTGCTGAGTTCCACAAAATTCCCCTTCTCATATTCTTTTAAATCCCAGAACCTGTCCTCATCAGCCGTGCCAAATGTGTCCACAAGAACAGGATTCCTGTGTGCATCAAGTGCCCATTCCTTTTTACCGTCCACATGAATAAGACCCCTGGTCAATACATCGCTGTTTATCCTAGCGTCAATTTTAAGTATCAGTTCCTTTATCAGCTCGAGCTCATTTTTTTCCAGACCACCTATTTCCATTGCTTCATTAAAATCTAAATTTCTATCATGATCTTCAAATTTGGTTGTAACCTCAAAATATGGTTCAGGAAGCTTTTCGCCATACCTTATATTTTTTATTCCAAGTTCTTCCTTCTTTATCTTTTCAGATTTAAGCCTGTCAAAAATTGAGCCTGCTATGTAGTACCTGGTGATAAATTCAAGTGGAATAAGGTATGAATTTTTGTTCAAATCACCCTTCATTGTTATTGAAAATCTTTTCACCCTCATTTTATTGTTCTCCTCAAGTTTTAAAAAATGAGTATTTATACCCATTGATTCAGATATTTCAAACCAATGAGTAGAAGTTCTTGCTAGTGATGCACCTTTGTCAGGAATTCTGGATGGAATGACCTTGTCAAAAACAGAAATGTTATCAGTGAATATGAATAAAAGTTCATTTTCATTCAGAGCATAGACTTCTTTTACTTTTCCCTTTCTTATTAGTTCCATGATGCTGATTATGAATTTACCCTTTAAAAATTTTATTCTTTTATTATTTTCATTGAAAGGGAAATGGCCTGAAGAAGATCATCAATCGTTCTGCTGAAACTGTTAATATTATCAGATTCTATCTCACAAATTAATCTATTTTTTTCTATCCTTGCCTTGACATAATGTTCATTTTCTATTTCTATTGCTTTTAAGATTTCTTTTGCATTCTTGTCCTCAATTTCAATCAAGCAATGAAACATATGGTATAATAAGCTCAAAATATATATTTAACCTTTGCATATAGGTTTGAGATTATTATGAGTAAAATAAAAGGTATTAATGATGTAAGCGATATGATTGGTATTTTCCATACATCTGATACAGAAATAAAAAAGAATGTTTTCCTTGATCTCATAAAGGGCTGGATGACAGAGGAGGATATAGAAAAAAAATATGGTGAGGAGGGGAAAAAGGCCTTGTTTTATCTAGAAAAAATTAAGCTTGTGGAAAGTCAGTGGATTACTTTTGAAAATGGATTAAGAACAAAATCATACAGGGCTTATTACGATACAGTTCAGATTAATATTACAATACCTATAGTTGAATTACCAGATATAATATACATTGCCACCATGAACGATGAGGAAATTAAAAAATATGAGGAAAGCATATTGAAGATCATGGGTAACCAAAAATCCATATTCATTGGGGATGTGCAGACGGCTTTGAATGTTTCACTTACGTTCCTTAAAGGAATTATTAAGAGGAGTTCAATGTTCGACATAAAAGGGCATAATATAGAAAGGGTTGAAGTCTGATGTTCAACAAGCTTGATAAATATGGCAGTTCTACCCTTGGCCTTATTTCAGGTTTAATGATAGGTGTAGTTGTTGTATCATTATATTTTATTTATACCTATAATCTTGGTTTATTTCAGTTTCTGCCACCAATAATCCTTGCCATTCTAGCAGCTATATTGATGTTCATTCATATAATATATAAATTTCCAAGTACAGTATCAAATTTTTTATCAGGAATAATAATTGTTCTCTCTGCACTTTTCATATTCATTGATTTCAGGAATCAATTAAACAGTACCACAGGTCAATCAATAACACTATTATCAATAATTCTGACAATAGTTTCATTCTTTTCAATAATTTTTTTAATGAAGGCTATAGAAATAAAAATGCTTACAGAACCGCAAAAGGAAATGCTTCCACATAATGAAATGCCTTTGAGTGTTGAAAAGAAACAGAAAGAACATCCAAAGCCACCAATGGATCGATTATGATTACAGTCTTGAGGCTCGGACATAGGCCTGAACGGGATAAGAGGGTAACAACACATGTTTCACTTGTTGCCAGAGCTCTAGGAGCTGATAGGGTTGTAATTTCCAGAAAGGATCCGGGTATTGAAGAAACAGTAAACGATGTTGTATCCAGGTTTGGAAACAGTTTCAAGATAGATAGTGGCGTAAACTGGAAAAAATACATTCAGAATTTTGAAGGCGTGAAGGTTCATCTAACCATGTATGGTATTCCATTGCAAGAAATTGATGAAAAAATACCCAGGGATAGGGATATCCTCATTATAGTTGGATCGGAGAAGGTACCTTCAGATGTATACAAGATGGTTGATTTCAACGTTGCTATAACTAACCAGCCTCATAGTGAGGTTGCGGCACTTTCAATATTTCTTGATAGATATTTTAAAGGTGAGGAGCTGAAAAAGAAATTCAGGGGCATTATGCGTGTAGTCCCGGCTCAGAATGGAAAAAATTTGAAGGTCTTTACTAGGGAAGAATGTCTTCACGTTCTTAAATCCATTGGAATGGATGAAAAGCTTATTGCGCATAGCATTGCAGTTGCAAATTTATCCATTGAAATTGGAAAAAGATGCAATGCAGATATTCCATTGCTTGAATGCGGTGCACTTTTCCATGATATAGGCAGGATTAGAGAAAATGGCATTGCGCATGGTATCATAGGAGCAAAGATGGTTCTTGATCTTGGTTATCCCAAAGATGTAGCCAATATAGTGAAAAGGCATGTGGGTGGTGGTTTAACCCCTGAAGAGGCCAAAAATCTAGGTTTAACAGAGACGGATCTAATGCCTGAAACACTTGAAGAAAAGATTGTATGCCATGCGGATAATTTAATTAAAAAGGATAAAAAAATAAAACTTGAAAAGGTGCTTGAGGAATATAGAAAGATGAATCTACATAACCAGGTTGAACGTATCAGGTCTATTCATAGGTACCTCTCCGACATGATTGATATGGATATAGATGAACTGGAGTGATTAAAATGCCAGGAAATATTTATGAAAGGGAATTAAGGCGCATATTTTCAGGTGATATGGATTTTATAATAAAATTCACAAAATCATTCTTAGAAAGGGAAAGGATGTCATATGCAACAGTTGTAGAAAATCCATTTGTAGTGGTGAGAGCAGCCGGGTCTCTTGGTGTGGATTTAATAGCATTAAGGTATGATTTTTCATTTCCCATTGAAGTAAAAAGTTCAAAGTTTAAAACACTCAGGTTTGCTGAATCCAATGGCAGGGCGCAGGAGCAGGCTGAAAATTATATAAGGATTACGAGCAAGGCAGGCATATTCCCAATATATGCATTCAGGCTAAAAAGGGCGCAATCAGATCCCTGGCGTCTTTTCACATTGCCAGGCTTGGAAACACATGGCCGTTTGTCCCTTTTATATAATTTACTTCCAAAGATAGAGAAGAGCAAAGATGGAAATTTTATAATAAGATGGGATGATGGCCTACCATTATCCGAATTCTTAAAGTACATTAATAGATCTATACAATCTTGATCCTATGGTAGAGTATTTATACTGGTTATTAATTTAAGAATTCACAAATCTTAAGACGGTGATAAAAATTGGCAAATGGTCTTTATACTGCTAAAAAATTAGAACGTGAAAGGCAGAACCTTAGATGGAGTGATAGGTATTATAAAAAGAGGGTATTAAAGCTCAAGGAAAAGAGCGATCCTCTTGAAGGATCACCTCAGGCTAAGGGTATAGTTCTTGAAAAGATAGGTATTGAAGCAAAGCAGCCGAACTCTGCTATAAGGAAAGCTGTAAAGGTTCAGTTAATAAAGAACGGGAAGGTTGTAACAGCATTTGCACCCGGTGATGGTGCAATAAACTACATAGATGAGCATGATGAGGTAGTTATTGAAGGAATTGGCGGAAGGCTCGGCAGATCAAAGGGGGACATTCCAGGTGTTAGGTATAAGGTGATTAAAGTAAATGGCATTTCCCTCAAAGAGCTCGTTAAAGGAAGAAAGGAGAAACCTGTGAGGTGAAAAGTATGAATAAGATTCTCATATTCGGCAAGTATGATCCAGATGAAGTTTCAATTAAGGATCCCAGCCTTATCAAATACATGAATCTAAGATCAAGGTTCGTATTTCATACACATGGATTTTACGGCAGGAAGCACTTTGGTAAAAGAGAAATGAACGTTGTTGAAAGGCTAATTAACAATCTTATGAGAACAGAAAAGTATACGGGCAAGAAATTGAGCTCATACAGGGTAGTTATGAAGGCATTTGAAATAATAAATGAAAGAACAAAGAAAAATCCATTACAGGTACTTGTTAATGCTATTGAAAATTCTGCTCCAAGGGAAGAGGTAACAAGGTTGAAAATGGGTGGTGTAGCTGTTCCTAAGGCAGTGGATGTTTCGGCATCAAGGAGGCTTGATGTTGCGATTAGGAACATTGCACTTGGTGCAATGCAGTGTTCGTTTAAAAGTCCAAAGCCCATATTCGAATGCCTCGCTGATGAAATTATTAAGGCATCAAACTATGATATGTCAAGCTTTGCTATATCGAAGAAGGAAGAGGTAGAAAGGATAGCCGCCTCGGCAAGATAAGGGTGATTTCTGTGGGAAGGAAAGAAGACAATATTAAAAAAGCTTCAAAAATAATGGATGATATCACAAAAATAAGGAATATTGGAACGATTGCGCACATTGATCATGGTAAAACAACGCTTAGTGACAATCTCATTGCTGGTGCTGGCATGATGAGCGAAGAGCTTGCTGGAAAGCAGCTCGTCCTTGATTATGATGAGCAGGAGCAGGCTAGGGGTATAACTATAAATGCAGCTGCAGCATCAATGGTGCATGAAGTCGAAGGTGTTGAATATTTAATAAATTTAATAGATACGCCAGGGCATGTGGATTTTGGCGGTGATGTGACGAGGGCTCTCAGGGCTCTCGATGGCGCGATACTTGTTGTTGATTCTGTAGAAGGTGTTATGCCCCAAACAGAAACAGTTTTAAGGCAGGCAATGAGGGAAAAGGTAAAGCCTGTTCTTTTTATAAACAAGGTAGACAGGCTGATAAACGAACTCAAGCTTGATGCTGATCAGATGCAGAAGAGGTTTGCAAAGATTATTACAGATGTGAACAGGCTTATTAAGATGTACGCGCCTCAGGACAAAAAAGATGAATGGACTGTGAGGGTTGAAAAAGGAACGGTTGCATTTGGCTCAGCATTCAACAAATGGGCACTGAGTCTTTCATCCATGCAGAAGAATGGTATTACATTCAAGGATGTTTATGATTATCTTAAGAACGGTGATCAGAAGACACTTTCAAAGAAATCACCTCTTCATCAAGTTGTTCTCGACATGGTTGTTCACCATATACCTAATCCTTCAGAAGCACAAAAGTACAGAATACCACAGATATGGAAAGGTGATCCGGAATCTGATGTGGGTAAATCCCTTCTGAATGCCGATCCAAACGGTCCTACAGTAATAATGGTAACAAAGATCATTGTTGATCAGCATGCGGGTGAGGTAGCGGTTGGTAGGGTTTATTCTGGTACAATAAAAAAAGGTGATGAGCTTTACATTTCGGATATGGGCGAAAAATCATACAGGGTTCAGCAGCTCGCAATGATGGTAGGCCCTGACAGAATACCTATTGATGAAATTAAGGCGGGGAATATAGCAGCGATCGTAGGTCTCAAGGATGCGATAGCAGGATCAACCGTTTCATCCTTGAAAAACATTGATCCATTTGAACCAATGAAGCATTATTCCGATCCTGTTGTGACGATGGCAATAGAAGCAAAATACACAAAGGACTTACCTAAGCTAATAGAAGTTCTAAGGCTAATTGCAAAAGCGGATCCCTCAATACAGGTCGAAATAAACCAAGAAACGGGTGAACATTTAATATCCGGTATGGGTGAGTTACACCTTGAAGTTACGATTTACAGGATTGTTAACGATTACAAGGTAGAGATTGAAACATCCGAACCACTCGTTGTTTATAGGGAAACAGTTGATCACAAAGGAGGTCCGTTTGAAGGAAAGTCTCCAAACAAGCACAATAAATTCTACATAGAAGTGGAACCGTTGCAGGAAGAAGTTGTAAAGGCAATTCTTTCTGGTGAAATACCGCAGGGTGACAGATTCAAGGATAAAAAGTCCATTACAAAAAAGCTTGAAGACCTTGGCATGGATCACGATGAGGCAAGGAAGTTTGAGGTAATAAAAGGGCCGAACATGCTTCTGGATATGACATGGGGTATACAGTATCTTAATGAAACAATGGAGCTTGTAAAACAGGCTTTTAATGAGGCTATTGATAAAGGGCCTCTTGCCAATGAAAAACTCTTTGGTGTGAAGGTAAGGCTTGTGGATGCAAAGCTTCATGAAGACAGCATACACAGGGGTCCCGCACAGGTTATACCTGCGGTAAGGAATGCAATATACGGTGCTATATGCCAGGCTGAAAGAATCCTGCTTGAACCTATCCAGCACGTTTACATAAACGTTCCCACTGAAGAGGTTGGAAATGTTACAAGGGAATTGCAGCAGAGAAGAGGTGTAATTCTCAGCATTGAACAGGAGGATTACCAAACATCAATAGTTGCAAAGGCTCCAGTGGCTGAATTATTTGGTTTTGCTTCAGCAATCAGATCTGCAACAAGTGGAAGAGTTCTCTGGTCCACAGAGAATGCTGGATATGAAAGGGTACCAAGGGAATTGCAGCCAGATGTAGTAAGGAAGATCAGGGAAAGGAAAGGATTAAAGCCAGAACCATACGATGAGAATTACTACGCAGGTCTTTAAACATTTTACATTTTTCTATATTTTTTAAACTAAAAAGGATTATATATAAGCTTGTTATAGGGATTTTGAAGCATTTAAATGAATAAACTGGAGGGAAAAAAATGGTAAATAAACCTCATTTGAACGTGGTGTTCATAGGTCACGTTGACCATGGCAAATCTACCACAGTAGGTAGGTTGCTGTTGGATACGGGAGCAATAGATGCAAGAATAATTGAACAGTACAGGAAAGAGGCAACGGAAAAGGGAAAGGCAACGTTCGAATTTGCCTGGGTAATGGACAGGCTCAAGGAAGAAAGAGAAAGAGGCGTTACAATTGATGTTGCGCACAAGGAATTTGAGTCATCAAAGTATTACATAACGATCATTGATGCACCCGGCCACAGGGACTTTGTAAAGAATATGATTACAGGTACTTCACAGGCAGATGCAGCAGTGCTTGTAGTTTCCGCCAAAGAAGGTGTGCAGGAACAGACAAGAGAACACATATTTCTTTCTAGGGCATTGGGCGTTCCCCAGATGATTGTTGCAATAAATAAAATGGATGTTACAACACCCCCATTCAGCCAGGAGGCTTTCAATGCTGTAAAGTCTGATGTGGAGAATCTTCTTAAACCACTCGGTTACAAGGATATTCCCTTTGTACCAATAAGCGGATACCTAGGGGATAATGTTGTAAAACAAAGTAAGAACATGCCCTGGTATAACGGCCCAACACTTGTTCAGGCATTTGATGCGTTGAAATTGCCGGATAAGCCGGTTGATAAGCCACTCAGGATACCCATACAGGATGTTTATTCAATTACAGGTATAGGAACAGTTCCAGTGGGAAGGGTGGAAACAGGTGTGCTCAACGTAAACGATCAGGTCATTTTTATGCCAGCGAACAAGTCAGGTGAAGTAAAAAGCATTGAAATGCACCATCAGCCACTTTCAAAGGCAGAGCCAGGCGATAACATAGGCTTCAATGTCAGGGGCATATCAAAGAATGATATTAAGAGAGGAGATGTTTGTGGAAAGCCTGATAATCCACCAACAGTCGTTCAGGAGTTCACAGCACAGGTGGTTATACTTAATCATCCATCAGTGATAAGCCCGGGTTACACGCCAGTTTTCCATGCGCATACTGCTCAGGTAGCGTGCACAATTACTGAAATAGTCAAAACGCTTGATCCCAGAACTGGTGGAACAAAGCAGGAAAAGCCTGATTTCATTAAAACAGGTGATGTTGCAATAGTAAAGGTTACGCCAACAAGGCCTATGGTGATTGAGAAATCATCTGAGATCCCACAGCTTGGAAGGTTTGCTGTAAGGGACATGGGCATTACAGTTGCTGCGGGCCTTTGTCTGGATGTTGTTAAGAAAACATCCTAAATTTTTTATTTTTGGTGATTAAATGGTATATAAAGCAAGAATATTGCTCTCTGGGAATGACTACAGGAAGGTTGAGGATGTTTGTACTGAGATTAGGAATATTGCTCAGAGGACTGGTGTTGAACTTCATGGGCCAGTGCCTTTACCAACAAAGAGGCTTGTTGTACCTGTAAGGAAATCGCCCTGTGGTGATGGTTCAGCCACCTGGGAAAGGTGGGAAATGAGAATACACAAAAGGCTCATAGACATCGAGGCCGATGAAAGGGCTCTGAGGCAATTGATGAGGATTCAGATACCCGATGGCATCCACATAGAAATTGAATTAAAATCCTGATAATTTTAGAAAATCTTTTATATTTACTTTTGTTTTAAGTTCCAAAAATTATTGGAAGTTTGATTATGATAGATACCATTAGGATAAGAAATCTGATAGTTATGCTCGGGTATGATAACTCCTGCAGTAAAGTCCTTATGTCATTGGTGGAAGAGCACGGATATGTGGATATTAATTATATGGTAAGAAAAACGGGGTATAGCAGGTCCATGATATCATATATAATGAAAAAGCTGAACGAGAATGGTATTCTCCTGAAAAAGAGAATGGGTCATAAGTACATTTATAATCTTAATGAAAAATTTTTATTAAATATTTATAGTTCATTCATAAGAAGATTGGAAAGGGAATTGAAATACATAAGCGATGAAAGATCAAAAATATCGGATGAAATTTACGATCAAATAAATATTATAAAAGAAAACATAAAAAATTTAAAAGGTGAAATTAAATGGCAGAGGTTGTAATCACCACAGACAGAACAATGATGAGCAACCACCATGGTAAGGAATTCCTTGGATTTGGTGCTACAGGGGTTCCAATAGTATTTCCTGAAAAATTCTGGATGTGGATGTTTGCTCCGAAGATGAAGAACAAGAATGGAATTCCATGGGAGGCATCCTATGGTATAAGGAAGATAGAGGCGAAGCTTATAGATTCTGGGATTGATGCTATTGTTGTTGATCCAGATTACCTTGGCAGATATCTCCCGGATGCAAAGGTAATGCTTCTTTCCCATCATGATTATTTTGGTTTTGGACCACCATCATCAACTTTTGCATCAATATTTAAAACAGAGCCTTTGAATGCAAAGTCATTTGCAAGGATGATGGAATCCGAGCCTGTAAGGAGGGCAAAGGCAAAGGGTATAAAGATAATTGCAGGTGGACCTTCGGCATGGCAATGGAATTACAGGAAGGAATTGAAGTATAAGTGGGGTGTGGACACGGTTGTGGATGGAGAGGGTGAAAGGATAGTTGTTGACCTTGTAAAAAAGGCACTTAACAATGAGCCATTGCCAGAATTCGTTGTTATGAATAACAAAGATGCACCAACGATTGATGAAATACCTGAAATCAAGCACGCAAGCGTTAATGGTCTTGTTGAGATCATGCGCGGATGTATAAGGGGATGCAAGTTCTGTTCTGTAACGCTCAGGTCCCTGCGCTTTTATCCATATGAAAAGATTGAAAAGGAGCTGCAGGTAAATTACAGGGAAGGTGTTAGGGCTGGAATATTGCATGCAGAGGATGTACCTCTTTATGGTTCAACTGACTATATACCAAAAACAGAAAAGCTAGTCAAGGTCCATGAAATAGCTAAAAAGTATTACAAAACCATGGCATGGAGTCATGCAAGCCTTGCTGCAATTCTCGCGGGGGAGAAAAATGATAAAATGCTAACAAGGGTTGGGGAAATAATAAAAAGGGACCAGGACTGGTGGGGTGCAGAAATAGGCATAGAGACGGGTTCTCCGAGGCTGGCAGAGATAATAATGCCAAACAAGGCAAAGCCCTTTGATACAAAGAATTGGCCTGATGTGGTTGTAGAAGCAGCAGGCTTGATGCAGGATACTGGCCTCATACCAGCAATGACGCTCATCGTTGGCTTGCCTGAGGAAACAGAAGATGATGTAATAAAGACAATTGAACTTGTTGAAAGACTATGGGACTTTAAGGCAATAATCATGCCAATGTTTTTTGTACCTATGGGCGTTCTTAAGAACAAGGACTGGTACAAGGCATATGAGCTTACAGAAAGCCAAGAAGAACTGCTGAAACTGTGTCTCAGCCATGGCGTGAGGCAGGGTAAAAAGATACTCAAAAATTATTTCAGGGAACATATATACCTTTACACTCTTTATCCATTCTATTATATTTTCATTGAAACAATAGAAAGACTGGCAAAGAGAAAGGGATACCTAATTGATGACTTTTCAGAATTAAAGATCAGTAATAGTAAATCTCAGACTGTTTCATGAATTCCCTCAGTAATGCTGTTGCATAGGATCCTTTGAAAAGGGCAAAGGAAAAATTTGCCTTCCCCTTCATTATGTAGTAATCAAGGTTCAAAAACGGTGTTGAAAGTGCTCTCCTGCTGCCCTTGCTTGCTATTTCCCTTATTTCTCTTATCCTGAACATTGACTCATTTATATTTTCCTTTTCTATCACGGATTTTTCTATTTCGCCCATTTCTCCTTCGGACAATGTGCTTTCTGAACCAAATAGCACACCGGAAATGTAAGCTTTTCTTTCGTCCATTCTTTTTTTTATTGTTTCAAAATTTTCACCCGTGACCTTTATAAATCTCTCATTTATTGGTAAGCCAAATCTATCCACTGGAAGCACAACATCACCTATCATAGGTTCAAAAATTGAAAAATTTTTTAATCTTTCGCTCAGTATTTTATTGAAAAGGTAGCTTTGGTACCCGTGCACAAACATCATCTTAAGTGTTCTAGGTAATCTTTCAATTGCACCCCTATAATCATTAGGTTTTTCAATCAAGTGCTTTAGCATTATATACTCATAATCCATCTTCCCCTGCATCAATTTCAATGTCCCCTCAGGGTCAAGCGTATCAAAAAAATATTTTCTTGCATCCCTATCTCTGTCAAATGAGAATACGAGGCCAATGTAGTTTCTCACAGCTTCTTCAAAATTCCTTTCAATTATAAATTTCCCCACAATATGCGTTACAGGTCTTGAACTCCCGAACCTCTGAACACCAAAAAAGTTCGGAAATTGTCCTTTATCCATTTCTGATAGCACATTTTTAATGATTTCTTCAGAATCATCGGTAATATCACTTATTTTTATCTGAAAATTATTACCGTAAAGGTCCCCCAGATCAAGGCATTTGTCGCTCCTGAATGTATCCAGAACTTCAACATCTTTAAGATTTATATTAATGTTGCCACTAAAATTGCTAATGCAAAAATACTGTGTCGTGATTGCTCTTTTATCCTTTGTTCCTGCAAAAGTAATCGCATTTTTGCTTATGCCAAGAACCTTGCTTAAAGCCATAACAAACCTGTTTGTTTCCCAGTTTTTTAACCTTATTTTCAGGATTAAATTTTTACCGTTAGATTTTCTATCGAGATCTATGGGTATTTCCTCAACAACAAAATCTTCAACTTCCTTTTTCAATTTCCCACCCATGCCCCTTGACTTGGTAAGATATGCTTCAAGACCGATGAATTTTTCATCAACCACACTCGAAGGAATATAATGTGGGATAAAAAAGTTCCCTGGGGAAAAAATAAATAGTCATATTAATCTAGGAAAATTGTGAGAGAATATTTATCAATGGCAAAAAAGATTGCAGACAGGATCATGAGTGAAAAGGATGTTCTTGTTGTTTCACATATTGATGCCGATGGTATAACATCAGCAGGCATAGCATCTAAAGCTTTAGAAAATGCTAATATTAACTATAACATAATATTCTTGAAACAGCTGGATACCGGATCACTCAAAATGATCAGGGACAAAAATCCTTCACTTGTATGGTTCACAGACCTAGGTAGTGGAATGGCCCATGAGATGCATGGGTTGAGTTCTGTGATCACTGATCATCACTCACCCAGCAACATGATCTTGAACGTTCCAAAGGAAATGAGGAAAACATTGACTGAATTCTTTGATGAATTAAATAAGAATGAGATACTGCAGCTAAACCCACATTTTTATGGCAAAGATGGTGGTGTAGATATAAGCGGTGCAGGTCTAACATATCTGGTTGCAAGGGAAATGAGCCAGAAAAATGTTTATTTAAGCCAGTATGCAATCGTAGGCGCAATAGGTGATATGCAGGATTCTTCATTCCTAAAATTGACCGGAACCAATAGATACATTTTAAAAGAAGCTGAGGAATTCGGTTTGATCAATACCCTCGTGGATGCAAGATTTTTTGGTCGGGAAACACGTCCAATACATAAGATGCTTGAATATGCATCAGATCCAATAATACCGGGCATTACGGGCGATGAATCAGGTGCATTGAATTTTTTAAACTCTTTGAATATTAGTTTAAAGGAAGGGGAAAAATGGAGAAGGTGGGTGGATCTTACCAAGGAAGAGAAGAGAAAAATATTGAGCCAGATAGCCATTAATTTGCTCAAGATGGGCTATGGTTCCACATTGGTTTCAAGGCTAATTGGTGAAGTTTACATTTTACCAAATGAAATGGAAGGATCATATCTCAGGGATGCGAAGGAATTTGCGACACTTCTTAATGCCTGTGGTAGGTACGGCAATGCAAATGTTGGGCTTGAAATAGTAAGGGGTGACAGGGGTGAAAATCTAAAAAAGGCTGTGAATCTTCTTCTAAGGCACAGGAAGATACTTGTGGATGGAATTGATTATCTCAGGGACATAGGAATAATAAAGCTGGATGATATTCAATATTTCAATGCAGGGTCGCATATACCTGATACAGTTGTTGGGACAATTGCATCAATGGCTCTTTCCTCAGAGATTGCGGATGCAAATCTACCCATTATTGGCTTTGTTGAAAATGAAAATGGGATGATAAAGGTATCAGGAAGGGCTTCAAGGAACCTTGTGAACAGTGGCCTAGATCTCTCAAAATTAATATCAAAGGCCGCAGTTTCTGTTGGTGGTTATGGGGGCGGGCATAATATTGCTGCGGGTGCATCTATACCAAGGGGTACAGAAGAAAAGTTTCTTGAAATTATGATCCAGCTGTTAAGGGAATTGAAAAAGACTGGAAAAAATTAAATTGTAATTGTTCTTTTTCATACTTATGAGAAAAAGTTCAAGAATTATACTTTCGCTCGATGTTGAGGATAGGAAAAGTGCCTTAGATATTGTTCAAATGCTCAAGGATCTTGTTGATGCTGTTAAGGTTGGTTATCCAATAGTGCTTGAAAATGGTATGGGAATAGTGGATGAAATTTCAAGAATAATTCCTGTAATATGTGATTTTAAGGTTGCAGACATTCCAAATACGAATATCCTCATTGCCAACATTGTTAAAAGGCATGGTGCTGAGGGTCTCATAGCCCATGGCTTTACAGGTTCAGATTCTCTTGAAGCAGTGGTAAAAGCCTTCAAACCAGGTTCCGTTTTTGCCGTTGTGGAAATGACGCATCCGGGAGCAACTGAATTTATGCAGGGAAAATCAATCCAGATTGCAAAAATGGCAATTTCAAAAGGTGTATCGGGTTTTATTGTACCAGGAACAAGGCCAGATAGAATAAAAATATATAGAGAAATGTCAAAAGATATATTGCTTCTTGCACCTGGCATAGGAGCTCAGGGAGGAGAAGCAAGAAGAGCTTTTGAAAATGGTGCAGATTATGTCATTATAGGTAGGGCAATTTACCATGCAAATGATCCTGTATCCGCAACAATGGAAATAATAAAATCCATCTCATAATATTTTTCTAACATAGGGACCAAATTTCTCATAGCCAAGTTTTCTATAATATTCTATTGCCCCTACTCCACTATTCACAAGAATGTATTTCCTGTCATAATCCTCCATGGAAATTCTTTCAGCTTCCTGCATGAGAAGTTTGCCGTAACCTTTGTGCTGGAATGCATTGATGTAAGTTCTGTTTACCGGAACTTCAGGTCCGAGGACCTTAAGTTCCCTCACCATTGAGCTTTTAAAGACCTCATGTCTATGCGCATTTTCTGATGGTATCCTTAGCCTGAGGTAACCTATGATTGCATCATTATTAATATCATCAAATGAAAGAAATATTTCCACACCACCGGATGCATTATAAATTTCTTTTCTCATCATTATTTCAGGCTCTTTTTTTATTTCACCTTTTTCATATTTTCTTCCAATCTCCCTGCACCTTATGCAGTTGCAATGCAAGCCCATGGATTTTAATTTTTTATATGCAAGATCCCTTATATCCGATCTTTTTATACCATCAACTATTAATGGAACTGGTATGTCCCTTTCAACTCTTTGAATGCGCACCCATCTTGGTACAATTTTCTTAATCTCAACAAGAAGGTTAAGAAAATCATCGTCATGGTATGGAACGTACTTACCCTCTTTCCACCATCTGTAAAGTTCACTATTTTCAACAACAAGCGTCGGATAAATCTTAAGCATATCAGGCTTGTAATTATCGTCATCGAATATTTTCCTAAAGCTTTCAAGATCTTTTTCAGGGGTGCTTCCAGGCAAGCCAGGCATCATATGATAGCATACCTTCAAACCTGCATCCCTTGCAAGCTGCGTTGACCTTATTACCTCCTTCTGCCCATGACCCCTGTGTACAAGATTCAAAATATCATCAAAAACAGATTGAACGCCAAGCTCTACCCTTGTTACACCTAGTGAAAGTGAAATGTCAATTTCCCTTTCATAAAACCAGTCAGGCCTTGTCTCAAATGTAAGACCTATCATCCTGTTTTCAGCAATTTCATTGTTAAGCATGGATTCTTCTACATTTTTTGATAGGAAGCCATTCATTGCATCATACATTCCTTTGACAAAGTATTTCTGATATTCCTCAGATCTTGCCGTAACTGTTCCACCCATTACAATTCCATCTATTTTGGATGTTGAATGCCCTATTGCCTGGAGCTGTTCTATTCTTGATCTCACTTGTTTGTAAGGGTCGTATTCATTCATTATCGCCCTCAATGCTGCAGGTTCTTTACCCGTGTAGGATTGAGCAGTATTGTATTCAACACCTCCTGGACAATAAATGCATTTCCCATGGGGACAGGGGAATGGTGATGTCATGGCTGCTATAATTGCAACACCGGATAGAGTTCTTGAAGGCTTTCTCATCAAAAGAGGTATATATTTTTCCCTCAAATTTTCAGGAATATTTTTTATGACCTCGCTGTTCCTCGGAGGTGAAACATGATACATCTTAGAAACTAGCATTTTCAATTTTTCATATTCATCATGGTTTTCTATATTATTTTCAACAACGATTTCAGCCAGAACCTTACCAGCATCAATCATAGCATATCTGCCTTTATTATTGTGTTTGTTTGTACATCCCCGACACTGACAAATTCCTCAATAAATTTTAGTGCTTTTACCTCATCGGGTGCTTCGTAAATTATCATTGCATCTGGCTTGCCTAGAAGCACATAGGTACCAATGATATTTATATAATCTGGCTTGTGCATTTTCTTCAACACGTTTGAAAGGTTAGGATACCTTTCATGGCTAGCGGTTATGAAAGTAACGAACATCATGCTTGCTAATAAAAATAAACAATTTATTAAATTTAACCCTTAAAAGATGCCATGGTCTTAAATCATCGAAAACTATATAATTAAAAAAGAATTCTCTTCTTTCAAATGTATTTGATTATTGAAAATGAGGATGTATTACGCATACCCCCTGATATGCTTGGTGAAGATCCGGACAAGGTGATCAGGGAATTGGCTTACAACAAAATGGAGGGACATGTTAAATCATTCGAAAAAAAGGATGTGCCAGATCCACAGGAAAGAAAGTTCATTATTATTGCCATCCTTGATGTAAAGAGGGATGGTTATGGTAGAATAATCCCTGGTGACGGTGGTGTTTACCAGAAAATCATTTATAAGGCTCTTGTTTTTCATCCTGAAATGCAGGAGGTTTTGGAAGGGAACATTGTTGATATTGTCAACTTTGGAGCATTTGTTAGGTTCAGTGTTCTTGACGGACTTCTTCACATAAGCCAGGTGATGGATGATAGATTTGACATAGATCTTGATGGAAAGAGGCTCATTGGGAAGGATAGTAAAAAGGAGCTCAGGGTAAATGACAAGGTAAGGGTAAGGATAGTATCACTATCCATTAATGATGAGAACTTGAGGGATAGCAGAATAGGCCTAACAATGAGGCAGCCTGGCCTAGGAAAGCTGGAGGACATTGATAAAAATGAAAGATCTTAGAGCATGCAGGAAATGTGGCAGGATTACCAAAGATTTAAAATGCCCTGACCCAGAATGCGGTGGAGAAACAACGCTTGAATGGGACGGGTATATTTATGTTATAAACCCCTCATCATCAACACTTGCAAAAAACATAGGTAAAAATAAAGATGGGGAATATGCAATTAAAACCAGGTGAGTATTTAAGACTCCCTGATGAATTGAGGGAAGAGCTTTCGAGGCCAGTTGGGTCTATTTATAAGGAAAATGAATTGAAACCTATTTTAACCGGCAAGAAAGTAATTTCAATAGGTGACGAGACGACGCTCACTCTATTCAGAGTTGGAATAATTCCAGATTTATCAATATTCGATTTAAAAACAAAAAGGAAGATAATAACTGAAGATATATTGAAAAATTTTAAGCACAGGATCATAGTAACAAATCCACAGGGTTATTTAACCTATTATTTATTCAGTGCAATAAAAATTGCTATGGAAAAAAATATACCTGCTATTCAGGTAATTGGTGAAGAGGATCTTGCATCATTGTTATGCATATCCATGGCAAATAATGGCGTTATCATTATATACGGGATCCCAAATATGGGTCTAAACATAATTGAGATTAACGATGAAATTAAAAATAGGACCAATAATGTGCTGGAAAAGATGGTGGTAGAAAATGGAACTTGAAATAATAGAAAAAAAAGAAAATCCCCTGTTACATAGGACTGAAATAAATTTCAGGATAAGGTTTCAGAGGGAGAGGACACCCTCAAGAGCTGATGTTAGAAATATGATGGCAAAAAATTTTTCATCAGAGCTGGAAAGGGTGATCATAGACCATATGAGAACTTCATTCGGCCTTCATATGGTTACGGGTTATTGCAAGATCTATGAGAATGTTGATTTTGCAAAGAGAATCGAGCCAGATTACATACTAATTAGGCATGGACTAAAGGAAAAGAAGGGTGAATAAGATGCAGAAAAGGGAACTTTATGAGATTAAAGATGGAAAGCTGATAAGAAAGAGAAAATCATGCCCAAAGTGTGGTCCTGGCGTATTTTTAGCTGAGCATGAAAACAGGTACACATGCGGCAAGTGCGGTTATACGGAATTCAAAAAAAGTTAAAATTATTATTTTAATAAAGGCGGGTCCGTAGTGTAGTTGGGATAGCATAGGGGCTTCCGGAGCCTCAGGCTCGGGTTCAACTCCCGACGGGCCCGTTAATATTTATGAGCGAACTCTTTAAATAAAAACAAATGTTACTTTTTATCATGACATTTGAGCCAAAACATAAGGTGTTGTTAAATAATGATTCTATGAGAATATGGTATGAAAATGTAGGTTCAGGTTCAAATATCATGGCTGATGTTTATTTAAGAATTTTAGGGTTATTTTGTAAATTAAATAATACAGATTCTGAAGAAAATGTAGCGTTCTTCGCATTCCTTTCCTTTAAGGAATTTTCTTATATTACAGGTAAAAGTGTGATAATAGATGGTGGTGGTACAGCAGTTCAATTTATTGAGGATCTGAAAATATAATTCAGAGGTGAAAAGGATATGGAAGAAAGGAAGAGAAAAGTCTATCCATACATACCCAACTCTCATGAAGATGTACAGGAAGAAATGCTGAAGGAAATAGGAGTGAAGAGCTTTGAGGAGCTCTTGGACAAAATAATACCAAGAGAATTGCAGTATCAGGGATCTTTGAATCTGCCAAAATCGTTCCATTCAGAATACGAATTGAAAAGGTTTGTGGAAGGTGTGCTCTCAAAAAATAAAACATGTGAGGAATATATATGCTTTCTTGGAGGTGGCATATGGCCCCATTACGTACCAGCTATATGTGATGAAATCGCATCTCGAGGGGAATTCTTGACCGCCTATGCGGGAGAACCTTATGAGGACCACGGTCGCTGGCAAGCATTGTTTGAATATGAAAGCCTTATGGCAGAGCTATTAGATATGGATGTAGTAAGTATCCCTATATATAGCTGGGGCCATGCAGCAGGGACATCCCTTAGAATGTCAAGCAGAATAACTGGAAGAAAAGAAGTTATTGTGGTGGATACCATTTCTCCTGAGAGGAAAAAGATAGTAAATAATTATATGGAACCATACATAAAAATAAGATGGATTAAACATGATGCTGAAAGCGGTCAGATGGATTTGGAGGAATTAAAAAGAGAACTTAGCGATAAGGTGGCTGCCGTTTACTTTGAAAATCCATCATATTTAGGATTAATAGAAACTCAGGGTAAAGAAATTTCTGATATGGCACATGAGAAAGGTGCCTTGGTTATTGTTGGCATCGACCCAAGCTCCTTAGGGATTCTTGAGCCACCTAGCCATTACGGTGCAGATATAGTTTGCGGCGAGTTGCAGCCCCTAGGCAATCACATGAATTTTGGAGGAAGTCTTGCTGGTTTTGTGGCAACACGAGATGATGAGAAATTTGTGAAGGAAATCCCCTACCGAATATTTGGTATTGCCCATACCACAATGCCGGAAGAATATGGATTTGGAGATGTAGCATTCGAGCGTACCTCATTTATGGTAAGAGAAGCACCAAGTGAAGCCAAAGAATTTGTTGGTACTGCATCTGCACTCTGGGGTGTGGTGGCCGGAGTTTATTTATCTCTTATGGGTCCTAAAGGAATGCAGGAACTGGGAGAAGGGATTGTAAAAAGGGTGAACTATGCAATCAAAAAGCTCTCACAGATTTCTGGGTTAAAAGTGCCGAGATTCCATTCATTTCATTTCAAAGAATTTGTGGTGGATTTCAACTCTTTCACTCTGAGCATTGAGGAGATCAATAGGCGCCTTCTGGACTATGGTATTATTGGAGGAATTGACCTGTCTAAGCATTTCCCGGAGCTTGGAAATTCTGCCCTTTATTGTGTAACGGAGATACACACAAAAGAGGATATTGATAAACTATATAATGCCCTTAGTGAGATCTTGGGGGTGAATTAAATGGGGATAGTGAAATTGAGGAAGAATTTTCATCAGTCAAAATGGGATGAACCCATAATTTTCGAGTTAAGCACAGAAAATGAGAGAGGAATTCACGTACCACCTGTTGAGAGGGATATAGAAGAATCATCTGGAAATTTGGAAACTTTAATCCCTGAAAGTATCAGGAGAAAGCAACCGCCATCCCTTCCTGAAGTTGCACAATTGAGAGTTTTGAGGCATTATATCCGCCTTTCCCAAGAGGTACTGGGTGTAGATGTAAACATAGACATCGGACAGGGCACTTGCACAATGAAATACAGCCCAAAAATAAACGAAGTGCTTGTTCGATCACGAAAGGTAACTGAAATTCATCCTTTACAACCAGAGGATACTGTCCAGGGTGCTCTGGAAATAATATACAATCTTGATCATATCCTTCGAGAACTCTCCGGGTTTTCAAGATTTGTATTCCAGCCTGGAGGTGGTTCTCAGGCTCTTTACACAATGGCATCCATAGTTTACAGGTATCACCAGGTAAAGGGTAATACGCATAAGGATGAGATCATCACAACTCTCCTATCACATCCATCGGATGCCGCCACTGCAAAAGTTAAAGGCTTTAAGGTCATAGATATTCCACCTGATCCAGAAACCGGGTTGCCAGATATGGATGCTTTTAGAGAGGCTATTTCTGAGAGAACTGCAGGAATGATAATATGCAATCCTGAAGACACGGAAATCTTCAATCCCCATATAAAAGAAATGACATCGATTATTCACGAAGTGGGCGGCATATGTGCCTATGATCAGGCAAATGCCAATGGATTGCTAGGGATTGTGAGAAGCATTGATTTAGGTTTCGATCTCGGATTTTACAATCTCCATAAAACATTCTCCTCACCCCACGGATGTGGTGGTCCTGGGTTAGGTGCTGTGGGTGTTATCAAAGAGCTTGAATCTTTTCTTCCTATACCAGTAGTTGATTATGATGAGAGTGGTAAGAAATACTATCTTAATTTTGATTTACCTAATACCATAGGAAAAGTCAGAGAATTTTACGGTTCTTTCCCTGTTATTCTCAGAGCCTATGCGTGGGTAAGGGTTCTTGGAGAAGAAGGTCTTAGAGAGGTTGCAAAGGTCTCAATTATTAACAATAATTATGTGATGAAGAAGATCCTCAATGAAGTGAAAGGTGCATCCATATCCTTCCCCAAAACAGAGTACAGGGTAAGTCAGGTGAGATATTCCTTCAAGAAACTTGCCGATGAAACTGGAGTAACTGTGGAGGATGTAATAAGGAGAATTACTGATTTTGGATTTCATCTCTGGACGAGCCACCATCCATGGATAGTTCCGGAGCCATTCACAATCGAGCCCACGGAATCGTATTCAAAGGATGATCTAGACGAATACGTGGAAGGATTGAAAACCATAACTCAGGAAGCATACGAAAATCCGGAAAGAGTAAAAAATGCTCCATTTAACAGCGTGATTCACAAAATTCAAGATATGAGCTTCTTTGAAGATCCCGAGAAATGGGCGCCCACATGGAGAGTTTATTTGAGAAAGCATCGCAATCAGGAGGTGCGAAAATAAAGAAAATTGGATTAATAGTGAACCCCATCGCCGGAATGGGTGGCAGGGTAGGCTTAAAGGGCACTGACGGCTGGGATATCGTTGAAAAGGCAATGAAATTGGGAGCTAAACCATGGTCTGAAGAGAGAGCGGAAAGAATGCTCAGAACACTCTTACCTCTTTTGAAAGAGATAAAAATATTCACGTATCCAGGAGAAATGGGGGAGAATATTGCAAAAAAATTGGGATATGATGTGGAGGTCATAGGGAAAATTGAAGGCGAGAGAATCAGTGCGGAAGATACAAGAAGAGCAGCTAGGGAAATGACGAGAAAAGGATGCGAACTCATACTCTTTGTGGGTGGTGATGGAACCACGAGAGATATTTACGACGCTGTGGGATTAAGTGTTCCAGTGATCGGAGTACCCGCAGGAGTAAAGATGTATTCTGCAGTTTTTGCCTCAGGCCCAGAAAGGGGCGGTGAACTCGCTGTTAAGTACTTGAGGGGAATGATAAAAGAACTCCAGGAAAGGGAAGTTATGGATATCGATGAAGAGAGGTATAGAAATGGAATTTTTGCAGTTCGCCTCTACGGATATCTCATGGTGCCTTACGATAAGAGATACGTTATTGGAGGAAAATCTCCAACAGGCATTAGTGAAAAAGCAAATCAGGAGGCAATAGCCGTGGACATTATTGAAAATATGGATGATGAGACATACTATATTCTTGGTCCTGGGACTACAACAAAGATGATTCTTAAGAAAATGGAGGTTAGATATTCATTATTGGGTGTGGATATTCTCTATAGAAGAAAGGTGGTAGGTTTAGACCTTAATGAAAGAGATATCCTTAGGATAATCGCTGGCAAGAAAACAAAAATAATAATAAGTCCCCTAGGTGGTCAAGGATATCTTTTTGGACGTGGAAATCAACAGATTAGCCCTAGTGTTATAATGAGCGCTGGTGGAAAGAAAAGCATAATAATTGTAGCTACCCAGCAGAAAATATTAAATTTGGAAGGCAAACCTTTTCTTGTGGATACAAATGATCCACTACTTGACAGGCAACTTTCAGGGTGGTATAGAGTTATAACCGGCTACAGAGAACGGTGGATGTATCGAGTAGAATATGGGTAAAAAGAGTTTATTATTTTTAGGATATGTAGTATGAAGATATACCTAGCATTTCCCGAATAATTCTAGCAGCTGGAAATCCTATAATATTAGAGATATCATATTTTGTGTATAAGTCAAAAATATAAAAGGCTATAATTTTTAGGTAAAAGAAGTGGATTGTTCTAATTACCTAAGTTTTTTTAATTTTTATTCATTATGTTTTAGGAATTATACAGGATCGTGAGTTTATACGATTTAATTTTAAAAATGATATAAAATCCCTTATTCAACAGATTTTTCTTTAAATTATTTCTGGGGTGCTATGAGAATCTCTCTAATATCAAACCTTTTAAAATTTTCAACCCAATATCATCATTTGATTTTATTATCTTCTTTTCCTTTTTTAATCAGCCATGTATATCATCTGTATAGCCAATAAATGGTCAAGCACATTTTCTAAGAATTTGCTCTCATCTATATTCCTTGCCTCATTATAAATCAATGAAAGAAACAGATATGACAGGAACATATGTATCCTTATCTTTTCAAAGGGAATTAATAAATATAAGATAATTTTATCCAATTTTCAATGACAATCTATATGGAAAATGGTTATTTAAATAAAAACATATTAATGTTAGATGCGAATGGATGGAAAAATGATAAAACCACATCATCATTCGTCATTATTGGAAAAGACATAGCTATTTTAGATCCTGCGGGTAGTGAATCTGCTGAAATCATTTTAAAATTACTCGAAGATTTTAAAATTGAAAAAAATAAAGTAAAATATATATTTGTAACACATAGACACAATGACCATTCTGGTGGTGCATCCGTTCTTGTAAAGAAATTAGAAAATGCGAAAATTTATGCACACCCAATAACGATTGAAAATCTAAAGAACCCTGAAAAAATAAATGAAGCAACAAAAGCCATGTACGGCTCTCTGGGTGAGCCCATAGATCCTGTTAAAGATTTAGAAAAGCTCGTAAAAATCAGTGATGGGGATATATTTGATATTGGAAAAGGTTTGAAGATCAGGTCGATGCTCATGCCAGGGCATACATCTGACCATTTTATGTTTTATGAAGAAAAAAATGTTTTTGTTTTCACAGGTGATGGCGCAGGTCTTTTTTCAGGTAAATATATGAAATCATTACCAAATTCTTTTCCTCCAAGCTTTAAATTTGAAGAGTATAGGCGATCACTGCTCAGACTAATAGATTTGAAACCTAAGATCATTGGTTTTTCACATTTCGGTGCAATTTCAGGCGATGATGTTTCTAATGTTCTAAAAGATGCTTTGCAAATACTTGATGAATGGAAAGAGATCATTGAAAATAATGAAAATTATGAAAATGTAATATTCAATAAGTACAAGGATCAATTTGATCTTTTTTCTGAGGAATTCAGAAATGATGTTTTAAAAATCATAATTAATGGTTTTAAGAAGAATCTATGATTTTTTCAACGGATAAAGATCAAAATCTGTATTAAGACTCATTAAAATGCTACTGGCAAGTTTTATATTAGTTATAACAGGAATATTTTTTTCTAATGCTTCTCTTCTAATATAAAATCCATCGCCTATGGATCCATAAGATTTGCTTGGTGTGTTTACAACAATACCTATTTCCATGTTTTTGATCACATCCAAAACATTCGGTCTTCTTCCATCACTTATTTTGTAAACTGGTATGGATTCTATGCCCATTCTTTTAAGGTAATTGTGTGTCCCGGGTGTTGCATAAATTTTCCAGTCAGAAATAAAATTTATAAAATCAAATTTTTTCTTATTTTCATCATTCAAACTCAATAAAATTGATTTTTTTCTTATACTGTAAACAGATGTAAATGCTTTGTACAAAGCCTCTTTGTAATTTTTTCCAATGCCCATCACCTCTCCTGTTGATTTCATTTCTGGACCAAGTACTGGGTCTGAACCCTTTAATCTGTTGAATGGAAATACTGAAAATTTAACGTAAAAATTGTTTGCATTATTTATTTTTATTTCATTTAACTTCTCTCCTAGCATTACAGAAGTACCTATCTTTGCATATTGTACATTGTTTGCCTTGGAAATGAATGGGACGGTTCTGCTTGCTCTTGGATTTGCCTCAATAAAAATTATTTCCCCATCTTTTACCATTAGTTGATAGTTTACAAAACCAACTATATTTGCCTTAGATGTGAGTTCTATAACATCATCAGTTATTTTCCTTAACATATCCCTATTTAAATTCATTGAGGGATAAACCATTGTACTGTCTCCTGAATGTATTCCAGCCTCCTCAATGTGTTCAAGAATACCCATTATATGTGCTTTTTCACCATCAGAAATGACATCAACATCAATTTCAATCGCATCTTCTATGTATTTTTCAATAAGTATGGGGAATTCTGAACTTATTTTGACATTTCTTAAATAATTTATGAAATCATCATCGCTGTAAATGATGTTCATTCCAGCTCCACCTATGATATAAGATGGCCTTATTAGCAGTGGATATCCTATTTTTGATGCAAAATTCCTAAAATTTTTCAGATCCTTTACAGTTATACTTGGTGCTCTTTTTTTATTATTCTCTTCTAGGAATAAAGCAAACTTTTCCCTGTCCTCAAGAAGATCAATGCTTGATGGTTCTGTGCCTAAAATAATATCCTTACCAAATTCTTTAACAAGACTGTTCACGATGTTTATAGCTGTCTGCCCACCGAATTGAACAATCACACCATATGGCTCTTCTAGATCAATGATATTTGATACGTGCTCGAATGTAATCGGTTCAAAGTATAGTTTATCAGAAAGGTCAAAGTCCGTTGAAACTGTTTCTGGATTGTTATTGACCACTATACTCTTAAAATTTGTTTGGCTTAGGTATAGCACAGCTTCAACTGTTGAATAATCAAACTCAATGCCTTGCCCTATCCTTATTGGGCCAGAACCTAAAACTATTACACCATTTTTAAGCTTAAAAGATTCGTTTTCATTTCCATTGTATGTGCTATAAAAATAAGGTGTTATAGCATCAAATTCTCCTGCACAGGTGTCAATTGCCTTAAACACTGGTAATATGCCATAATTTTTTCTCAGCCTCCTGAAATCATTTTCATCCATGCCCATTTCCCTTGAAATATATTTATCACTTATGCCAAGTTTCTTGCAAATTTTTATTGTTTCTACATCTTGTGAAATTTTCAATCTTTCCTGCACTTCAACAATATTTTTAATTTTTTCAATGAAAAATTTATTCCAGCCGGTCAGATTTGAAATAAGATCTAAATCCCATCTTCTTCTTATTGCTTCTGCTATAGCAAAAATTCTAATATCAGTGGGATTTTCAAGTAGATTTTTTATTTCGTTATCAGAATATTTTAAATTAAAAAGTTCATAGTAATTTTTGTCTAGGGAAAGAATTGCCTTCATCAAAGCCTCTTCAAATTTTCTACCAATGCCCATCACCTCTCCTGTTGATTTCATTGACATACCTATCCTTCTTTCAGCGTCATTAAATTTTTCAAAGTGCCATCTTGGTATCTTAACAGCCACATAATCTATGCTTGGTTCAAATGCTGCAAATGTGTTCCCTGTTACGGGGTTTTTAATTTCATCCAACGTATATCCAAGGGCTATTTTTGCAGCTATTCTTGCTATTGGATAGCCTGTTGCTTTTGATGCAAGGGCACTGGATCTAGATGTTCTAGGATTTACCTCTACTACAAAATATTCATACGTTTCAGGATTTAGGGCAAACTGAATGTTGCATGCACCAAGAATTTTTAATTCCTCTATGATTTTGAATGCTGAGTCTCTAAGCCTCTGGTAATTAGCATCACTGAGAGTTAATGATGGTGTAACAACAATACTTTCACCCGTATGTATTCCCATGGGATCAATATTCTCCATGGAGCAAACTGCTATTTTATTTCCTTTTGAGTCCCTAATAAGTTCTATTTCAAACTCCTGTAAATTCAACAATGATTGTTCAACAATAATTTCATGAACGGGTGAAAGCATTAAACCTTCAGAACTGATATCCATTAACTCTTTCTCATTTTTTGCAATGCCTGTTCCTGCACCGCCCAGTGTGAATGAAGATCTTACAATTATTGGAAACTTTCCTATAATCTTCATTGCATTTATAACATCCTCTACATTTTTGCATTTGATTCCAAGGGCGGTTGGTTCATTTATTTTAATTAGCATGTTCCTGAACTTTTCTCTGTCCTCGGCAATATCAATGGATTCTTTTCCTGTTCCTATTACCTTAACGTTGTATTTTTCTAAGATACCATTTTCAGCTAATTCATGGATGGCATTTAAAGCTACCTGACCGCCAAAGCTTGAAGCAATACTATCTATTTTTTCATTTTTTATTATTTTTTCAATGGTGTTAATATTTATAGGTTCAAGATATACAGAATCAGCAAATTCCAGCTCTGTCTGAATCGTTGCAGGATTCGGATTCAATACAACTACCTTGCACCCCTCTTCCTTAAAAACCTTGCAGGCCTGCGTTCCAGAATAATCAAACTCCGCTGCCTGACCAATTATTATTGGTCCTGAACCTATAACAAGAACATTTCTTATATTATTATTCCTTGGCAAATTTTATCACCATCCCTTTAAAATTTTCAAAAATAAACCTTGTATCAGATGTTCCTGGTCTTGATTCAGGATGGTATTGTACGCCAGTGATAGGCAAATATCTATGCCTGAAACCCTCCACTGTATTATCATTAAGATCAATCTGGTCTATAATTATTTCATCTTTTTCATCTGCCTTTACTGCAAATCCATGGTTGTGTGTAGTTATGTAAATATTACCGTTATAAATCACTGGATGGTTAATACCCCTATGCCCAAATTTCATTTTATATGTTTTAAGTTTAAAGCTTCTGGCTATTAATTGATGCCCTAGGCATATCCCTAGCAAAGGTTTTTTAAAGTTATTTATTGAATTCACGAGAGAATCGAGTTCATTATGGCTCGGGTTTCCAGGACCATTAGAGATTACAATACCATCATATTCGTCAGGATTGAATTTTTCATGGTATGGTATAAGTGTGACGTTTGAAATTCTAAGTAAATTCTTCAAAATACCGTTCTTCACACCAAGGTCAATCAGGGCAATGTTCAATTCATCATTCCCCTTATAAAATATTTTCTTCTTCGAGGCTGTTTCCCTGAACAATGGTAAATCATTTGGATTTTTTGTATTTAGCAAAATATTTTCTGCATCCTTTAGCTCATTTTCTGGCTTGCCTGGATAAATTATTCCAATCAATGATCCAGTATGTGTAATTTCTCTAATTAGTGTTCTTGTATCTATTCCAGTAAGTACTGGAACATTGTTCATTTTAAGGAAATTTATAAAATTGCTGTTCTCGTAGATTTCAAGTGCAATTACTCCATTTACCCAAACATTTGAAGATTCCATGTGTTCCGGATAAAAACCATAATTCCCTATCAAGGGAAACGAAAAGATTAAAATTTGGCCGGCATAAGAAGGGTCTGTAACACTTTCAGTATATCCCTGCATTGACGTTGTGAAAACGAGTTCACCTGTACGGGGAAAATGAGATCCTAAAAGCTTTCCTTCAAACACTTTTCCATTTTCGGTTAATAAAAAGCCATCCATTAAGGATTATCAAGAAACCTATCATATTATTAAACTTTGTTTTTTTATAAAGAAAAGATTTAAATTCAAATTAAAATTAATTGAATGAAAATGATTGAAGTAATTAACATGGAGAAAAAATTTGGTGAAAATACTGTCCTAACAAACATTAATTTCAAGATTGGCAAAGGTGAAATATTCGGTTATTTGGGGCCAAATGGTGCAGGAAAAACGACCACCATAAGGATCCTTACTGGAATAATAGAACCAACATCAGGTGAAATTTATATCGATGAGCATGACTTAAAAAATGATAAAAAATATATAAGGAGCATTAGTGGCCTTTTAACTGAAAATCCTGGTTTTTATGAAAGATTTAACGCTGTTGAAAACATATCATTCTTTTCAAAACTTTATGGTATAGATGAAAATGAACTCAATTCAAGAATTTCATTCTATTTCAAAATGTTTGGTTTGTGGGATCAAAGGCTTCAACCTGTTGGAACATTTTCTAAAGGAATGAAGCAAAAGCTTGCATTAATAAGATCCATAATTCACGATCCTGATTATATTTATCTGGATGAGCCCACAGCATCACTCGATCCTGAAACATCCAATGTTGTTAGGTCATTTATAAAAAATTTGAAGTGTCAAGGCAAAACAATTTTCCTGAGTACGCACAATTTAAATGAAGCAGAGGAAGTATGTGACAGGGTGGCAATTCTTAACAGAAAAATTATTGATATAGGCACAGCAGATGAACTTAAGAGTAGAATATTTGGAAGGAAAATAATAATTGAATTTGATGGGGAAGAAAGCAAAGTTAGAAGTATTTTATCAGGGCTTAACCTGAATTTTAGCATAGATGGAAATAAAATTTATCTGATAAATGTGGAAAAGAGCCCTTCCATTATCAAAGCTCTTGTCAATTCAGGCGTTGATATTTTATACGTTTACAGGGAAGACCATAGCCTTGAAGAAATATATATGGAGATGGTAAAATAATGGATATCAAGAATGTTTTAATCATGTATAGAAAGGATCTTAGGGAAATTATGACATTAAGAACAGTCAAATATTCGATCATAATTTTCCCAGTAATTTTTCTTGCAATACTCCTTTTTATTCTTTATTTTTCATATATTAATCTTGGATCTGTTAATGGTGTTCCAAATCTTTTAAACAGTACCTTGAATTCAATACCATACAGTTCAAAGGGGAAAATATTTTATTACCTTTCCATGAATTATTTAATTTTTCTTTCAATAGTTCCTCTTTCTCTTGCTTCAACCATATCGTCATACAGTATTGTTGGTGAAAAGCAGCAGAAAACTATAGAACCAATACTTGCAACACCTATAGATGATAGAGAGTTTTTCCTAGGTAAGTTGCTTGCACCTCTCGTACCAACCCTGGGTATTACATATGCTGTCATTGCAATATATTCTATATTTTCCGATTTTATAACTTATAATTACGGTTACATAATTTATCCAAACATTCCATGGTTCATTGTTGTAATCCTTTTCATTCCTTTTTCAACAGTGTTAATGATTCTTTTTACGCTTTTATTTTCATCAAGAGCCATAGATCCAAGGTCAAGCCAGCAATTTTCAGCAATAATACTTATTCCTGTTCTTGTTATTTTCTTTTTAAGCATGCTTATTTATTCACTTGAATCAATATTGCTTATTATTTTAACAGCAATAGTGATAATTTTTGATTTTATACTGTTTAAAATAACGATTAAAATATTTAACAGGGAAAATATAGTAACGAGGTGGAAATAAATGTTTCTATCAGTATTGGGTCATTTGAATATTGATTTTATAATTTCTGTTCCAAGGATACCTGAGGAGGGTTCTATATTCACCAGAAGCGCATTTGCAAGGGCAGGTGGAACAGCCCGGAATATTGCACTTGTTGCAGGCAAACTCGGCATTGATGCTGAAATATTTGCAAAGGTAGGGATTAATTTTCCAAATGAATATATTGAAGAACTTGAAAAAAACAATGTAAGTACAAAAAATATATTAAAAGATCATAGGTTCGGATTTTCACCTGTGTGTTTTATAGTCAGTGATTCAAATAAGCAGGTTGCGTTCATTGATCAAGGTCCAATGGGCGATAATGGCATTTTTTATGATGATCTTCCGAGTGGTGAATGGGTTCATTTCAGTACAGGTGATCCAAAAGAATATCTAAAAATAAAGGAAAGAGAAGATAGAAATTTTGTTTTTGATCCAGGGCAGGAAATAGATTATAGGTATTCTAAGGAAATTTTCACTTCTATGGTTGAAGGATCAAAAATATTATTTTTTAATAGAAATGAATATGAAAGGGCAAAGAGTTTTATGGACACAGAAAAAATGCTGGAATCTGCAGAAAATATTATAGTTACACTTGGAAAGGATGGCTGTACATTAATGGACAAGAATGAAAAATTATCCTTAAATGCTTATACCATTAAAGCAAAAGAAACAATAGGTGCTGGTGATTCTTTCAGGGCTGGTTTTTACCTTGGAATAAAAAATAATTTTGGTATTAAAAAATCATGTTATATGGGCATGAAGATTGCATCAATTGTTGTTGAAGAAGGAAAAATACCATCTCGTTTCCCATCATTAGAGGAACTGATCAAATCTCTTTAGATATTGACTCAACAATAATCTTATATTTGTTGAAAATCCTTTCAGCATCATTTTTTTCATCTGATTCTGAATAAATCCTTATTATTGGTTCTGTTCCGGATGGTCTCACAAGTACCCATGAACTTCCCTCATATATTTTAATACCATCTATGTCAATGATTTTATCCCCCTTTGCCTGGGATTTTAAAATTTCCATTATTCTTTTCATTTTATCTTTATCAACAGTTACAGATCCTTTTTTAACATAATACTCTGGCAATTCTTTTAGCAGTTCTGATATCTTTTTTCCTCTTTTTGAAATTATCTCAATAATTTTTGCCATTCCCATAGCGCCATCCCTGCAGAACTGCATTTCTGGAAATATAAGACCACCATTATCTTCACCACCGAATATTGCGTTCAGTTCTATCATTTTCCTAGCTATTATTGGTGCTCCCACCCTTGTGTAAACAACCTTTGAACCATATTCGTTAGCTATGTACTCTATAGACTGTGATGCACTCACAGGTAAAACTATAATGCCTTTTTTATACATTACGATATGTTTTGTAACCAATGCAAGGATCTTATCACCTGGTATAAAATTTCCATTCTCATCTACAAATACAACTCTATCAGCATCACCGTCATGGGCAATGCCAAGGTCAAAATTTCCAGTTGTAAATTTCATAAGATCCTTTAAATTTTCTTCTTTAGGTTCCGGATTATGGGAACTGAAGGATCCATCCGGATTGCAGTTCAGAGTTGAGAATTTAACATTCAGTCTTTTAAGTATTTCAGGAGATGTTAAGTATGATGCTCCATTAGAGCAATCAAGTAAAATTTTCAATCCAGAATTCCTTATAGATGAAGAATCAACAAGTGATAAAACTCTGTTGATATAATCATCATTTATAGAATCCAGTCTGATATATTTTCCAATGTTTTGCCATCCTAAGCTCTTAAATCTATTTTGATAAAACAAATACTCAATTTCATTCTCTTTTGACTCATCAAGTTCTGTTCCATCATTATCAATGCATTTTATACCATTGTATTCTGGTGGGTTATGGCTTGCAGTGATCATTATCCCAAAATAACCGTATGTTTTACATGCCAGCTGTAAAGATGGTGTAGGTAAAACGCCTGTATCATAAACATTCATACCAGAAGACAATAAAACAGAAATAACATTCATCTTCACCATTTCACCTGAAACTCTTGTATCACGGCCTATAATCACATTTTTTTCGGTATTTAAATATGATGCTATTGCTTTTGAAACCCTGGTTATAAATTCATTATTAAAATCTTCGTTTACTATGCCCCTTATACCGTTTGTACCGAAGAGTCCTTTTTTAGAAGCCATTAATAAAGCAATTGAATGCTATAATAAATCTTTTTTCTTTTGAAGATTATTCTAAATATTTTTAAAAAAATTAAAAATTTTATAATTTCTAGACTTTTTCATAAATTTATTTTAAATAAAAAAAAGTTTTTTAATGTTTTATTATTATTCCTATTATGAATACCTTGTTTTCAGAACTCGAAAAAAAATATGATGTGGAACATGTAAAAAAGATTGAGAATATAAATAATCTGGAACTTTGGAAATTCATTGAAACATACATAGGAATTCTAAACCCTAGAAAAATTTTCGTTGTGTCTGATAATAATGTGGATGCGGAACAGGTTCGGAAAATAGCTTTAGAAGAAAATGAGGAAAGGAAACTCGCCAAACCTTTTCACACATATCACTTTGACAATTATTATGATCAGGCCAGGGATAAGGAAAATACAAAAATATTGATGAGGGAAAATCTTAAATTACCATTTTTAAATGTGATGCAAAGGGATGAAGGCATACAGGAAATACATGCTTTGATGAAGGACCAGATGAAAGATAGAACAATGTTTATAGGCTTTTTCTCACTGGGGCCAAAAAGTTCAAAGTTTTCTGAACTGGCTGTACAATTAACTGATTCAGCTTATGTGATGCATAGTGAATTAATGCTATATAGGAATGCTTATGAAATATTTAAGAAGGAAGAAAATTTAAAATTTCTTAAATTTGTGCATTCCCAAGGTGCACTTGATGAGAGAAAAACAAGCAAGAACATCAAAAACAGAAGGATTTATTTTGATCTTGAAAATGAAACAGGATATGCTATTAATACACAGTACGCAGGTAATTCAGTAGGTTTAAAGAAGCCAGGTTTCAGAATAACCATAAACAAAGCTTTGGAAGAGGGCTGGCTTTCAGAGCACATGTTCCTTATGGGTGTAAATGGTCCGAATGGAAGGATAACATATTTTACCGGTGCATTTCCATCCATGTGCGGTAAAACATCTACATGCATGGTTCCTGGGGAAAGGCTTATTGGTGATGATCTAGTATTTATAAAAGTAATGGATGGAATACCAAGAGCAATTAACATAGAAAATGGTGTTTTCGGAATAATAGAGGGCATAAATCAGAAGGATGATCCAATTATATGGGATGTTTTGCATAGCGATTCTGAGATTATATTTTCAAATGTTCTTGTTTCAGAAGGCAAGCCATACTGGAATGGGATGGGTGAGCCTATCCCTGACTCGGGTGAAAATCACAGTGGAGAGTGGTGGAAAGGTAAAAAAGATGCAGAGGGTAAGGAGATACCACCATCACATAAAAATGCAAGATTTACTGTAAATCTCAAAAATTTTCCAAATCTTGATTTAGATGCATTAGAAAGTTCCAGTGGTGTTATCGTGGGTGGAATTATTTATGGTGGAAGGGATAGCGATACCTGGCCTCCTCTTTGCGAAGCATTTTCATGGAATTATGGTGTTTTGAAGGGTGCATCCATAGAATCTGAATCTACTGCTGCCACCATAGGAAAAGAGGGAGTAAGAACGTTCAATGCTATGTCAATCATGGAATTCTTATCCGTTGATCTAGGAAAGTATCTACAAAATTATATACAATTTCAGAAAAAATTGAAGAAGGTACCAAAAATATTTGCTGTTAACTATTTCCTAAGGGGAAGGGATGGTAATTTCCTCAATGATAAAACGGATAAAGCTGCTTGGTTAAAATGGATGGAACGCAGGGCTAATAATGAACTTGATGCTGTTGAAACACCCATAGGTTTCATACCAAGATATGAAGACCTAGTACCGATATTCAAAGATGTTCTTAAAAAGGATTATAAAAGTGAAGATTATGAGAGTCAGTTCACAATAAGAATTCCCGAATTGTTGGCGAAGAATGAAAGGATCAGGAAGATATATGAAGGCATCAATACAACACCAGAAGAAATATTCACAGAACTTGATATGGAAAGGAAAAGGCTTATGGATTCAAAATCAAAATATGGTGACTATATCTCCCCTTTTAAATTTTATAAATAATTTTTTTAAAAACAAAATCTTTTAATGCCGTGGGCCGGGATTGAACCGGCGGCCTCCAGATCTTCAGTCTGGCGCTCTCCCTGCTGAGCTACCACGGCTCAATGGGGTAATTCATATAACAATAAATAAATCTTTTGATTTTTCTTTGTTTTATGAATGATTAATAGAAAATATTTTAAAAACATAAGAATTAAACCATTCAAAATGATTGTATTAGGAATTGAAGGCACTGCACATACGCTGGGTATAGGCATACTTGAAGATACCAAAATATTAGCCAATGTAATGAAGATGCTTATTCCAAAGGAAGGAGGAATACACCCAAGGGAAGCTGCAATTCATCATTCTGAAGAATTCATTCCGGCCCTAAATGAAGCTCTAGAAAAAGCAAAAATTAATTTTAAAGACATCGAACTTGTTTCATTTTCAAAGGGACCTGGCTTAGGTCCATGTTTACGAACAGTTGCAACGGCTGCCAGAACAATATCCATGAAATTAAAAATTCCCATTATGGGTGTTAACCACAGCATAGCACATCTTGAAATAGGAAAGTTAACCACTGGTGCAGAAGACCCAATTATGACATATTTATCCGGTGGAAATACACAAATAATTTCATATTCCAATGGTAGGTACAGGGTATTTGGAGAAACGCTGGACATAGGCATTGGGAATTTGCTCGATAAATTTGCAAGGGAGATTGGAATACCTTTTCCTGGTGGCCCAAGAATAGAGGAACTTGCAAAAATAGGATCAAAGTATTATCAACTTCCATATTCAATAAAGGGAATGGATGTATCATTTTCTGGAATATTAACAGCTGTTTTAGCTCACAAAAAAAATGGTGCGAGCATTGAAGATTTGTCATATTCACTTCAGGAGACTGTTTTTGCCATGATGGCAGAAGTGAGTGAGAGGGCTCTTGCACACCTGAACAAGGATGAGATACTTCTAACAGGTGGTGTAGCAAGAAATAAAAGGCTCAGGGAAATGTTTGAAGAAATGGGCAGGGAAAGAGGAACAAGTATTTTTGTACCACCACAGGATCTTTGTGTAGACAATGGCGTTATGATAGGATATCTTGGAAAAATAATGTATGAAAGTGGTATAAGGATGGAAATTAAAGACACATTTGTAGACCAAAAATTCAGGGCTGATTCAATTGATGCCACTTGGGTGAATGGGAAAACGCATTATAGGGATTATATTGAATTCCCAGGTGCTGAGGCAAAAATAGAAAAATCAAGTTACCTGGGTTTTGATACAATTAAAAAAATAAGGGTGCCAAAACCTTACAGGATTGATGAATTAGACCTTTTTTTGAGGAAGGAAAGGACAAAAAAGGAATCAAGAATATTAAATGAGGTGAAGAAAATTGGAATAAGGGCACCATATATACTTGATATAGATCTCTCATCATTTTCTATAGAAATGGAGATGATAAAAGGTACTGATTTAAGAAAAATATACAATTCATTGGATGAAAATATGAGGAAAAAAATATGCAATGATCTTGGCAAAATTGTAGGCATTCTTCATAAAAATGGTATATCACATGGGGATTTAACAACAAGCAATATTATTTTAAGCAACGATGAAATATATTTAATAGATTTTTCAATGGGCGAGATCGATGCTGGCATAGAAGACCTTGGAACAGATCTTCACCTTTTGAAAGAATCTTTTAAAAGTGCACACAGTGAATATATTAATGATTTTAACATCATCATGGAAAGCTATTCTAATGAAAATAAAAATGCAAAAGAAATAGTTGAAAGGTTGTCAGAAATAGAAAAAAGGAGGAGATATTCATGAAAATAGTGACACATAACAAAAATAAATATCTTGAATACAATGAAAAATTTAAAGAATATTCCATTGATCTTGAATGGGTGAATCTGGAATATTTAGAATTACAGGCGGACAATTTAGAAGATGTTGTTAAATTTTCCATCGTATTTGTGAAAAAAACTGTAGCACCACCATTTTTCATTGAAGACGCAGGCCTTTTTATAAAGTCATTAAAAGGTTTTCCTGGACCTTATTCATCCTATGTTCAAGAAAAAATAGGTAATAAAGGAATTTTGAAACTAATGGATGGCATTGAAGACAGGAAAGCAGATTTCTATGCTATTATAGGATATTATGATGGTAGTAATATAAATATTTTTAAGGGTCAGGTAAAGGGTGAAATAACCCTTGAGGAAAGAGGGAAAAATGGTTTTGGATATGACCCCATCTTTATGCCATTAAATTCAAATAAAACATTTGCAGAAATGGATATATTTGAAAAAAATATGTTCTCTCACAGATCTGATGTTTTTAATAAATTCATATCTTTTTTGAAAAAAATTCAGTAAAAAAGATAAAATATACGAATTCATTTTCTTAAAAACATGAACTTGAAAATATGGAGAGAATACATTATTTACTTTTCAATTGTTCTATTAGTTTTGGGTTTGGTATTCTTTATTTTCTCAATTTATGGTATTTTTGCCACAAATTTGGCACCTAACTATGTTTTATCATTCAACAGATATGTGGGTGATTGGATTTACTGGATTTTTGTCATTTCCCTAGCTATGACCATTGCAGGGCTGTACTATACATATGATTCAATAAAGAAGAGCAGAGAATTTTTTAAGTATCTGAATTCTGACAGTAAATCCAAATTCATATCAAAATTAAAGGATCTTGAGATTCTTGCCTACAAACTTGGGCCAAAACACGAAGAAATGCTTGAAGAAAAGAAAAAGGAATGGAAGGTTCATTGACTAATTAATTGATTTATGAATGCTGGGACGCATTTGCAATCGTGTATTTCTTTTGTATAATATTTAGTAGGTATATCAACATCCCTTTTCCTTGAAATTTTTCTTTCAGATGCAAATGTAAAGCTCCAGATAGCACCTGGATATGTTGGTACAGTTGCCGTATATACATCAACAAATTTAAAAACATTTTTCATATTGAAATATGCCTTTTTTAGATGCTCAGGATATAAAAAAGGCGATCCAGATTGCGTTCCAATGATGCCATACTCATTCAAAATGTTTTTTACATTTTTATAAAATTCTTTTTCAAAAAGTACACTAGCAGGTCCAACAGGATCGGTTGAATCAACAAGAACAACATCAAATTTTTCATCAGTGTTTTTAATAAATTCTGAACCATCATCTATAAACAATTTTAGCCTTCTATCTTGAAATGAGGAACTTACACCTGGCAAATATTCTTTTGAAATATTTACAACATCTTCATCTATTTCAACAAGGTAAATTTTTTTAATGTTGTGCTTTAAGCATTCCCTTGCAAGACCACCATCACCTCCACCAATAATCAATACTTTTTCTGGATTCTCATGCGAGAATAATGGTATATGCGCAAGCATTTCATGGTAAATGAATTCATCTTTTTCAGTAAGCTGGAATGTTTTATCTATGAATAGAACCCTCCCATAAGTGCTATTCTCTATGATGTCTATTTCCTGGAATTTTGACTTTTTATGTAAAATGTTTTTAGTATATTTCATTGAAAGCATAACATCCTCAGTTTGAAATTCACCAAACCAACCTTTCATAAAATGAAAAAGCATTCTTTGAATAAAAAATTTTTTAAAGAAATCATATTATATATTATATTGAATTATAAATAAAAAATTAAGAAAGATTTTTATAAAGAAAAACTATCAAAGTTCTGTGAAAGAATCTTTGGAAGAAAAAAATGCAGAACCAGTGATTATCCCGGGTTTCATTTATAAAATCTGGAAAACAAGGATAAAGGAAAACTTTAATCTGGACATTGAAAATGATATTCTAGAGGTCCTGATAAAAACTTATTACGTAAGAAGTACATGGAAATGGCAAAGAGCTTACAAGAATATTGTGGATATAATGGTTAGAAAAGGATTTTCACAAAAGGAGTCTATTAATTATGCAAGATCAATCATAAATATTTTTGATACTTATGGTATAAAGGAATCAAGGTGAAAGCAATAAGTAAAAAGGAACTTTCGTTAATCCTTTCAAAGTTAGATTTGATAAGAGAGCCAAAAGTACTTTTAGAACAGTATTCAACACCCCCAGAAATTGCCGTTGATATCCTCTTTATTGCAAAGAAAGATATTAAAAATAGAGTTGTGGCTGATTTTGGATGTGGAAACGGTATTTTTGCAATAGGTGCAAAGATCCTCGGTGCGGAATATGTGTCTTGCGTTGAAATAGACCCAGATGCTATTGAAATTGCAAAAATGAACTGTGAGAAACTTGGTATTGACATAAAATTTTTTAACATGGATGTTGATAAATTCAATTACAATGTTGATACTGTCATAGAAAACCCTCCGTTCGGTTTTCAAAGAAGGGGTGCAGATTTGCCTTTTATTATGAAATCACTTGAAAGATCTAAAACATTTTATTTGCTCCAAAGCTCAGAAGCAAGAAGCCATATACTAAAGGTTATTGAAGGTAAAGGAAAATTGATTATGGAAAAAAATTATAAGTTTAATTTACCTTACACCTTTAAATTCCACAAAAGTGAAATAAGAAAAATGGATGTAACACTGTTTGTGGTGAAGGTGATACAATAGTATGGAAAAGGTAGTGGTTCCAGGTGAATTTTTAGGTACGATTGAGGAGTACGTCCCAGGTCAAAACGTTACTGAGGTTGATGGTAAGATATATGCAAGTCTATATGGATTGCTTCATATTGATGAAAAACATATGACTGTTAATATAAAACCAATATCAAACCTTCCAATGTTAAAGGTAGGAGAAATTGTTTACGGTGTTGTTCAGGAACTTTACAACGATTTTGCTTTAGTAACAGTAGTTGCAATTGAAGGTGTTGAAAGGGAAATTTTGGGTGGAAAGCAGGATGCAATCATACATGTTTCAAAGATCTCAGACAGATATGTTGAAGAAGTTGGAAAAATGTTCAGAATAGGGGATATTGTTAGGGCAAAGGTGATCAAATCTAAACCATCATTGCAGCTTACAACGGCTGAACCTCAGCTTGGCGTTGTCAAAGGATTATGCATGAAATGCCGTGGTCCACTTGTTAAAATGGAAAATTATCTATATTGTGAAAGGTGTGGAAGAAAGGAAACGAGGAAAATTTCATCATATTACGGAAACATTAAAATAAAGGTAAAAAATATTCCATAATGGTGGATGTGTTTAAATGAAAAAGAACAATGATGTAGAAAAGCTTAATGTGGAAGTTGAGAGGCTTAGGAAAGAGGTTGAAGAGTTAAAATCATTGATGAGAGATCTTGTACAGATTGTTTTCAACGATGATGATTCTGACCCTGATGAGAGGGGGCCTTATCCAAATAATTGAGGTGAAAAAGATGACAATGCCCATAAAAGTAATAGATGAATTCATGAACAAGCGTATTTCAATGCTTATGAAGGATAGCAGAATTCTTGAAGGTGTTTTAATAGGCTATGATGAATATATGAATTTAATAATTAATGATACAGAAGAAAGAATGAATGAATCAGTAAGAAAATTAGGTGTGGTAATAGTCAGAGGAAATAATATTTTAAGAATTGCATCCAAGTAAAATGGTAAATTGTTCAGAGTGCGGGGGAGAAATAGACGAATTAACGCTTGTTTGCAAAAAATGTGGTAAAAAATACACAAGGGAAGAATATGATAAGTTACTTGCAAATGTAATATTGAATGTTTTTGATGAGGATATAAATGCCAGATATAATACTCTTTCAAAAGAGATAGAAGAAATGGAAAAATGGATAAAGGGAGAAAAGGAAGAAATAAGTAAAATAGGTGAGAATTTAAATGGTTCAATAGAATTCTCATTAGAAAAAGTTTCAAATATGGAGCAAATAAAGAAAAAGCTTGATGAACAAACATTGCTTCTTGAAGAAAGGACAAGGGAATTAAGCGAAAGGTTAAGTGAAACTGAAAAAGTAAAAAAGAAATTGGATGAATTATACGCAAAGGTTCTCCAGGAAATTAACGTTATTGGTGATATAAGGAGATCAAAAAACATAATTGAAAAGATATCTGAATATTCTGAAAGAATTACTGAACTTCTACTCGAAATGAACAAATTGAAAATTGAAACGACTGAGATTAAAAATAGGTTAAAAGAAATTTCAAAGATCCTGGGTGTTGAAAACATTGATGACCTGTTTTTAAGGTTAAGGGAAATAATTGAAGAGAACGGTCAGCTTAAGCTTGAGCTTGAAAGTGCCGAAAACAGGTTAAAGATGCAAAAGGAGATCTGGCAGGACTGGATATCCACACAGAATGAAAAAGTAAAAAATCTTGCTGAATATGAACTTAAGTTAAAGGAGCAAGAACTTTTGCTTGAAAAGCAGTTGAAGGAATTATCTATAAGGGAAGATCATATTAAAAATTTAAATGTAGATAAAGTAAGGGTAGATGAATCAAAGTATCAAACTCTTATTGAAGAAAACAATGGGTTGAAAGAAGAAATAAAAAGGCTTAACAATTTAATAGAGATTTTGGTAGCCGGAAAAGAGGTTCTTAAAAAAGACATTGATACTACAAAAGAACTTGAAAGGCTAAGGTCAGAGAATCAGCAGTTGAAAACACAGATGGAAACACTGGATAAGGCACTAAGTGATTTAAAGCAAACAATGAAATTTAAGGATGAAGAATATGCAAGAAGGGAGCAGGATATTCTTTTCAGGGAAAAGAAATTACAGGAGCAGATTAAGGAGATGGAAAATCAGAGAATTGAAATTGAAGAGCTAAAAAAACTTGAACAAGAGCATAAAATAGAAGATCTCAATGAACTGGTCAAAAGAAAGGAAGTGCAGTTGAGGCAAAAGGAGAAATATCTGCAGGAAATGGAAAGGGAAATAGAAGCAAAAGAAAAGGGTATCATTGACAAGGAAATAGCAATGGCTCAGGAAGAAATTATAAAGGAAATAAGTGAAGAAAAGGTAAGAACTGGTACAAGAAGGCTGGATGACCTAACATTTGGAGGATTCCCCATAGGTTCGAATATTATAGTTTACGGTCCATCTTACAGCGGTAAGGAAGTTCTTGTTTATTCATTTTTAGCCGAGGGTGTAAAAAAAGGTATACCGGCATTGGTGATTCTCGTTGATAAAACAGTAGACCTTTTTGAGGAGGAGATGAATTACGTTCTCCCAACATGGAAATCCTATGTTGAAAAAGGGCTGGTTAAATATGTGGATGCATATTCTAGAACAATAGGTGAAAAATCTGCAGTACCGGGTGTAATATATCTTGAGTCACAGACAGATTTGAACGGTATTATGAATGCAGTTGAAACAATGGTTTCACAGATAAAGGATATGGCAAGATATTATAGACTAGCATTTTTCACACTTTCAACAATACTTACATTTGCCGATGCACAGCTAGTCCTAAAGTTTCTTCAACCATTCACAACAAAGAGAAAGAAGGAAAATGCTGTTTCACTTTATCTTCTTGAAAGGGGTCTCCATGAAGAAAATACAATACAGATGGTTTCATATCTCATGGATGGTGCAATAGAATTTAAGACCGAGGCAGGGAAGGTATATCTTCAGGTAAAGGGCATAACTGAAGTTCAGAGCAGGTCTTGGATTGAAATAACGCCATCAAGGAGTGGAATAATAATGGGATCATTTACACTTGGCCATATTAGATAAACATGTATGTTAAAATATTTTATTTTAAGAACAGAAACGAATTGCACAAAAAAGTGAATGAACTAAAAAATTATTTTTTAAAAGAAAAGGGACAATTCATTTATAAGGATCAGGATAACAGGCTACTTGTTTTTTCAGATTCATATATTGATGGTCCTGAAGCATATATTTTTCATAAATACAATGATATGGTAGAAATCTTGCAAGGTATAGAGTTTAAAACATTTGCTGTAAGATCAAAGAGAAAAGGTTCTATGAATGAAAATAGAAAAATTGGTGATTTATTATTAAAAAATTTAAATGAAAAAAGGGTTGATCTTGAAAATCCGGATATAACAATTTATGTTGATCAAGTCAAGGATTTCACATTTTTTTATATAAAATTTTAAGCCAAAGTTTCAAAGAATTTTTAGTTTTCTTAAAATAAAAAATCAGGTGGTGATGAGAGATCATTTTCTGATTATTTTAGGACTGCGCTTGAAATTCTTGAGCGTGAGCTTTTCAAGCGACAATATGTAAAATGGATATATTTCTTCAACACTGCGTATGGAGTTCCCAACTATTGATTGAATTTCATTTCTTTTTTCAATATCACACATTACACCATTTGAAATTAGAATCTTTTCCATGGAACTTAAAAGATTGTTCCCCTTTTTATCCCAATCAAAAAGTAGAATGACTTTTTTATAATTTTGAATTATAAATTCACAAAAGCCAGTCATTGACATACCAAGGTTAAATCTTAAAATTTCACCCTTTAATCCAATCTTTCTAAGTGCAATTTCATCTCTTTTTCCTTCAACTATTACAGGCATTGTTTCATTATCCTCTATTAGTGAATCTATGACCTCGATAATTCTTTCCTCTTTCATTTATTTCAGCCCTATCATGAGTATCAATCTTTCACTTCTTTCAGGATGATAATTTTCCATGTTATAATCCCCAAAAACCTGATTGATAGACAGCCCAGCTTCCTTTACTATTATTCTCATATCTTCCATGTTTTCAAGATATAGAGTAAGAATAGCCGAATCCCTTCTGAAAGAACTTTTTTCAAATATGTCATAAAAATATGTTAAATTAAGTATCTTCATATCTTCCGAATAGTTAGGAACAAAAAATCTCCAAATTTCTGTATCACCATTTACTTTATGATCGCCCAGGTAAACAACTGATTCTTCGAGGTCCACAGGCGGTACCATATCAACTATTATTTTTCCATCTTCCTTTAAATGCATAGCAGCTGTTGATAATATATATTTCTTTTCATTTGTGGGAAAGAGCAAAATAGAATTCAGTGGTAGAATAATATAATCAAATTTTTTTGCAAGATAAAAATTTCTTACATCTGAAACAATACAATTTAATTCTGAATTTTTTCTGGATGCAATTTCAATCATTCTTTCATCTATATCCAGGCACCAAACATTTGTAATCTTAGATAATTCGTTGGCTATCCTTCCAGTCCCACACATTAGTTCAAGTACATCGCCATTTTTAATTATTTTTTTATAAAATTCTATATCCTCTGTAAAATTACCGTATAACAAATCGTAATATTTCCATTCTATATCATAAATTGATCTGTATAACATCTTATAGCTTGTATCCAATCTTTCTTAAAAATTCTTTTCTATCCTTTTTATCCTCATCCTTTTCCACTCCAATCGGTACCTGGCCATCCATCACACCTAGAACTCCAATTGAATCATTTTCAATTGCAATAATAACTTTCAATGGGTTTGATGTAGCTGCAAAAATATTCAATATTTCCTGAGTTTCTTTAAGCCTGTTCAAAATGTTTATTGGATATGCATTTTTCAGCATTATAATAAAGAAATGTCCTGCTCCCACATTTTTTGCATTTTCAATTGCATACCTGATTAGCTCATCATCATTACCTTCAAATCTTATCAATCTTTTTCCTGAAGCTTCATTGAAAGCAATTCCAAATTTTGCTCCTGGAACGGATGTTACAATTGCTTCGTAAATGTCCTCAGCACTTTTTATAAAATGTGTCTGCCCAACTATTATATTTACATCCTCGTCCGGTTTCTTTAAATTGATTATTTTTATTTCCATAGATTTTTTCAAATATTTCAGGTATTTAAATTTTGTTTTAAACTTTAGCCAAAATTTTTAATTATGAAAAATATTGTAAAATTTAATGTTAAATAATCAATTAATCTGTCTACTTTCTGATAAACCTTACGTTGTGTATGTTTCTGGGAAAAATGAATGGATAAATGGCCTTGGTGTAATTGATACATCACTTTTTATCGATAAAGATTTTGGAGATGTTGTCAATATACTTGATTTCGAGTTTAAGATTATTAGGCCCACGATTGAAGATATATTGGATAGTATTGAGCGAGGTGCTCAGCCAATAAATAAAAAGGACCTTGGTACCATAATATTTAAATCAGGTATTAAAAATGATTCAAAAGTAGTTGAGGTTGGCATAGGTTCAGGTTTTTTAACGATCACTCTTCTTTATTATCTAAGCAACGGAAAATTGATAAGCTATGATATTTCGAAGAAAAATGCCGAAAATGTTCTTGGAATATTGAAAAGATTTGACATGGATAAGAGATGGGAATATAAAATTAGGGATTTAAAAGACGGAATTGAAGAAAAAAATATAGATGCAATATTTATGGATGTTCCAGAACCCTGGCACTCCATTGAGAAAACTAAAGATTCTTTGAAATCCGGTGGTTCTCTTTTAGCATATTTACCAAACATCACCCAGGTAAAAGAATATGTTGAGCATATCAAAGAGATGCATTTTGAAAAAATTGAAATCATCGAACTAATTGAAAGACCCTGGAAGTTCGGGAAGTTAGAATTGAGGCCTGAAAATGTAGGTCTTCTCCATACATCATTTCTTGTTTTTTCAAGGAAATTTTAGGAAAGTTTATATAGTACCACTTATTAACCAAAAATGAACAACCTAAGGTTAACATGGAGGTGTTAAATATGGTAATAAGGAAAAAAAGGGATGAGGATGATTTCGATTTTGGTGATTTCTTCTTTGATGATTTCGATGAGGAATTCAGAAGAATGAATGAAAGAATAACAAGGATATTCAATGAAATGACAAGACACATGACTGATATTCAGGGACCTTTCGTATACGGTTTTTCAATGAGAATAGGCCCGGATGGTAAACCGAAGATAGAGGAATTTGGAAATGTTCCCAACTTTAGAATGGGAGAACTAGAAGGTTACAGGGAACCACTGGTAGACATTTCAGATGATGAAAAGAATGTTTACGTAACTGCAGAACTTCCGGGTGTTGAAAAAAATCAGATAGACCTTCAGGTGGACGAGCAATCTGTAACAATAAAAACTGATGTTCCAGATAGAAGGTATTACAAGATAGTACAACTTCCAGAGAGGGTAAAGCCTGAAACTGCTCATGCATCCTATAACAATGGAATACTTGATATTACCCTAGAAAAGGAACAGCCAAAGAGGAAAAGTGGAACGAGAGTAAAGATAGATTAAATATGACGAGCATAGATTCAATCCTAAGCGCACTTGAGAACAGAACCAGGCGTGAAATCATAAAGCGCCTGATCTATGGCGATGAATATCCTTTGCAGCTTTCAAAGGAGCTGAGGATATCACAGCAAGCTGTAATGAAGCATTTGTACATATTAGAAAAAAACAACATAGTTAAACTTAAAGGTATAGAGAAAAGTGATCAGGGACCGAACAGAAAAATTTACAGATTAGAGGACAGTTTTCTTTTAACTGTTTCCCTCGCTCCTTATTTTTTCGATATAAGGAAAAAGAACATAGATTTTAACGAGAATATGGACATAGAAGATGATAAATTAATAGAGGAACTTAAAAAAACTGAAAATGAAATAGACAAGTTAGAAAATGAACTCATTAAAATGCTCAAAAAAAAGAATGCAATAATGGAAAGAATAGATGAATTGCTTTCATCTCAGTTCAAATCCTCGCTGGAAAAAGAAATTTTCTATGCTTACATTTCATCCTGGGATGAATATTTTGTTTCAAATGAAATTGGTTTACCTCCAAATATTGTTAAGAATATAGTAGAAAAGATTCTTAATGAATATATTTGATAGTTTAGTTGAAAGATACGATAACTGGTTTTACAGGCATAAAAAAGCTTACATGAATGAAATTTCCCTTTATAGAAGCTTTACAGAAGGTTTAAAAAATGGCATTGAAATTGGCGTGGGCACAGGAATGTTTGCCTCAAAGGTGGGCACAGAATATGGTATTGATCCCAGTTTTGGAATGTTATTAAAAGCTAGGGCCAGAGGAATAAATGTAATTCAGGGGAAAGGTGAAAATCTACCCTTTTTGGATGAATCATTCAAATATGCTTCTTTGATTGTGACAATCTGCTTTGTTGAAAATCCCTTAATTGTTTTAAAAGAGGCGTGGAGGATTCTAAATAAGGGTGGTAAATTATTTACAGGAATAATCGATAAGAATAGCAAATGGGGCAAATATTATGAAACAATTAAAAATGAAAGCCCATTTTACAGGTTTGCCAAATTCTATTCTGTTGATGAAATAATAAAAATGCTAAAAGAGAGCAATTTTAAAATAGAAAAAATAGGACAAACATTGTTTTCAGATTATGGTAATGAAGTAATCGAAGATTGGAAATACGGTTATGGCGAAGGTTCATTTGTTTTGATAGAATCTTATAAATAAAAATATTTGTAAATCAAAATTCAATGCACCATTAAAAATCTTAAACCCTTTTTTTTCATTTCATTGATCATATTTCCTGTTTTTAAAAAACCTATGGGATAATTATTCCTTTCCCTGAATGCAACGACATCTACTTTTTCTTTCAAACTGTCCAGTACCTCTTCTAGATTACCAGATATTACATTATTACCTGAAGGAACAAGTTTTGGTTCTGGGGAATAAACATAAATTTCAGATGAAAATTCCTTCGCGTAGTTAAGAACCAAATCATCATTTTTATCATAGTAAATTACAAGTGTTTTCATTTTAATCACTCGATTTAGCCACTCAGTCCGCCCGTCTCTCATCATTTTTCAGGCAATTTAATTTCATCATAGTGGCAAAAAAATTAATTAAATTTATTATTTATCTTTTTCTCAAAATTCCACCAAACATTCCCATGCTAAATACCTGTGGATATACCCTTTTTTCCTTTATCTTGAAAAATAGAAATGATCCTGACAACCTCCCTGCAAATGAGATCATATATATGTTAAACAAGCCTATGTAAAGACCCAGAATACCACCTAGCATGGAACCCAAAAATGTTACAATTCCTATTAGCATATTGTATATGCCTACATATTTTCCCCTATCCTCCTTAGGTGATGCATCAAGTATATATGCTATGAATGCAACATTTGTTATTGCCTGACTAATGCCAGAAAATATGTTCAAGAAATAGAGATCGTCAGTTACTCCTAAGCTAAAGCTTCGGAGCTTGTTGCTGGTCTCCCCATCCACCCATGAGTGGATGTTCATTGAACCGCAACGATTGGCTGGCTGACAGCAGCCTAAAGTACTCGGATCTACCGAGTACCTCGATGTTCCTTGAGACATTCAGATCCGCATTAAGTTCGAAACCGCAATTCTTGCATCTGAATGCTGAGCCATGCCTGTTATTTTTGTCTATATAGCCACATCTTGAACATTTCTGTGATGTATACTTCGGATTTATGTATACCACAATCTTACCCGCATCCTTTGCCTTATATTCTATGAACCTTTTCAGTTCTGCTGGAGACCATGAACCCAGCATTCTCCTGAATTTCCTGCCATGACCTTCTTGTTTCATCCATGCAGGATTCAGTGCCTCAAGCGCAAATGCATCATAGGGAAGTGAAATTATCTTCTTTGAAATCACATGATTAACAT
>JBMFTB010000003.1:0-56020 GCA_049967255.1 Thermoplasmata archaeon
CAGCCAATCGTTGCGGTTCAATGAAACTCCGCTCACGGGTGGAGCAGGAGACCAGCAACAAGCTCCGAAGCTTTAGCGAGGAGTAGCTGACATATTCTAGAAGATCGAATATTTTTCATCCATATGAAGGAAAAAATTATAAAAATGAAAACAATGATATATCTATGGAATTTAAATATGGTAAGCTCGTGTTGACAAAAATAACATTCAAAAATGTCAGGTATTTCAAGGACAGGGCATTTTTTGAATATGACACGGAATATCAGATTGAAACTGGTCAGGAGGTGGAAAAAATACTCAAAGAAAATTTTAATTTTTGTTTCATAATATCCAGTGAAAAAAGGATAAGGGATGAGGAGATTGATAGGATTATCAAAGCCACAATGTCCTGGCTTTATGAAAAGCACAAGAATGATTATGATTACCTGGCATGTTGCCAAGCAGAAAGTGGTTTGATTCTTGAAATAAATGAATTTTACAAAAAATCTGAATTTGAGATAAATAAAAATATCTAGGTCTTTTCCTTTAGCATTCCCTCGTCTATTGTGATTTCAGCTATATCTGATGAATACATTGCTATCCTTATCAGGCTTTCTATTATGAAAGCCATACCTATAAGTTCTTTTCCCCTCTTTTTATTTAATTCATTTATTGTTTTTCTAGCAATATTAGAAAATTCGTGTGCTCTTTCTATAACGCTATTCGCTTGATTCAGATCAAGGTGTTTGTATGAATGATATGATTCTCTGAAAAGCTCCGTTGCATAATTAAAGAGCTGTAAAAGTTCCTTGCCATCGTTAATTCTATTTTCAAGCATCATGTTTGATATATTTACAGCATGGTCACCTATTCTTTCTAAAAGTTTTGCTATTGATCTAATGTTGAAAGCCTTCGTTATATCTATGTCTAGATCCCTGAGAATGTTGGAGTTTTTAAGGGCCATATAGAATTGTTTTGAAATTAGCCAGAATACCCTGTCAAGTTGCATGTCCCTTTCAATTATGTCCATTGCAAAGCTTTCATTAAAATTGGAATAAAGTTCTTTAACGTCCAGCAACATGTTTTCTGTCATGTTATAAAGCCTTTGCACCATTTTTTCAATCGGAAGGTCTGAAAATTTAGAAAGATCTTGTAGAAGAATTGAATTATTGCTTTCTTCCACAATTTCCACACCTAGGCTCAGAATTGTAAATTTATTAACAGCACTTTTTATCTGTTCAGAAAGAACGGTTTTTGAAACTATTTTGATTGTATCAAATCCTGCTAGATAAATGGCGATTAGTTTTCTTAAAATGAGATCCTCTTTTTCATTTTCAATTACCAGGTAAATCTCCTTATGTTCATTTTCTTCAAAAATTTTTGTTGATAGCATAAGACTTCCATCTTTCAATTCCTTAAGCTGTAAGGCATCTCCTTCAGTTATTTTGTTCTTTATCACCCAATCCTTTGGAAGTGAAATTATATAGGTGGATCCTCCAGTTTTCTGTACTTTCCTGAATTCCATATATTTAGAAATATGATAAAATATTTAAATTTTTCATTCTTCTATATTTTATATAGTAATATATACAATATTTGAAGTATCTATATATATCTTTAACAAATTTATGGATTGGTGAAAAAATGGATAATAAAAATCCTTTCGAGGATATAGACTCTACAAAGCTTAACTTCGGCCATATAAAAATATGGTTCACTGCTGGCATGGGCTTTTTTACAGACGCATACGATTTATTCATAATAGGCATAGTTCTAATTCTTTTGACAGGGCCATATAGTACAGCATTTCATTTGAACACTGTTGAATCTGCCCTAATAGGTACATCCGCACTTGCGGCTGCTATAATAGGGCAGCTTATGTTTGGTAGAATAGCGGATATAATAGGTAGAAAGAAGGTTTACGGTATAGAAGCTTCCATATTGGCAATCGGTGCGATACTCAGCGCATTTTCTATGAATTTTTTGTTTTTGTTCCTATCAAGATTTCTCCTTGGTATAGGCATAGGTGGTGATTACCCTGTAAGTGCAACAATAATGAGTGAATATTCAAACAGGAAGGACAGAGGTAAACTTATAGGCTTTGTTTTTGCAAATCAGGGTATAGGCTCTGTTGTAGCAGTAGCTGTGGGCGTGATTTCAGTCGTTGCATTCTCCCCTGACCTTGCCTGGAGGTTTATGCTAGCATTTGGGGCAATACCAGCATTATCCGTAATTTATCTAAGGAGAAAGCTTCCTGAGACACCTAGATATTCTTTGCTAGTTTCACAGGATATTGAAACTGCTAAAAACGCAAAGAAAGTGGTAGGAGTAAACGATAAAAATTTGCCAAAGGCTTCTACCCAGGTATCAAAGTTCTCAACTTTCATAAAAGCATATTGGAAAACATTGCTAATTACTTCAAGCACCTGGTTCTTCCTTGATATAGCATATTATGGCACTGGTATATATTCAAGCCCTATTGTAAGCAATATAGTATCAGCAGGCACACTTCCAATGAAAATTTTGATTGCTGGTTTGCCTTTCATGGTTGGCTTTTTCGGATACTTTACGGCAGTAGGATTACTTGACAAACTCGGCAGAAAGACCATACAGGTACAAGGTTTCTTCATGATGGCGCTTCTATACATAATAGTTTCAAGTGTAATGATCGTTCACGGATCGAAAGTTGTTGGATTTACTATACCAGTTGATATTGCATTTATCCTTTACTCGCTATCATTCTTCTTCATAGACTTCGGCCCAAATGAAACAACATTCATTTTGCCTGCAGAAGTTTTCCCTGTTAAGTATAGAACTACAGGCCATGGTATTTCTGCAGCTGCAGGAAAAGTTGGTGCAGCAATCAGCACATTCCTAATGCCTGTCCTGTTAATCACAATTGGTATAAAAGAGGTACTTTTAATTCTGGGAGGCATATCAATAATAGGCGGTTTGATTTCTTTAGCAATAAAAGAACCAGCAAATAAATCACTGGAAGAGGCTTCAAATGAAAAAATAATCGTTCAACCAGACTAATTTTTTTATTTTTTTATTACATTCTTGAAAAATATATAGTAAAGAACAGAGCTTGTAACATAGAATGAAGCGCATATGTAAAATGGAAGATTCAGTGAATAATTCATGATGATGCCCCCAAAATACACAGAAATGGAGTTCATGCCTATCCATGAAAGTGAAACTAAGCTTGACATGAACGGTCTGAATTCTTCAGGAATCATTGTCAGTTCAAAAGAACTCTGTATTGGGCCTGTAACGTTCATTAAAATTGTTCTAAAAAAATATAATGCTGAGAAAAAATATATTCCCATTGAAGACAAGTTAGATGAAAATGGCATGGAAAGCAGAAGCAGAGCTGCAATCAGCTGGAAAGTAACTATTGTACTTAAAGAACCTCTTTTGCGTGCCAGAAAAGGAACGAAGAGCATTAAAATTGCCATAGCGAATGTGGTAATGGAGAAAATATAGGAAATTGCAGAAATACCCAAATGAAACCTGTACTGAAATTGCAACTGAAAATAAGGAATAACGAATCCAGCTCCAAGACCAATTAAGGATGCAGGTATGGTAAGTTTTAACATTGTTTTTAAAATTTCTCTAGGCACTTTTTTTCTTTCTTCTCTTTCAATTTTTATGTCATCCTTTAAAAATCTTATCATTATTAAAGTAATTGTCCATAGTATTAAAACGGTTAAAAGAGCAAGTTTAAAACCCATGAGATCATTTCCAAACAAGAATCTACCTAAACCTGGAAATAATCCGGATGCAGTTATTCCCAGGGTCGATCCTATAAGGTTTACAAAACCATTGAAAGAAAAAACAAAATTTCTTCTTTTCTCTTCGGCAGCTTTGGAAAGAAGGCTATTAAAATTAGGACTTGAAAATGCCTGGGCTAGTCCGGATATTACGGCACCTGAATAAAAAAGTAAAACATTGCTGGTGATTACGTAAATCAGAATGAAAATGATGCTAAATAAGCTTCCAATAAAAAGCATTTTCCTTGACCCTATTCTTGAGGATATTATACCTATGGGGAGTGCCATCAACAAATAAGAAAATCCGGATACGGAAGAAAGTGCACCATAAAAAACAGTACTATAGCCTAAACTGACTATATAAAAAATGAATATAAAACTAAATATACCTCCTCCTATGGAGCTAAACACCTCCATAATAATTAAATATTTCACTGTAGTACTAAAATTGGAATATTCATATCGAAAGTTTTTAATGATGTTTAAAAGGTTAAGCATCTTCAAAGGTAAAACTGAGACAGACTAAAAAATATTTCTTAAAATTAATTAGCATCTTTGTTATTATGGGATTGGTGATTTAATGAAAAATAAAATTGCTATGGACAAGCCAGTTGTTGAAATGGATGGAGATGAAATGACAAGAGTTCTCTGGGCTTGGGTAAAGGAAAAATTACTTATTCCATACGTTGATCTAAAAACTGAATACTATGACCTTCACGTTTTAAACAGGGATAAAACGGATGATAAGGTAACTTACCAGGCTGCAGAGGCGGTTAAGAAATGGGGTGTGGGTGTAAAATGCGCTACAATCACACCAAATGCTGAAAGGGTAAAGGAGTTCAATCTAAAGAAGGAATGGCCTAGCCCAAATGGTACTATAAGAAAAATACTTGATGGTACGGTATTCAGAGCACCGATTACAGTCAAAAGCATACAACCCGCAGTGAGGTTCTGGAAAAAACCAATAGTTGTTGCAAGGCATGCATTCGGTGATATTTATGATGGTGTAGGAATTAGGTTTGATGAACCAGGAACTGCTGAAATCACTTACAAATCCCAGAGCGGAAAGGAGAAAAAGGTATCCTATCCGAAATTTAGTGGTCCAGGCGTAATACAGGGTGTTTATAACCTTGACAAATCCATAGAGGGTTTTGCAAGAGCAACATTCAAATATGCCTTGATCAATAAAATGGATCTATGGTTTGCAACAAAGGACACAATATCAAAGGTTTATGATGCAAGGTTCAAAGAGATTTTCAACGAAATATATGAAAAGGAATTCAAAGAAGAATTCAATAAGCTCGGTATAAATTATAATTATTATTTAATAGATGATGCCGTTGCCAGAGTAGTCAGATCAGAAGGTGGTTTTGTCTGGGCATGCAAGAATTACGACGGTGATGTATTTTCAGATTTTGTTTCAACTGCATATGTTGGTACACTTGCGCTTATGACATCAGAGTTACTTTCACCTGAGGGCTATTATCTTTCAGAAGCTGCTCACGGAACGGTACAGAGGCATTATTATAAATATCTTAAGGGTGAAAAAGTATCCACAAATCCAACTGCCCTTATTTATGCATGGACGAGGGGCTTGAAGAGAAGGGGAGAAATTGATGGAAATAAGGAGCTCATAAATTTTGCAGAAAAGCTTGAACTGGCTGTGATAAAAACTATTGAAGAGGACAGGATAATGACACAGGATGTTGCTAAACTTGCTGAACCTCCAGTAAATGCAATCGTTACATCTGAAGAATTCATAGAAGCAATAAGGAAAAATTTGGAGAAACTGTTAAACAATTAATTTTTTTATTTTTAATTGAAAGCTTTACAAAATATTTAAATAAGAATCTATTTTTTGAAGATCCATGGCTGATGTACTTGAAATAAAGAATCTACATGTTGAAATTGAAGGTAAGGAGATTCTAAAGGGGGTAAATCTAAAAATTGAAAAGGGTAAATTACACGCATTAATGGGTCCTAACGGTTCAGGAAAATCGACGCTTGCTCATGTTATAATGGGTGATAAAAGATACAAAATCACTGAAGGAACAGTGCTTTTTAATGATATTGACATAACATCCCTTGGAACGGATGAAAGGTCAAAACTTGGACTTTTCTTAACATTTCAAAACCCGGTTGAACTTTCAGGTGTGAAACTTTTCACCTTTCTCAGGTCAGCATATACAGTACATTATCCTGATGATAAGAAGACATTCCAGGAATTTATAACATTTGTACAATCGAAGGCAAAGCTGCTTAACATGGATACTTCTCTTTTAAGCAGAAACGTGAACGAAGGTTTTTCAGGGGGCGAAAAAAAGAAGGCTGAAATTTTACAGATGGCTCTGTTAAAGCCTAAAATAGCTATTGTGGATGAAATTGATTCAGGCCTTGATGTGGATGCGCTTGAGGCTGTTGCAAAATCGCTTAAGGAAACAATTTATTCAGAGCCAAAGATGGGTTCATTGCTTATAACGCATTACATGAGGATTCTGAAATACCTGTCCCCTGATAATGTTCATGTAATGATGGATGGAAAAATAGTATTATCGGGCGATTACAGCCTTGCACTTAAAATAGAAGAGAAGGGATATGAATGGATAAAAGAGAAGAATTAAAGGACATAATTCCTGAGGAAAATGGTCAGGGTAATTTCATCACAAAAGCTAGGTATCCGCATATATTCCAGGAAGGCCTGGATAGAAGAGTAGTTGAAGAAATTTCAGAAATAAAGAAGGAACCTGAATGGATGAAGAGGCTGAGATTGAAGGCTCTTGAAATTTTTAATTCAAAGCCTATGCCAAACTGGGGGCCTCCTCTTGACATTGATTTTAACAAAATAAGGTACTATGTTCTGCCAGATGAGATCAAGGCAAGAAGATGGGAAGATTTGCCCCAGGAAATAAGGGAAACATATGAAAAATTGGGTCTACCTGAAATGGAAAAGAAATACCTGAGTGGATCAGTTGCTGTACTCGATTCTGAAGGTGTTTACGCAAACCTAAAAAAGCAGTTTGAGGAAAAAGGTGTTATATATTTGGACACTGATACTGCATTGCAAAAATACCCAAATATATTCAGAGAATATTTTATGAATATCGTGCCTATAGGGGATAACAAATTTTCAGCACTCAATGGTGCTGTATGGAGCGGTGGATCTTTCATTTATGTTCCTGAAAATGTGCATCTTGATCTTCCTCTTATGACATATTTCAGGATGAATATACAGGCCGAAGGCCAATTTGAACATACAATAATAATAGCTGAAAAAGGCGCGTCTGTGAGTTATATTGAAGGATGCACTGCCCCTATTTACAATACAAGTTCACTTCATAGTGCAGTCGTTGAGGTGTATGTGAAAGAGAATGCAAAGGTGAGGTTCACAACTGTTCAAAACTGGAGCCATGATATTTATAATCTTAATACTGAAAGGGCTAGGGTAGAAAAGAATGGAAAGATGGAGTGGGTAGGTGGTTCTCTTGGATCTAAGGTAACAATGTTATATCCATCATCCTATCTCGTAGGTGAAGGATCTTCAGCATCACATTTAACCATTGCACTTGCATCAGGCAATACATGGAAGGACAATGGTGCAAAGGTTTTACATCTTGCTCCTAATACATCATCAAAGATAATTTCAAAAAGTATAAGCATGAAAGGTGGAGTTTCTGTTTACAGGGGTCTTGTTAGAATACCAAAGGGAGCATTGAATGCAAAATCACATGTTCAATGCGATGCCCTTATACTTGATGAAAGTTCCAAAAATTTTACATATCCACACAATGAGGTCTATGAGGAAACGTCTACACTTACGCACGAGGCATCAGCTGGAAAGATAGGTGAAGAACAGCTTTTCTATATAATGACCAGGGGTCTATCCGAGGATGAGGCAAGATCAATGATAGTTCTCGGATTTCTTGATGATATTATGCGCGAAATACCTTTGGAATTTTCCATTGAACTCAACAAACTCATAAGATTACAGCTTGGAAGGTATGGTGGTACAGGATGAGCATTGAAGATAAAATAATAAAATTTTCAAGATCAAGAAATGAGCCTGAGTGGCTCACGAATTTAAGATTATTAAATTTCAGGAAATATTTTGACATAAAGAAAAAATCCATTTCTGATTCACCACTTGAAAAGAGGTACACTACATTTGATATTGAGGAATTCCTTGACAATATTCCAGAGGAAACGCAGAAAGGAAAATTTATGGAGGAAAAGGATTATTTTGTTATTGATTATACAAAAAATGGAAAGCTTGAAATTAATCCAAAATCCTTAAAATCTACAACATTAACAGGCATAAGGAATGCCATTTTAATGTACCCTGACCTTTTAAAAAGTTCTATGGAAAACGCGAATGATGAATGGACTGCTCTTGGAAATGCGCTTTGGGACACGGGCATATTTGTAAATGTTCCAGAAGAAAGAAGATGTGAAAGGATAATGAAATTTAAAACAATATTTCCTGAGCATGTAATTGTAAAAAAGGATTTATTTAACATAGGAGCCAATTCCTTTCTGCAGTTTGTTGAGTATTCTAACGCCACAGAGAAATTCACGGGCATTGAAGAAACTTCTATATTCATAGGTAAAAATTCTTCACTCAAGCACCTTACAATGATAGATGGTGGTGGATCAAAAATGGCTTCAATTAAAAATTCTCATATGATGTCTCAAGCCAGGGATGAATGGTACTATGCTGTAAAAAACGTAGAAAAGCACATTATAGTTACAAACGCAGAGCTTTCAGGTGAATATTCTTCCATTGAACATAAGGGTGCTATACTTGCAAATGGTATGGAGCATTATGACGTCAATACAAATATTTTTCATAATGCACATCATACAAAAAGTGATGCAAATGTTCGCGCAACCCTGGAAGGTAATTCAAGGGCCATAATGCGTGGGTCCATAAAGGTTTCAAAGGATGCAAATGATTCAAATGCATATTTTGCTGGGAACGCTCTATTGTTAAGTGAAAATGCTAAAAGCAACGCCCTTCCATTTCTGGAAATAGAAGGGGACAGGGCAGTTGCTAAGCACGCGGCAACAGCTACAAACGTTGATTATGATCAACTTTTTTACATTCAGAGTCGCGGTGTGAATGAAAGAAGCGCAAAAAATCTTCTAGTAGAGGGATTTCTTGACCCTGTTGTTAGACAGATACTTATATATGAGGGGACGAGGTACCTGATATACTATGATTGATATAAATACCATAAGAAAGGATTTTCCAATTTTGGAAAGAAGGTTCAATGGAAAGAGAATGATTTATCTGGACAGTACTGCCACTTCACAGAAGCCTATACAAATGATAGAAGCAATCTCTGACTATTACAAAAAATACAATGCAAATGTTCACAGAGGTATTTATGGCCTTAGTGAGGAGGCTACGGATCTTTACGAAAAATCAAGAAAAAACATATCATCTTTTATTAATTCAAGAAACGCTGAGAGTATTGTATTTGTTAGAAATACCACAGAGGCATTAAATCTGCTATCTTATTCGCTCGGAAAAAAATTGAAGAAAGGGGATGAAATTGTTACTACAGTTATGGAGCACCATTCCAATATCGTTCCCTGGCAATTTTTACAGGAAAAGGGCATTAAAATAAAGTTTGTTGATATTAATGAAGACGGTACTTTAAGAATGGAGCAGCTCAGTGAATTAATAACAAAGAGAACGAAAATAGTATCAGTCACGCATGTATCAAATGTACTTGGAACAATAAATGATGTTGAATATATAGGTAAAATCGCCCATGAAAATGATTCATACTTTATTGTTGATGGAGCGCAGTCCGTTCCGCATATGCCTGTTGATGTTAATTCCATAGACTGCGATTTCCTTGCATTTTCAGGACACAAAATGCTCGGTCCAATGGGCATTGGCGTACTTTATGGAAAAAAAGAAATCTTAGATGAAATGGATCCATTTATGGGTGGTGGGGAAATGATCAACGAGGTACATTTATCAGGTGCAACATGGGCTGAAGTACCTTTAAAGTTTGAGGCAGGGACTCCTAATGTGGAAGGTGCAGTTGGGCTCTCTGCTGCTGTTGATTACCTTAAAAAATTGGGTATGGACAATGTAAGGGAACATGAAAAGGAGCTTGTTAAATATGCCATGGATAGATTAGAGAGTTTTGATGACATTACATTCTATGGCCCAAGGAATCCTGAAATTAAAGGAGGGGTGATTGCATTTAATTTCAAAAATGTAAAAAATGCAAAAATTGCCAAGGTCCTAATGGATGAAGGTATAATGATACATCCACATGATGTTGCATCAATCCTGGATATTGATGCTGTAATGGTAAGATCAGGCCACCACTGTGCACAGCCATTAATGGAAAGGCTTGGTGTACCTGCAACATCAAGGGCTAGCTTTTATATATACAATGATAGGGATGATATTGACGAATTCATAAGAGCTTTGGTAAACGTAAAAAAGGTGTTGAAATTATGAGTTATGACATTTATATGGATTTTATTCTTGAGCATTATAAAAATCCAAGTAATTATGGCAAAATAGAAAATCCGAGCACGAGTAGCAAGGGTTTAAACCCTTTATGCGGTGATGAGCTAGAAATATACATACTTGTTGAAAAAAATGCAATAAAGGATATTAAATTCACTGGTAAGGGTTGTGCAATTAGCCAAGCATCAGCATCAATACTAACAGAGATGGTAAAAGGTAAGGATATCGATTATGTAAAGAACCTGAAGGAAAAGGATCTCCTTGATGCTCTTGGTATAGAAATATCACCTTCAAGGCTAAAATGCGCACTGTTAAGTTACAACACCCTTATGGAAGCGATTTCAAAGCTCTGATTATCTCCTTCATCATATCTGGCAGGGCAGAAGGATCTGTTCCAGTTATTATATTTCCATCCCTTTCTACACTCTTGCCCGTATACATAGCACCAGCATTAATTAAATCATCCTTTATAGAATAAAATGAAGTAATCTTTTTGTTCTTTACTATTCCTGCCGAGATAAGAAGCCATGGGCCATGGCATATTGCAGCAACAATTTTTCCACTATCAAACATTTTTTTTATAAAATCTAAAATCTCTTTTGATCTTCTAAGGTAATCTGGCGCATAACCACCTGGAACAAAAACAGCGTCGAAATTTTTATAATCATTTTCATCAATTATTTTATCCGATTTTAAGACCATTCCATTTTTTCCCTTGAATTCTCCCTGTTTTGTTGAAATCACAGTAACATCTATGCCTTCTTCCTTAAATCTATACAAAGGGTAGAGGAACTCAATTTCTTCAACATAATTTTCTAACAACAGAGCAACATTCATAATTCTATAATGGTATTTTTAATATTTAAAATTTTAACCGGCCTGATGTATGGATTTTTTATGAATTCATATGGGGAATTTTTGAATATCATCAATGATTCTGGCCTTGAAAGGAATCTGTCCATGGTAATAGTGGATGTCTTTAATATTTCAACAGGATTAACATTAAAAAGTAGTGATGCAAAGAGCATCTCTATTCTAATGGACGGAATTGAAATCATTGCATTATCAGTGCCAAGAGCAATGCTTATGCCTTTTTTTAAAAATCTACTAATATCCATTTTAATGTTAAAAAATAAACCTGATCTAGGGCATATGACAATGGGCACATTCTTCTCCCTGACTTTTTCAAGATCGTAATCTTCTGCCTTATGCATATGCACAAGAAAGTCAGGATTAAGGTTCAGAATTTTATCAATATCCTCTCTATCTCTCTCACTTGCATGAATTGCGAATAACTTTCCTTTTTCCTTTGTAATTTTTGATATTTCACTTAAAAATTTATAATCATAATCTGAAATTGAGCTCATTCCTATGCCTGCTGAGTTATTAAGGAGATATTCAATCTCATCGTAATCAAGAATGTTTTTTCCCGGTCTTGCAAGAATCATTGGCCTTGTTTTATCAAATTTTAATGATTTAATCAATTTCAATCCTTCAATTCCACCCTCCCTGAAATCAAAGAATGCTCTTAAATTTTCTTTTTCCATTATTTTCAATGACTTTTTCATGCCTTTTATAATAGTATTTTTGCTTGCATTTTCAAGCATTTTCTGCTTGAACCCGCCTGGGCCAACGAGATCCATCACACTTATTCTAGGAACATTCTCAATGAATGAATCACCTATATGCGTGTGTGCGTTCACAAACCCGCTTAAAACAATGAAATCGGGTTTTTTATCAGTTTCCTCAAAAATTATGCGCTTATCCTCAATACTTATAGATTTCACAGCATATTTACCATTAAAAAATACGTGTGCAACGATCTCTTTCATTTTTTCTGCCTCAATATTTCAAAACCTTCTTCAGAGATTTTAAAGTTTTTCTCTTCAGGATCAAATCTTGTGCCTCTTGCCTTCAATATCTGCAATGATCTTGAATCGTAGCTCCTTTTAATTGTTCTTGAGAGATAGATTATGCCACCACCAAGAACCATTTCAGGTCTGATTTTTGAAACATCACCTTCATCTGTGAAAATAGCAGTGGAACCCTTTTCCACGAAAAATCTCACAAACTTAGCCATTACAGGATTTCTCCTCTCTTCTTCAACACCAAACCTTTTTAATGTTGTAAATGAATCAATAACCACCCTATCGTATTTTTTTTCTTTGTATTCTAACTCAAGTTTTAGTTGTAAACTTTCGAATGTTAGCTCACCTTTTTCAATATTTTTGTTCAAGCTTGAAACATCCCTTATTTCACCTTTAGCAGTCATGTCTCTCACAGGATACACTGTAGAATACAGAGATGGTGTTGGAACGGCATCCATTACGGAAAGAGAAAGAAGGTTCCAACCAAAGGATTCTGTGATAGGATTCAAAATAGAATATGGTGGTCTGTCCGTTGCTATGTAAAGGCATTTTTCACCCTGTCTTAAACCTTCATATAAAAATCTTAAAGAAAAAAGTGTTTTTCCCGTACCTGAATTTCCTGCAATAAAATATACCTTGTTTGCAGGGAGCCCACCATAAAACATATCATCCAGCCACTGTATTCCAAACTTTAACCTTTGCATAATTATTCCACCATAAAACCGGACTCATTCAATATCAGGGGTAAAAATGTTTTTTTAAGTATGTAAGAACTCTTGACAATTTCAAGAGTGAAATCATTGCCCTCGCGTTCTATTTTTATTACAGCGTCCATCATTCTCATTATATTGTTAAGGTCATCAAAATCTTCTGCAATTATAAGTGTTGTTGAATTCTCCATCACTCTGAGGAAATCTACAAATGTTATTGCAGCCTCTTCAACTTCTACCCCGAGTGTATAGAACAGTTTCAGGGATGTGAGTGAATCAAGAACAATTCTCTTGAATTTTCTTCTTTCAAGAATGTTTTTAAGCGTTGACCTTAAATTAAAAACATCAATTTCTTTTATCTGGTATTTCATTGAAACATCTTTCATCTTTAGCACTTCCGAAACCTGTGTTACCTCTCTATACGGGGCTATTTCTCTTTTTTTAGAAGTTGGTACAGCATCAATTACATTCACAATGTCAAGATTCCAGTGCATATTTTCAAAATTTTTTCTTACTTCATAAGCTGATTCATCAAGTGAAATGTATAACGTATCCTCATTTTTATCTGTACCATCAATAAGGTATTGCAAACCTATAATTGTTTTACCTGAACCTGGAGGTCCATAAATTAAATTTACTGTATTTTCTCTCAGACCTGGAAAATAATCAGATAACCCTTTTATGCCCAAATCCAATGACATCGAAAAACAAATATGAATTTAGTTTAAAAAATTTTCTTTAAAAAAATTAAATGAGAATAAAATATATATATAGTTCATGTTTTAAGGGTTAACACTTTTGGTGGTAATATGAATTATACACGGTTTGAAAAGGCAAGGATAATTGGGGCAAGGGCATTGCAAATTTCACTTGGTGCCCCTGTATTAATAAATGTTCCTGAAAATTTTATAGATCCCGTTGACATCGCGTTGCTGGAATTTGAAAAGGGTGCAATACCCATAACCGTGCTCAGGAGCAAGAAAAATTTTACTTAATTTCAAAATCAATACCAGGTTTTGGTAAAATTACATTTTTATCGCCTATCTGTGTCATCAAAGCTTCCCTGTTTTCACCATGGAAAAGTACAACAGTCTCCGCCCCGCTTTTTTCAATGAAGTTTAAAAGTTCAGAATTACCCGCGTGTGCTGAGAAATCAAATGTTATTACATCCATGTTTATTCTCTCTTTTACACCATTTATGTCCACAAATCCCGTATCCAGAAGCATTCTTCCATTTGTATTTTCAACCTGATATCCTGTTATGAGAACACCGCTCTTTGGATCGTTTTTCAACTGTTCTAAATAATATAAAACAGGTCCTCCCTCAAGCATTCCACCTGTTGTAATTATAACGCCTGAATCAAGTGCTTTTTTTCTATCGCTCCTGTTCCTGACCCTTCTTGCATATTTCCTCGCGGCTTTGAACGCCTGCGCATCCTTAAGGTATGAGCTGTACTTTGCAAATATCTGGTTCACAGTGTTTGACATACCATCCACCCAGTATTCCATACCCAGTCTTTCCATAACCATCATTAGCTCCTGCGTCCTTGAAACAGCAAATGCAGGAATAAGAACTTTTCCTCTCCTATCGAGTATTTCCTCTATTTTTTCCAGAAATCTTGATTCAGTTAATGCTCTCGGTGGATGCTCTTTTCCCGCGTAGGTTGACTCTATGAATACTATGTCCGCCTGAGGGAAATCACTTCCGCTTACGAGCCTTGTATCCACAGTGTTTAGATCACCCGTAAAAATGAACGATTTTTCATTTTTTACCAGGTAAATTGTTGAACCTGGAATATGGCCCGCATTATAAGGTATGATTTCGGTATCACCCACGATTATTTTTTTCCTGTATGAAATGTTTATGTAAAGCTTTTTCAGGTTTTCAACATCCTCTATGACGAAAGGTGAGTTATATCCCTCAATGTTCATCACCTTCACGCTATCCCTGAGTAGAAGGTCTGTCAATTCAAGTGTTAGTGGAGTGCCATATACAGGCATATTATATTTCAGAGTAAGATAAGGGAGCATACCGGAGTGATCAAGATGTGCATGCGTGAGAAAAACAGCATCGGGTTTTGGTGAATCTAAAGGGAATTTTGGAGGTTTAGTTGGTGTGATTCCATATTCAAAGAGGAAGTTTTTTCCATTGTCTGAAAGATACATCCCGAGGCTTCCCACCTCGTCTGCACCACCTAAAAATTTTATTTTCATCTTAATCATTCCCATTCAATTGTGGCCGGTGGCTTGTTCGTAATGTCATACACAACCCTGTTTATTTCAGGTATCTTGTTGGTAATGCTGATGGATATTTTTTCCAATATCTCATGGGGTATTTTTGAATATGTACCGGACATGCCATCAATTGAATCTATGATTCTTATTGCCACGGTATATCCATAGGCTCTCTTGTCTCCATGCACCCCCGTAGTCTTTATTGGAAGGAGCACTGGAAAATACTGCCAAGGCTTTTTAATCTGGCCACTTTCAACAGCTTTTTCAATTTCAATTTCCACTATTTCTGTTGCATCCCTTAAAAGATCAAGTTTTATCCTATCCACTTCGCCTACAACCCTAATTGAAAGACCCGGTCCAGGAAAAGGCTGCCTCTCCCAGTTTTTTATACCCAAATACCTGGCAATTTCTCTTACTTCATCCTTGTAAAGGTCACGAAGTGGTTCAACAACTTTCAATTCCATATTTTCAGGCAGGCCACCAACATTATGGTGTGTTTTTATCCTGTCCCTTATACCTCCACCACTCTCAATCCAGTCAGGCGCAATGGTACCTTGGATAAGATATTTAGCATTGAAATTTTTTGCCTCATCCTCGAAATTTCTTATAAATCGTTCACCCACAATTTTCCTCTTTTCTTCAGGATCCTTAACGCCCTTTAAATGTGAAAGGAAATCATACTCCCTGTTTATTACCTTTATTTTTATATTTAAGTTATTGAAAATTCCTTCTACCCTTTCTGATTCATTTTTTCTCATTAAACCCGTATCGATGAATATGGGAAGTAAATTTTTATCTATCGCCATATGCGCCAAAACAGCGCACACTGTACTATCAACTCCGCCCGATACTGCAATTACTGCCCTGCCATCTATCTCTTCCCTTAATTTATTTACAGTTTCTTTAACGAATTTATCTACATCAAACATTTAAATCAAATCCTCTAATGCTTTTTTACCAGCTTCCAATGCTTTTTCATTTTCAATTTTCATATACTCCTTTAATTTTTCATTTACATTCTTGTTGTACAATGATACTATTCTTGCAGCAAGTAAAGCACCATTCCTTGCATTGTCCAGGCCAACTACCGCTACTGGTACTCCCTTTGGCATCTGAACCATGCTAAGCAATGAATCGAATGGTACTTTACCCGATATTGGTACTCCTATAACAGGTTTTGTAGTTAATGATGAAATAAAACCTGGTAATGCTGCGCTCAAGCCCGCTACTGCAATAAATACATTTGCATCAGAATTTTTTACAAGATTCATAAGTTCCTGCGGATTCCTGTGTGCTGAAATTATTTTTACGTCATAAGAAATACCAAGTTCCTTTAAAACATCAACTATCTCTTTTAAATGTTCCCTGTCACTTGCACTTCCAGCCAATATTTGAACATCCATAAAAAAACCAAAAAGATGTAATGATTTAAAATTTATGTTTTCATTATTACCAGAATGAAAATTAAAAAGCTGATAACTGCCCCAATTATTGCCCCACCTATATATGCTAGTCCAGGAATAAGTATTACATTGACAAAATATCCAGAATCTGAAATATGGCAGTACCAAACATATATAATGCCTACTATGAGGCCTATCAAAAGAAGCGAAATGCCTGCAATCCTACTTTTACCACTGCCAAAATAAGCTGTAAATACACCAAGTATGAAAAGCACTAGTGCAAAAATCACAAGTATAATCTGGCCGAACAGTGATAGCGTTATTGAAATGTCCATTTTTCACACCTCAGAACTTAATCCCTGTTAGGGTTTTTGTATCAATTACACCGGGTATATTCCTTATCTGATCCACGACTATTTTTCCAAGCTCATTGAAATCCTTTGCTTCAATTTTTGCTATGAGATCATACTCACCAAACAATGGATGTAGTTCAATGATCTCCTTTATTTTTCTTAATTCATCGTAAACATCATGCTCCTTACCTGGAGCTGTACTAATCAACACAAATCCAATTGCCATTTTTATTCACCTACATTGTTATTTTTAGGAATCGTTTAACAATATGGATTTCCATTATAAATAATTTTTTAATTAAATTTTTCAATAAAGCAATACAACTGCTTGGGCATGTGGCACATTTGATATCCTTATTATATTTTCTTCGTTAACAATACCTTCTTCAATTGCTATTTTAATTACATTTTCACCGACAAGATTTATTATTGTAGCAATCTTTAAGGCATTCCTGAAAGCCTTTTCAGTAACATATGCCTCGTGATAAAATTCCTTTTTTATTTCAATATGTAATTCACCCTCCTCAAACCTTTTTCCAAGCAGGTTTGAATCGCATGCAGCAAGTAAAGTTTCATTTTGTGTTTTCCATATCCTCATTGAAATTTTCATCTAATATGGGTTATGTAAATCATTTAATTAATTGTTTCTAGAAATAAAAATCTTCTTAAAAAGATTTTTAACATTCATTGCCATGTAAGTATGTGATCGGAATTGGATAAGGGAACAATAGCATCAACCATTGACAATATGGACGTTTCAAGGTTCCATTACAAAATGCTATTGCTTTCCGCCGCCGGTGTATTTCTTGATGGTTTCGATCTATTCATTATAAGTGTTGTTCTTCTATTCATTCGACCCATCTGGATAAATACCTTGCCCATAGGGCAGCAGGAAAGTGTTCTAGGTTTGCTTGCATCCTCCGCTCTTCTAGGGATGTTTTTAGGTGCTTTGACACTTGGCCATTATACGGATAGGATGGGACGAAAGGCTATGTATGTTGTAGATCTTATATTCTTTGTTATTTTTGCTGCATTGTCTGCAGTTTCAGCAAATATCTGGGAATTAATTATATTTAGGTTTTTACTTGGACTAGGCATAGGTGCAGATTATCCAATCAGCTCAACTTATGTAACAGAATTTTCTCCTAGCAAGGTCAGGGGAAGGTTAATTTCTACAACATTTATGTTTTGGGGCCTTGGTGCTTTAACTGCAGCTTTGGTTGGTTATTTAATTGCTCTTTTTCAACCCTTAGGAATTGATTCTTGGAGATTAATGCTTCTCTCAGGTATAGTCCCAGCTGTGATAGTTATAATTTTGAGAGCAACCATGCCAGAATCCCCGAGATGGTTATTATCCCAGGGTAAATCCAAAGAGGCAATAAAGGTTTTAAAATCATTGAATGTTGAAATACAGGAAAGCGATATTTTACCTTCAAAAAAAGAAAAAGCATCAATACGTGATTTACTTTCGCCAATTTACAGAAAAAGGACATTTTTTGCCTGGATACCTTGGTTTTTTATGGACATTGGTGTTTATGGCATTGGTATATATTTACCGACATTACTTTATGAACTCGGTTTTAAGAATAATTTAAGTTCCATACTTGGTACGGCATTTCTAGACATATTCGGTATAATAGGTTTCATCCTCGCAATATATCTAATAGATAGGACCGGAAGGTTGAAGCTCCAGTCAATAGGTTTCCTTGGTATGACTGTTTCATTACTTCTTTTGGCAATATTAGGACCTATAAATCTTATTTTTTTATTCCTAATATTTGCAATATTTCAGATATCTGAAAATGCAGGACCAAATACGACCACATGGGTTGTAGCTACAGAACTTTTCCCAACAAGGTTAAGGGCAACTGCACAGGGATCATCTGCTGCAATAAGCAGGCTTGGTGCAATTTCAGGTGTATTTTTGCTTCCCATAATAACAGGTCTTTTTGGTAATGAAATTTCACTCATTTTTGTAGCCACAGCAACATTTCTTGGATTCCTTGTAACAGTTTTAATAGGCGAAGAAACCAGGGCACTTTCCCTGGAAGAAGCATCAACAGTTTTCAGAGAATTTTCATCATATATAGTAAAATTGACAACAAATGTTGAACTTGCTGCAAAGGAACTTTATGATCTTTCAATCAATTTTGAAAAAATACAAGAAAATGCAAAAAGGATCAAGGATCTCGAACACGAAAATGATGAAATTGTATCTGAAATATTCAAAAAATTGAACAGGAAATTCCCTGCTCCAATAGATAATATGGATGTAGCGGCATTGGTGCGAGGTCTTGATGATATAATTGATGCTATTGAATCTACGAGTAAAAAAATGATTATTTATGATATAAAGAATTCAACAGATGAAATTATTGCACTCTCAGAAATAAACATGAAAGCTGTTTTTGAACTTAAGGAGGCACTTGTGAGCATAATGGCCATTAGACTTGGTGAATACAGTGAAATAGTTGAAAGATGCAGGGATGTTCATAAGCTTGAAAATTATACAGATGATATTGTTGATAATGTAATCAAAGATATCTTGGGATCAAACGATCCAATGAAAATATTAAGGTACAAGGAAATTTACGAGAGCCTGGAGGGTATAACCGATAGGTGTGATGATGTGGCCGATATAATTTTGAGCCTGATAGTGAAATATTCTTAAGTTTAAAATTATGAAAAGTTTTTTAATATCCAGATGAATATCAAAAATGGATGATAGAAAAACTTTCTGAAATTGGAAAAATCGTTAGAAAGTCCGTTCAGGAATTTTTAGATAAAAATTATATGGGTGCAAGAGAAATAATGAAGATAGGGGCTGATGGTACACCAACATCAAAGATTGATCTCATCGCGGAAGATGAAGTTTTCAGGTTTGTAAAGGAAAAGGATCTTCCCTTAAACATTTTGAGCGAGGAATATGGTTTTTTTGATAGAAATTATGAGTACACGCTTGTCCTTGATCCTATCGATGGTTCTTTTAATGCAGAAATGAACATCCCATTCTATTCAATTTCCATGGCAATTGGAAAAAAAGATTTGATGGATGTTAAATACGCGCTTGTAATGAATCTTATAAATGGAAAAAGATACTGGGCGGAGAAGGGTAAAGGAGCATATTTTGAAGAAAGAAAATTAAAAGCAAAAAATAATCATGATGAAATTCTTAGTGTCATAAGTATGGGTAAAGAATCATCTGAAGTCATATGGAAAATAATTAAAAATTCAAGGAGGGTAAGGTCCTTTGGTTGCGCCTCTCTCGAGATGTCATTGGTTGCTGATGGTAGTGCTGATATTTTCCTATATTACTTCACAAAAAGGAATGTATTGAGAGTTATTGACATTGCAGCAAGTACACTAATTGTTAGAGAATCAGGCGGTGAGGTTTATGACCTAAGCGATTTTTCACCACTTAATATGGCATATGATCTATCATTGAGAAAAAATATACTTGCATCTGGTGATGGAGCATATGCAAAACAAATATGGAGGATGTTAAAATGAAATTCGGCATTGTTGCCAATCCGGAAATAAGCAGGAGCATAAATGTTGCAAAATTTGTTTATGATTATCTTAAAAAAAATCATGATGTATTAATTGAATCAAAAACTGCTAAAAAGATGCATAAGAGTGGAATTCCCATTCCAGAAATGGATGTTGATATTATTATTACTATTGGTGGTGATGGTACAGTATTGAAAACTCTTCAGAACACAAACAAACCAATATTTCCAATAAACCTTGGGAAACTTGGATTTTTAACGGAAGTAGTACCTGTTGACCTTGAATATTCCCTAGACAGGCTAATTAATGGTAATTATTTCCTTGATAAAAGAAAAAAAATAAAGGTTCTTCTAAATGAAAAAAGGTTGCCAGATTGCACAAATGAAGTTGTTATCCATACATCTGAAATATCAAAATTAAGAACATATGCAATCTACATCGACAGGGAACTGCTTGAAGATTTAAGAGCCGACGGGCTAATTGTTGCAACAGCAACAGGATCAACATCCTATGCAATGAGCACAGGAGGGCCTATCGTTGACCCAAGGATAAATGCTATGGTGATAGCGTATATCGCACCATTTAAGTTAAGCGTAAGGTCACATGTTGTACCTAGCAGTTCAGAGCTTGAAGTACATCTACTTGATAGAACAAGGAAAAGTGTAATAGTGCTAGATGGACAAATGCAAAAGAAAATCACCCATAAAGACATAATAGATGTCACAGAAAGTGAGAATGAAGCAATATTTGTAAGGTTCAATCTGAGCTTTTATGAGAAATTGAGGGAAAAGATATTATGAGCTACAGGATAAAAAAGGAAACGTTAGAAATGATAATGGAGAGTGCTAAGGATTCATATCCAAATGAATTTGCAGCATTTTTAAGAGCTGACAGAAACATTATTTATGAAATTGTACTGCTTCCAGGAACAGTTTCAGGAAAAAGAAGTGCCGTTTACAGGCTTTATATGAAACCCATAGATTTTTCTCTCATTGGTACAGTACATTCCCATCCATCAGGTGTTACTATTCCAAGCCCTGAAGATCTTGATCTTTTTTCAAAAACTGGAAAGGTACACATTATTGTGGGCTTTCCATATAGAATAACAGATTTTTCCGCTTATGATAGGAATGGCAAAAATATAGATGTTGAGATATTATGAAAATTATTGATGCAAATAAAAATATTCCCGTAAAGGCTAATCAGGCGGTTTTAATTGATGTTTTTAGGGCTACTACCAGCATTGTTATCATGCTTTCCAGAAATGCAAAAGAGATAATACCATTTGAAAATGAAACAAAGGCAAGGGAATTTTTTAAGACTCATAAAGATTATTTACTTGTTGGGGAACATGATGGCATAAAGATTGAGGGTTTTGATTACGGTAACGAGCCTTCCAAGCTGATAAGCGCAAATTTGGAAGGAAAAGGAATTATATTCGTTTCAACAAACGGTACAAGAGTTTTAAAATCTCTCGAAACAAAAAGAACAATTATTGCATCATTCTTAAATGCCGACGCTGTCTTAGATAAAATGACAATGGATGATCCCATAGTATGTGCCAATAGGAAGGATTTATTTTGTGTGGAAGATTTTCTATGTGCATCATATTTAAAAGCAAAAAAATTGCGCGTGGCTATAGATTTTAAAAGATTGAAGAATATAATCCTAAATTCTAAAAGTGCCCAAAGATTAAGAGCCCTGAATGCAGAAAAGGACATTGAAATAGCATTAATGTTGAACAGTATACCCATAGTACCTGTATATGAACATGGAAGAATTATTTTGTGAGATATTCATCAGCAGATGCATTAGATTTTTTAGACTCGACCAAAGAATTCTGCTTTTACGGAAACGTTCTATATAAAGGCAAAATATGGAGTTCCATAGAAGCAATTTCTTATCGATTCGGTATAATTATTTATTATGCCGATTGTTTATCTTAGCATAATTATATATAATCTATCGATAAACTTTCATATATTTTGAATACTTGAACATTAAATCATTTAAAATTTGCTATTTAAAAACTCTTAATAATATCCTTAAATTTTCATTTAATGTAAATTATTATATATAAAAATAATATAAGGATTATTAAAATAATTGCTCCAACAACGCTTAAAATTATAGTTACCTTTGAATTGCCAAAGATTATGGGCATAGGACCTATCAGAACAACACCTCCAAAATCAACTTTTGTATTACTAGTATTTTCAAACATTGAAAGGAATATGATCAAAATTGAAAAAATTAGTGCAATTGCTGCAAGAGCAGCGTATAAACTTGAGCCGTAGACAACTGGAAAAATGAAAAAGCCGAAGCCTAAGTACCCCTTTATTATTCCTATTACAATCATAGCAATAGTTGCAAAAAGTAGGAATATTCCAAAATAAAAAGTATTTCTCATACTATTTTATACCCACAGGACCTGCAATATTTATCGGTTGGCTTTAACCCAGCACCGCAATTCGGGCATTTCCTAACTTTCAGGGTATAACCACAATTCCAGCAAAATTGATCTTTTGAATCTACTTCAACACCGCATTTTGGGCATTTTAAACCACCGCTTTCAATTTCTTCATTTTTTAAAATTTTCTGTGTTCTTAATGAATATTTTAAAGAATCTGAATAATTGTTTTCTTCAAATGCATTTTTTGCCAATCTTAAATATTCCAATGCAATAATCTTTCTATTCTCATCCGAACCATCGTACAAGTTCTGTGCCATTTCAAGCGAAAATTTGGCTGCAAGATAATTTTCTGGCAATTTTTTTTGAAGCTGGAATGATGGTGAAACTGTTTCATCATCATTTTTCTGTGCATATGATAAATTTCTTTCTCTTGGTAATTCTTCCTTTCTTTGTTGATCTAATCTTTCATCTTTAGGTATTTCTGTACCTTCAAGTTTTGACCTATCTAAAATTCTTCTTGCTTCATCTGAAAGTGAAATTGATCCATTATAATCACCCCTGTTGTACAGTGATTCTGCCTTGTCTAGAACAGCTATGGCTGGTCCAACCTTTACTCCTTTTTTTCCAAGTATTACTGCAATAGATTTTGTTGATTCAATTTTATTGAATGCCTCATCCTTTAAATTTTTTATAGATGATTTGCTTGATCTAAGGCCCATTTTTTTCAATAAATTCAAGGACAGAATAATAACTATGAACGCAAGAACAACCAGAACGGTATAAATAATTATTGTTGTATAATTCATTTGCATGAACACTATTTTAAAAAAGTTAATAAATTTTTTCTCAATATGAACTTTTTATGAAATAATTAATGAAAGGTTTATGTTTTAGGATCAATAAAACTTATATATGGTCTGAAATTAAGGATGAACAGTTATAGGTGAAAAATTATGTCAAGGTTACATTCAAGCAAGCATGGAAGATCGGGATCGAAGCCTCCAATAAGGAATAAAGCACCTGATTGGGTGAAATTGAAGGATAGGGAGGCCGAGGAAAAGTTAGTTGAATTATTAAAGGAAGGAAATACAATGAGCAGAGCAGGCATTATATTAAGGGATATTTATGCTGTACCAAGGATTAGGTATGTAACCGGGAAAAAAATGCTCAAGATTGTAAGAGACCATGGTCTTGAACCAAAGATACCTGAAGATCTTCTTGCGCTGATGAAAAAGGCAGTTTATCTTAACAAGCACTTACAAAATAATCCAAATGATCTATCAAATCTGAGGGGATTGCATTTGATAGAGTCAAAAATAACAAGGCTTGTTAAGTATTATAAAAAAATAGGAAGGCTCCCAGAAAATTGGAAATACAGCCTGGAAACAGCAGAATTGCTTATTAAATAGATATGTTCCAAATATCAGAATGTTTGGATGAAAAATTTAAAAGAGCTGTTGAAAGGGTTAGGGATTGTAATTTTTTTCGTGTTATAACGCATTATGATGCGGATGGTGTATCCTCTGCATCTATAATTTTCAATGCCTTAAGAAGGGAAGGTAAGGAAATCCATATATCTTTTCTCAAGGATATTTCGGAAGAAAATATGAAAAAGATGTTAAAAGGCAGTCAAGATTGTATTTTGACCCTAGATCTCGGTTCATCAATGGTATCTCTTCTCGAGAATTATAAAAATGTAATAATTATTGATCACCATCCACCTGAAAGGGATTCTGAAAAAATTTTGCACATAAATCCTCATTTATGCAATCTCTCAGGATCGACTGATGCCTGTGGATCAACACTTGCCTATATATTTTCACTATATTTGAACAGTGAAAATTGGAAGGATTATCATGCATTCTTTTCAGGTACGATTGGTGACAGGCAGCACATAAACGGTTATTCTGGCCTTAATAAACTGGTAGTGAATTTTCTTGAAGAAAACGGTGTAAAAAAAATTGAGGATATTTCACTTGAAGGACCAACTGTTAAGGATATGCTTTTTCTTGCAACAGATCCGTTCATTCCAGGTTATACGGGCAATGAGGAAAATGTATTATCAATCCTTAAAAACCTTGGGATTAGTTCTGATAAAAATCCTAAAGATCTTAACGAAGAGGAAAAGACGGTCCTTTATTCTTGGATAGCTTTGCAGTTAATAAAAAGGGGCATTGAAAGTGATATAATACAGGCATTGGTAATAGATAAACATTTTATTGAAAATTATGGTATGTTTGATTTTACACTTTCAAATTATGTAGATGCCACAGCAAGAATGAATAAGCAGGGGTTGGCATTATTATTCCTTTCAGGATCTTTGGGAAAAAGGGATGAAATAATAGATGCATGGACTCAATTTAAAAATATTCTCATAAAAGAACTTTATAATGGATTAGAAAATAAAATCGATATGGATAATATACAATATTTTTATGTGGGTGAAGATTCAATTGCAGGCTCAGCATCAGGAATACTAATGAACTATGCACTTGATAGAAACAAACCTGTGATAGCAATGCATGATTCAAATGGAGAATTACACATATCCGCAAGGGGAACAAGGGCATTGATGTCAAAGGGTGTAAATCTTGGTGCAGCATTGAAATTTTGTGGTGAAGGGAATGGTGGCTCTGGTGGAGGCCACGACATTGCTGCAGGTGCAACAATTCCTAAAGAAAATGTAAAAAATTTTTTAAAATGTCTTGATAACGCAATAGGAAAACAAATTAAAAAAACATAAGGAATTATTTTTTATCCTTTTGCTCATCAAGGAGTTCTGGATGAAGCACATATCCACATGCATAGCACATTACAGCATCTTTGCTTATCAAAGTGCCACAATTCGGGCATGGTATAACATCCTCATCCTTTGGTTTTTCAGGGATTTCTATTGCCTTTTCTTCTATTGTACTTTTTTCTACATCTACGGAAGGCAATTGACCTAATGTTCCCGCGGAAGAAATGTCAATCTGTTTTTTCATTGTTTCTATTGAACTTATGAGATTTTTAACATTTACTGCTATTTCCATTACCTCTTTCTGCTTTAATTGATAATCCTGTATGAATTTGTTCATTATACTCTCATTTTCCTTGAACCTGGACACATATGAATCAAGTGTTGATGCAAGAGAGTTTATCTTATTTTCAAACTGTGAAAAATTATCAAGTGATTTCTTTAATTTATCTTTCATTGTATCAATTTCCTTAGATTTGCTGTTCAATTGATCTTCAATTAATTTCAATTTTTCAGCATTGTTTTCTATTTCTTTCTCTTTATTTGTTAGATACTTTTCCCTTTCTTTTAATTTTGTGTCAAAGTTTTTAAGATCACTTTCCCATTGTGTAACTTTTCTCTCTTTATCCAGAAGCTCCTGTTCTTTCTTCTTTAATTCTTCTGCCTGTGCCTTTACTTTCTTTAGGTAACCTTCTACCTGTTCTAAAATTGATTCATCTGAATTAGCCAAAAATACCACCTCTTTTCATAAAATGAATTGCATATTAATAATTTAAATTTTTCTATTCTTTTGATATAAATAGGAAAGTTTTATTTCTAAAATAAACATTCATTCATTTATGCTTGAACTTGAAGAGAAAATTGCAGGAGAGATTGTATTATCAGACAATCCTGGTCTTACATTGAGAAAATGGAGGGAGGAGTTTCATATAACACAGCAGGATTTATCATCCTTTTTAAAGGTATCACCATCAGTGATAAGCGATTATGAAATAGGAAGGAGGAAATCCCCGGGAATTGTAGCAATAAAGAGAATTGTTGAAGCGTTGGTTGCCATAGACATATCCAGGGGAGGAAATACAATTAAAAAGTATTCTAAAAACTTTGGAAGTGATGCAATAATAGATATTAAGGAATTTTTTAAATCCGTTTCCTGCAGAGAAGTGGTTGATAACATAGAGGGCAAAAATCTTACTGAAAGAATCGACCTTGATAAAAAAATATACGGTTATACCATGATAGATAGTATTAAGGCCATAATTGAATTTAATGCGAACGATTACCTTAAAATTTACGGGTGGAGCAATGAGAGAGCACTTATTTTTACAGGAGTAAAATATGGTAGGTCACCCATGGTTGCTATAAGGGCACATCCATTAAAACCAGGTATGGTCGTATTTGCAAGACCTGAGAACGTTGATCCACTTTCAATAAAACTTGCAGAACTCGAAAACCTTCCACTTGTAGTTACTGAACTCGATGACAGGACAATAATATCAAGATTGCACAAGCTCTGATCATTCTTTATTTTCAATATCAATAACATAGTCTTTTGCAATCTGTCTCAATATTTTCATTGTTCCTGAACCATACTGCATAGCTATTTTTTTCCTTTTTATAACGCTATCAGGCAATCCAATTTTTTTTGCCAGTTTTCTAACAATTATCTTCCTCTCAACATCAATTTTTTCTTTAACTGGAAGTGAAAGTGAGAATTTCACCATTTCAGTACATATGAATGGTGTATGGAGAACCTTACCAAAATCATTTGCTATTTTCTGTTCCCTTGGAAGAGTGATTGTAAGAAGTCTCAGTATGTCTTTTTCCATCAGTTCAGGATTTTTCTCATACTTTTTATATCCGCCAAAAAGTTCGTCAGATCCCTGGCCAGTGAAAACATGCTTTTCCCTTAAATTTGACAGAGCTATGTAATATGGAATTTCAAATGAAAGATCAACAACAGAAAGGTCAGTGTAATTTTTAAGCAGTGATTCCATGGCATTCTTAACGTTTGTTTTGTTCAGATAAATTATATTGTGTTTTTTTATGGAAAAATGTTCTGCAACCTCAATAGCATTTTCTATGTCTTTTGAATCTTTTGCACCGACAGTGTATACATTTACGTCATAGAAATCCATAAGTAGGGCAAGTATTATGGAGCTATCCAGCCCACCTGAGAGAAGAACAGCTACCTTTTTTACACCTAGAGATGGAATGTTATTTGTAAGCAAATTATAAAGTACATCCTCATATGTTATATTGACGTAAGACATCTATTAACACTCTCTTTTACTCTTTTCTCTAAATCTATTATCTTTAACCTTTCCTGAAGTGTTGTATCCCTATCCCTGATGGTAACCGTGCCATTTTCAAGCGTTTCATAATCTATTGTTATGCAATATGGAACACCTATCTCATCAGCCCTAGCATATCTTCTTCCTATTGAACCAGATTCGTCATAGTAGCAGGGAATTCCCGCTTCCTTGATTGAATCGTATATATCCCTTGCCCTTTCATCCAGTCCATCTTTTGACATCAATGGAAAAATAGCAATTTTATAAGGTGCAATGTGAGGTTTTAACTTAAGCACCCTATAACCTGAATCTTTTCTAGTATAGAGAGTATGTTCAAGAAGTGAAAGAATAATTCTATCTATTCCAAATGATGGTTCAATGACCCATGGTATAACATCTTCAGTATTAATTTCCTTCTCGATTTCTTCTATCCTGTAACACTTATTAGGTATTTCAATGCCTTTATAAACAGGATTTTCTTTATTTGTCTTTGAATTTTTAAGAAATTCAAAAACAGCTTTCCATTCTTTACCGTAATACTTCTTTAGTTCCTCCTCAATAGGAACATATTTCCTTTCCTTAATAACCTTTGGCTCGGATAATTTTCTTTTATAAACAAGCATTACCCCAGAATGTTCACTGTGCTGTTTCAGATCATATTGATTCCTATCGGCAATGCCTGTTACTTCTATCCAGCCATTTGTTGTTTCAACTTCACAATCCCAGCAGTCCCTGGAATAATGTGCAAGTTCCTCAGGATAATGCTGTCTGAATCTGATTTTCTCCGCGTCAATGCCAATGTTCAGTAAAAATCTCTGAACAAGACCGATAAAGTAAGCAAGGGGTTGCTGTTTAATTATACCCGTTTTCAACGCATCTTCAATTGAAATTTTTCTTTTATCACCATTGTTAGGAACAAGTAGAACCATATCTTTCATTATTTCTTTGAAATAACCAGGCCAGTAAATAGAATCCGGGTCAAAGAAAATTTCCGCTTCTGCCATATTGAATTCCCTTAACCTTATCAAACTTTGTCTCGGGGCTATTTCATTTCTGAACCCCTTTCCTATTTGTACAATACCAAAGGGTAAATTATCTCTGAAATATCTAAGGTAGGGTAAATAGTTAATGAAAATGCCTTGAGCAGTTTCAGGTCTCAGATATGCCTGTTTTCCTTTTCCTGGACCTACTCTTGTCCCGAGCATTAGGTTAAATTTTTCAGGAGAGGATAATTTTCCACCACATTTTTCGCATTTAAGTTTCAGTTCTTCCATCCTTTTTACCATAAATTCATAGGATTTAAGTTCAAAGGTTGGATCTTTTGCCTTTATTAGTTCATCTACCCTGTATGCTTCACCACAATTTTCACAATAGGTGATGTAATCTGTAAAAACGCTTGTGTGACCGGATGCATCAAGCACTTCCTCAGGTGTTACATTCGGTGAATCTATAGGTGCCATGCCTTCCATATTGATAAAAATGTTTTTCCATACATTTAATATGTTATCTTTTATCAATACGCCTATTGGTCCATAATCGTAAAACCCAGAAAAACCACCATAAATATCAAATGCCGGCCAGAAAATTGCCCTTCTTTTTGCAAGTTCTATGACCTCTTGGTATGTCATCTAGATCACTCTTTAAATATTTCTAGAAGATCTGTATCGTAGAGCATTGCTACAAGATTATCATAAGAATCTCTTACAGGTAACTGAGAAAAATTTTCATCTATCATTATCTTTGCAGCTTTGTATGCCGGTGATTTATTAAGAACAGTTGCAGGATCCTTGACCATAGCTTTGGATACTGGTGATTTTGGCACCTCTATCTTTTCTTCAACATACAAAATTTTAAGAATATTCCTCATACCTTCCCAGGTCCAGGAATCCTCGTCTTCCCCAATGCCAAGCTGACTGCTGGCTTCATTTGTTTCAACCTTTGCATTTTCAAAAATATCCCTGTCTGTAATAACGCCCACAAGATTTGCATCATCATCAACAACTGGGTATGCATTTATCTTTGTAAGTGTAATCATCCTGAAAACAACTTTAAGAGGCGTAGATTGATGAACAAGTATGCATGGATTATTTATGAATTTTTCAACAGGATCTGATATCTTTTTCTGATAAATTAATTTTAGGTAGTCATAGGGAGTTACAATGCCTACAACTCTTTTCTTTTCGTCTATTACAGCAATGTGTCTCCTCTTTGTTTTCCTAAAAATTTCAGCACCTTTTGTAACAGTTGAATCTGGAGAAATTGTTGGAGCATCCTCTCTCATTACCAGTGCTATCTGGTCCTCTTTTGGTTTTTCAAATATATCTCTTCTCGTTATCATTCCCAAATATCTCTTATTTTCATCTACAACCGGGATGCCCGTTATATTATGTTTTACCATCAACTTAAGCGCATCATTCCTTGTTGCAGGAGCAACAAGAACAATGGGATTCTTTGTCATAATATCAGATATTTTTTCGTTCATTAATGTATTCACCTCTTAAGGAGTACTCAATGTAAATTTTCTGCTATTATATTAATTTATTTCTTAATTTAACAAAAAAAGTAAAAAAATTTATAAAAACATTTTCTTGAAAATATCTTTTGCTTCTTTTACATCACTCTCCGGAGCATCAGTATATGTTATCCACCAGTCATAACCCTTGAATTTTTCAAGCATTTTTTTAGCAGATGATACGTCTGAAGGTGGTTTGTTCAGGAATTTGTCACCAATGATTTCATTGTTTGGCCAGTTTGCGGGCATAACATTATTGTATTTATCAACCATTTGCAAGGCCTTTATGCTCCTAAGTATTTCCCCTATATTTCTTCCTATCTCAAGAGGATAATACATTATAAGCCTTACAACAGAATTCGGGTCAACAATGAAAACTGCTCTCACTGTGGATGTGCTTGATTCTGCATGTATCATACCTAGTGATTTTGAAACTGTACCCATCGGATCAGCTATTACAGGAAAAGGTAGTTCTATTCCAAGCTTTTCCTTTATCCAGTTTATCCATTCTATATGACTTATGTTTGAATCAACACTCAAGCCGATCAATTCTGTATTTAGTTTTTTGAAATCATCGTACTTTGATGCAAAAGAATAGAATTCTGTTGTGCATACAGGAGTAAAATCCCCTGGATGGCTAAAAAGAACAAACCATTTCCCATTGTATTTAGCTGGCAATTCAATTTTTCCCTGTGTTGTCATCACAGATATCTGTGGAAATTTTTCCCCTATTAATGGCATTCCCAATTCTGACATTTTTATCACCAATGGATTATTACATTAATGTATAATAATTTTTTCCTTTCAGACAAAAAAATTTTACAAATATGTATTTTTTTTAAACGATGAGTAAAATTATTATATGCTTTTTCATTACCAAAGTTATGGTTGATTTAAATATAAAGATACTGGAGCAACTTGAAAAAAATCCAGAATATTCGCTTCAGGAAATTGCCCAAAATCTAGGGGTTAGCAAAGGTACAATAAGGAACAGAATATCAAAAATGAAAGAGAATGGAATTCTTATTGGATTTAAAATACGTATATCTTATAAAAGTATTGGGAAAGATGAAGCGTATGTGGGTCTAGATATTTCTCCAGAGAATTTTATTACTGCGCTTGAAGAAATAAGAAATTTTAGTTTTGTTAGGGAAATTTATGCAACAAGTGGTGATCATGTTGCAATTGCCTATCTTGTGGATGAATCTAAAAACATTGTAGAATCTATTAAAAAAATAAATGAAGTAAAGGGTGTAAGGAATGTTTATCCTGCATTTGTCCAAAAGATAATCAAATAACTGATCAACAAATTTAAATAAAGAATTAGTTTAAAGATCAAACAATGGCAAATGACATATCATTTAAGGTTGTGAACAAGGGCAAGGATTTTATTGAACTCGAGGTTCAAAATTACGATAATACTATAATAAAGCCTCTTGTTGAGGAACTCAGCAGAGATCCTATGGTTGTTGAAGCAAAATATCACATAGATCATCCTACTCTAGATAATCCAAAAATATACATAAAGGTAAAGGAAGGTAAGCCTCAGGCCGCTGTAAAAAGGGCATTGAAAAAAATAGAGAAAGTTTTCGAGGATTTAGAAATAGAAGCAAAAAAGCAATTAATTTCTTGAGTGCTTCACAATTTCTACATTAGGTGGTTTTACAAGTGCAATCTTTCTTAATTCCTTTGGTACCAGAACATTTACCATTATAGGTGCAAATGGTTTTTCCTGCTTCATTGTAATTTTACCTGAATTTTCTAGAAATAGAAGTGATATGAGAACCTTAATTGAATCCTCTTTTGTACCATTTTCGATCTGATTTTTGTAAAACTCATCATCCATTTCACATATTCTTGACCATATTTCCTGAATATCATCCTCAATGCTTTCCTGATGTAGCCTTTGACCAATAAGTATTCTGTATTTTTCATCTATCTTTTTCTTTTCTTCATTTTCTTTAGATCTTTTTTCCGATTCAGACATTGCATCCTTTAAAGCAGATATAAGCTCTGAAAGAGTGACAGGTCTTTTTTCCGCTCTTCTCACAGGTTCCTGAAATGGGTTGGAATTTACTATGGTATCCGTGATGTCATAATCGCCAGTTGTTTCAGGCATGGGGCTGTAAGGATCCCAGAGGTCATAAAAATCCTCCTCCTTTTCATTGAACATTTTTAAGACCTTTTCACTCTTTTTAAACAATATTTCCCAGGCCATGAGAACAAGTTTGCCAGCCGTAATAAAATCAAGAATATTTTCTTCCTTTACTTTCTTCAAATAAAGCTGTGTGAATTTTACAAGATCTATATCAAATGGATTGAAATTTTCATCAAGAACAAGCTGGAAAGCTGCAGCAATTGCTTTTAATTTTGGGTCATCGATGGAAATATAAAGGTTTGATTTCTCATCCTTCAGCATTTCAAGGTAATTGTCTATCTGTTCCTGACTCATATTTTTTTTCATTATATCCATTATTATATCCTTATCCAACTGAATTCACCCCCTCACCATATGTTTCCTCATATACCTTTGAAATGCCATCTGGAAGTATTGTAACCCCAAGAACGTTGTCCGAGTACTTTAAAACTGCTCTCCTTAAAGATACAACAATAAATTGTGCCTTGTTTGAATTTTCTTTTAATATTCTTGCAACATTTTCTGCATTGTATCCATCAAGGAACATGTCAGATTCATCAAAGAGGTAGAAAGGTGATGGATCATATTGCTGTATGGCGAGTATGAATGTTAGTGCAGTCAAACTTTTCTCTCCACCACTTAATGCTTCAAGCCTTATCATTTTTTTACCCTTTGGCCTTGCCTTAATCACTAGACCTCCCTGAAAAGGATCTTCTTCATTTTCTAGGTACATTATTGCTTCGCCACCGTTCGTTATTTCATAATAGATCTTAGAAAAGTTTTCCTTGATTGCCTTATAAACAGAAATGAGCCCATCCTTCTTCTTTTCATTTAGCTCATTCATAAGCCTAATTAAGTTTGTTTTTTCATCAGAAAGGTTAGAATAATTGTCCTTCAGATCCTTTAATCTTGCATTTTCAGTATCATAATCTTCAATGCTTTTCATATTTACAGGTTCCATTGATTTCATTGTTGATTCACAGTATTCAATAGTTTTCTTCAGTTCTGAAATGCCTGGAACAGGTTCCTTAATCTCTATGCCATAGGAATTGTATTCTCTTTCAGCTTCCTCAAGAGAATTCCTGTTTTCATTAATTCTTGTTTTTAATGTTATTATAAAATCATTTTTCCTGTTTATTTCCTCTGAAACCTTTTGCATTTTCAATTCTATTGCAGAAATATCGTTCTGTATTCTTTCCCTTTCCTCCCATTTCTTCTTTATGCTTTCCTCTATAGATGCATTTATTTCCTGGAATTTTCTAAGCTTTAATTCATTTTCCTCTATTTCCTCTTTTAGATTTTTTACATCCTTTTCCTTTTGATCCCTTTCAGAAATCAATTTGAAAATATTTTTATCATTTGTTTCAATCGTTTTTGATAAATCAATAACCTCATGTTCAATATCTCTGGAAAGCATGCTGAATGTTGTAAAATCATGCTCAAGATTTTCAATGCTATTTTTTATTGATTTAATTTTTTCCTGTATCTCTGCTGGGGCATATGATTCTAGCTTAATTTTCATAGAATTTATGTCTTTTTCTACAAACTCTACATTTTCATTTAATTGCCTTACCTCATCCTCTAATATTTTGATATTTTCTTCCAGCTTTTTCTTTTCATCAAATTTTTTTGTAAGCTGTATCTTTAACTTTGCAAGCTTCTCTCTGTTTTCTTCTATAGTTTTAGTATATATGGATACATCTTCAAGCCTGTTCTGGGAAAGATCATGCAATTCTTTGCTCACCTGATCAAGGTGTTTTAACACATCTTTATACTCATTGTCAAGGTTTTCTTTTTCCATATTCGCATTTCTAAGCTCCCTGGAAATGATGTCCATATCACCTATTGTGCTTGATCTTTCGCTTCTTTGTACAAGTCCACCTGTTATTGCTCCACTTGCCTCTATAAGCTGGCCATCCCTTGTTACAAGCCTAACACCTCCCATCAGTTTTCTTGCCGTATTCAGATCTTCAACAGCAACAGTATCACTGAAAACATACCATAATGGACCCTCTATTTCCTTGTCAAATTTTATTAAATCTAGTATCAACCCAATTGCCTTCTGATCCTTTATAGCTAGCAAGGCTTTACCCCTAGGCCTTCCGGGTATCATTTTATTAATTGGTAAGAATGTTGCCGTACCCTTTTTATTCTGTTTCAAATAATCTATGCAAACTGCCGCTACTTCATCGTTTTCAACAACTAGTGATTCTAGCCTGTTTCCGCCGGCTATGTCAATAGCCAGACTAAGATCTTCAGGTATTTTTATTAGTTCTCTTACCGTACCCTTTATTCCTTTGATTATACCCCTGTCCCTTGCTTCAAGAATAGAATTAACGCTTTCCATTGTTTTATTCATTTCAATCTTTGCTTTTGATTTTTCATATGCACGTGTAAGTGAGAGTATTTTTCCCTCAAGGTTATTAATCTTTTCTCTTAGTTCTACCTCCTTGTTTTTTAGTGTATAATATAAATCCTGCAAATCTTTACCTCTTTTTTTAAGATCGCTTTCCTTTTCTTTTACAGAATCAATCCTCCATTCTGCATCTTTTATATTAAGCTCAATAGTCTTAATGTCCTCCTCCAAAGATGCAATGTACTCAATAATATTCTTATAGTTTTCTTTGTTAGAAACAAGTCCAGAATTTTTTTTAGCAAATTTTTCTTTCAGTTCGGATAGGTCCATGTGCCTTCTCATTAATTTTTCCTGGATTTCTTTTACTTCATTGGAAGAGTTTGTTATCTTTTCTTCAAGTGATTTCAACTCCTCCTTTTTAGATTTAAGCATATTTTCAGCTTTATCCCTTTTTTCTTCTGTTTCATTGAGTTTTGATGATTTTTCTTCAAGTGTTTTTTTCATTGTTTTTTTCTGTGCTTCTAACATTTTCAAATCATTATTTATTTCATCTATTCTTGCCTGAAAGTCCTCTATTCTCATCCTGTATTTTCCTATTGTTAGCCTTAAGTCATCGATCTGGTTCTTTATTTTTAAATGCTCTTCACCGCCACCTCTAGAAATTTCATCATTAATTTTCGATAGTAAATCTTTTTTCTGAGTCATTTCATTTTCATTTGTTGAAAGTTCATTTTTAAGTTTTTCAATTTCGGCATTAAGCTTATTGATCTCATCCATATCCCCATCTATCTCTCCGCTTAATTGCTTTATTTTCCTGTATTCTAGTGATGCACGTGATTTTGTTAGTTCTTCCTTCAATTCAAGATATCTAAGCGCTGTCTTTCTGTCATTTTCTAAGCTAGACAGCCTTGATTCAATCTCCCTGATTATAACCTCTATTTTAACCATGTTATCTTCTGTTTCCTGCTTTTTTCTTTCAGCATCCGCAATCTGTTCATCATACTTAGTAATTCCAGAAATTTCTTCTAGTATCCTCCTTCTTTCAAGAGGCGACATCTCTACAATCCTGGTAATATCTCCTTGCTGAACTATGTTGTAACCATCAGCAAATATTTTTGCCCTTGAAAGTAATGCAGTAAAATCCTGAAGCTTTGCTTTGTCATTATTTATATAAAAATAACTGTTATAATCTTCTTCTTGGTTCGATCTCTTTATCACCCTGGTAAATGTTACCTCATCCGTATCAACGGGTATTTCCCGGTCAGTGTTATCAAACACAAGAGAAACTTTGCAATAATCGGCTGGTTTTCTATCCTTTCCACCATTAAAAATCAGATCAGTAAGCCTTTGTGCCCTTAGCACTTTAGAACTTTTAGGACCAAGGACAAATAGTATTGCATCCGATATATTACTTTTACCAGAACCATTAGGACCACTAACACCAGTAAAGCCTTTTTTAAATTCTATGCTAGTCTTTCTTCCAAAACTTTTGAAATTTTCCATATCTAATTTTTTTAGAAACATATGACCACCATTGTCATACTCATGTCAGCTATTTATATGATATACATATGCTATTATATAAACTTATCGTCATATATACCCTTGCTGTTTAAGCTTAACAACTGACAAAGAAATTAAATATTGATTATTCATTCAAAAAATTATGGTAAAGGAAGAAGATGTTATTGAGGTATTAAAAAGTGTCATTGATCCTGAAATAGGTCTAGATGTGATCAATCTTGGTCTTGTTTATGAGATAAAAGTAAACGATGATATAGTTTATATAAAAATGACTATGACAACGCCTGGTTGTCCTTTAGCATCCTGGATACTTGCAGATGCTGAAAATAAAATTAAACAACTGCCAGAAGTAAAGGATGTGCAGATTGAACTTGTCTGGGATCCGCCTTGGTCCGTGGACAGGATAAGCGAAGAAGCCAGGAAACTTCTTGGCCTATGAGTTAAATATCAAAAAGAACTCTTAATCTTCCAGTCTTGTCCACCATAAGCATGTGGTATGTTACAGCTTTTATAACAAGATAAGAACCATGCTTTTCTCTATTATATTTTTCACCTACAAGTTCAGCATTAAGTGTTAAACCATTTATTTTTACCCTGGCATATCCGGGTACGAATTGTTCCGCATCAAACAAATAAAGTATTTCTGATAAAAATTTGACAAGGAGTGAATCATAATTTTCAGCACTTAAATTAAAATTTTTTTTAATTGTTTTATCAACTTTATTTATATCTATAGAAAGAGAAATCATGGCTAATGCAGCTTCCTCAAATGCCTTCTCAAGGTTTAAGCTTTCCACCTCAATGCCTATATCAGCTGTATGCTCTAAAATCTTGTACATGTTTAGCGGGCGCAGGGGGATTTGGACCCCCGATCTACAGCTTAGGAGGCTGCCGCCTTATCCATGCTAGGCCATGCGCCCTACTCTAACCTTATGATCTAGTGTTATTTAATTTTTATTTGTTTTAGATCATTGTGTAACCTGTAACAAAAATTGAAATAATGATAAGAATCCATGTTGCCCATAGTACCAGATTTGTAGTTTTTGAATTTTTGTATCTGCCAAGCAATTTTTCACTTGATGAAAGTTTAATCAAAAAATACATTGGTATAGGAAGAAGAACAGTATTCAACACCATTGCATCTATCATTAAATTGACAAGATCAGGAAATAGTACTGTAAAAAGTGCTGAAGGTACTATTTCAAGAAAATAAAATGTATAAAAAATCTTTGCCTGAAAGAATTTATAATTTAGGCTTTGTGGCAGATCAAAATAGTCCGCGAGTGACCATGCGGATGAAAGTGAAATCACTACGCCTGAAAGTATGCCAGCACCCAGTATACCAATGCCGAATAGATAAGGTGAATAGGATCCAGCATATGCGGAAAATACTTTTGAAAGATCAAGTATACCTACATCACCGTTCAGTTTTCCATAAAACATGGATGCAGATGTTACCATTATTGCTATCATTAATGATTCGCTTATTATCGCTCCCATAAGTGACTCTTTTCTTTCATTTTTTAATTCATTTATATCCATTTTTCTGTCTACAACTGCACTTTCATGATAAAATATCATCCAGGGCATTATTACTGCACCTATATTTGCAAGAACGAGCGTTATGTAACCAAGGTTTAAGAACTGGGGTGAAGATATTATTGTTGCAAGTGCCTGTGGAGATGGCCTGTTTATTAATGCAGAGATGAAAAATGTAAATAGTATTAATGTAATATAAAGAAGTACATTTTCAACTTTTTTATAACTACCTCTCATCACTATGAATGTGTGGAAAATTGCAGCAAGTAAAATTGCAATGGGTATGGGTACACCAAATATAAGACCGGCTGCTCCTATGCCAGCAAATTCACCAACAAAAGCTATTAAATTTATTATTACCATAGAACCTATTGAGATCATTGAAAGAGATTTTCCAAAATTTTCTTTTATCAATAACCCGAAACCCTTTTTAGTTATAATTCCAAGTCTTGCAGCACTTTCTTGTACAAAATAGAGAGGTATTATTAAAAATATTAAAAGCCAAGTAAGGCCCAAAGCGTAGTTTGATCCAGATACTAGAGCAGTGAATACACTGGGTGCATCCACGTCTGCAATCATTACAATCCAGCCTGGGCCTAGTATTGACAGTATTTTTAGCAATTTATTTTGCATTCTTTCACCCGAATAACTAGTAAATCATTGTTGTCCAGTATAAATCTGCCCTTTCTTGTTAAAACTATAGCACCTTCTGAATTTTTCTCTATTAATTTTATATTTTCATTTGGTTTAATTCCAAAGGTTTTGAATTTTGTAAGAATATTCAGTTCTTCAAATGTGATCCTTTGAACCTTATAGGTAACTTTTAGATCTGCATCAATTAGTCTTATTTCATCTTTTTGCTCTTTTATTGAAAATGGATTACCGTGCGGGCATGTATTTAAATTTTTTAACTTTTTAAGAATAAATTTTTCAAGTTGGCCGTTAATAGCATGCTCGAAATCGGATGATAGAACATGGCATTTTTCCCAAGGTACATTTAAAAAATTATAAAGGAAAGCTTCAGCAATCCTGTGTTTTTTTACAACGTTACTCGCTATTATCATTCCCTTTTCAGATAAGACAATCCCCCTATAAGGTATTTTTTTTACCAGACCCATTTTTTCAAATCTATTTATTTCATCATTAACTGCTCCTGTTGAATATTTCATAATTTTTGCTAATAATGTAAGGCGTGAAATTCCAAAACTTTCCTGTAGTTCGTAAATTGAAATAAAATAATCTTCCTGTTCTCTTGTTAATTTAATGTCAACCATAAATAAGATTAATGTTAACATTAATTTAAATTTTTTCAATTGAAAGAAAAAAATTATAATGGAGTTATTTTATATGGTAAAATAATGAATTTCACATATCTGGAACATTACATTCCTTCCATATTAACAAATTTGTACAGTTTTCTTGTTGGTAAGGAAATTTTTTATGGTATACTAATACTAGCAGTTGGTATACTTATGATATTTTTTTCAAGATATTTTAAGTATTTATTTTTCTTTTTTTATTTACTGTTCATTTTCATTTTTATTGGTTACTATTCAAATCTTACATCTAAATTCATTTTGAGTTTATTGGTTGCACTTTTAATTTTTATGCCATTCCTTTATTTGGCATTTAAAAATGGTTATTCAATGACAATAATAAATTTATTTATGCTAAGTTATTTATTAATACTTTTTCCTTTAATTAAATTTTACATGAATTCTTACATTGGCATTTCTTTAATTGTAATTGGTATATTCATAATGTCAATTTTGACATTTTTGTTATTCTTATCTTTAAAAAGGAAGATGTTTATTCCTGAAGGTGAAAGGTTATGATTTCATTGAATTATATAATTGAATTTTTCAGAAGCAATAGCGGTGCTTTAATACTTCTAATTGCACTTACCGTAATAATTTCAATGGAGGTCATGGTATATATTCAATCTCTGAGATATATACTAGTTGGTGCACTATTATCCGGTCTTGTTTTTTTAGGATTGGGAATCCTTTTCTATGGCTATTCATCTGCATACCTTTATTCACTGCTCATTCTAATTGTTACTGTAATTATTATTCTCATTGGCACATACATTGTTTCATTTATTATTTTTCTTATTTATTTATTTGACATTATGATGATTTTGATAGTTTATTTCTCATTTTCAATATACAGTATCTGGACCTGGGTAATATCAGTTGCAATATCTATAGTTATTTATTTCTTAATAAAGCATTTTGAAAAATTGCTGAAAAAAAGACTATTTCTTTTAGATTCACAAATAAATGAAAGGTCCAGGGGTGAATGAATGTTTGAAATAGAAATAAAATCAAGGATAGATGATCCAGATCAGATGGAATATAAAATTAAAAAAATAGGTGCAAAATTTGAAATGGAAATAATCCAGGAAGATATTTATTTTAAGCATCCCTGTAAAGATTTTAAAATAACAGATGAAGCCCTAAGACTAAGAAAAATGAACAATGAATTTTTCTTAACGTACAAGGGCCCCAAGGTAGATAAAGAAACTAAAACAAGGGAAGAAATAGAATTAAAAACAGATGAGAAAATTTTAGATTTATTAAAAAATCTTGGATTTTCCATTGCTGGTGTTGTACGTAAAATAAGAAAAAATTACAGAATAAATGATATGGTAATAAGCATTGATAATGTAGAAAAACTTGGATATTTTGTGGAAATTGAAACATTTGGGGATTTGGAATCAGGGAAAGAAAAAATTTTAAAAATGGCAAGTGATTTAGGTCTAAATAGGCTAGAAAGGAGATCATATTTTGAACTAATGGTTGGAGAAAAAGATGGACAGGATTGAATTCATTGACCTAACAAAAAAATACTACCTTGGTGAAATGAAGGATCATGAAGTATACGCAAGATTATCCAGGCTTGAAAGAAATAATGAATTTAAAAATTCCCTTAGCAATTTATCTAGGGTAGAAAGGGAACATGCAAAATTCTTCTCACAGCTTTTGAAAAAGCAAGGAATTAACGTTGAAAATGAAAAAGTGAGCAAGATTTCAATTTCGTTTTCAATATTCTTAAGATACATATTAGGTCTATCACTCACGCTGAAAATATTAGAAAGAGGAGAATCGGATGCTATAAAAAAATATATTGATTATCTGAAGAATTCAGACCTGGACGAAAATGATAAAAAGCTCTTGAAGAACATAATCATTGATGAAATGTTTCATGAGGATTTCTTCGAAGAAAGTGAAGAAAAGGTAGCAAAGAGAACAGAAAAAATAAGGGATGCTGTCTATGGCATGTCCGATGGTCTTGTTGAAGTGCTAGCCTCCGTTGCTGGTCTTGCACCTGTTCTATTGAAATCCATATTTGTTGCTATAGGCGGTCTTGTCGTAGGAATATCTGGAAGTTTGTCAATGGCCATAGGCGCATATCTATCCGTTAAGGCACAAAGGGATTACAGTGATTCTAAAATAAAACTGGAAAGAATTAAAGAAGAGATAAAGGGAGAGAAAAAAAATGAAGAAGAGGAAAATTTTTCAAATCCATTATCATCAGCAATTAACACTGGACTTTTTTACATAATAGGCGCCATGTTTCCTATTTTACCATTCTTCTTCATGGGTGGCATTTATGCCCTTGTACTTTCATTTTCACTTGTTGTAATATCCCAATCCATTACGAGCATTATCATATCAATACTTTCAGGAACGCCAATATTAAAAAGTCTATTGAGGACTGTAACTTTAACCGTTTTAGCAGCTATAGGCACGTATGTAATAGGAAATATTATACATTCTGTAATCGGAATAAGCATCTGATCTATTTTTCTGTAAATCTCCTTCTTGAAGTAAAAGGTGTAAATGGCTTTCCATTTCCATGGAAAAACTTTGAGAAGAATTCAACATAATGCAACCTTGCTCCTTGAATGCCGGGTTCAAAAATTGCAATCAGAATGTTTGTGCCATGACCAATGATAAGTACAAGGAATGCAATAATAATATGTGATGGCACACCATAATGAAGCGCTTTTATGAAAATATTATCAAGTACATAAGCCAAGATTACAGATGCAAGAAGAACACCCATTATCCTCGTGAATGAAAGGATGTGGCTAATGATAGATGCCATCTCCATTATTGAAAAAATACCTTCACCGAATAGAAGTAATGCAACACCTATTCCAAGCAGGGGGATGCTCACATAAACACCTATGAAAAAATTCACAGGTGGCCATTTGAGAAGCCATAATCCAAGTAATGTGAATCCCCATGTGATGAATAACCAGCCAATTCTTCCATACATTTCCTTAATATGGTTCTTCCCATTTTCACCATAGTATTTATACATCGTGTAATGATTAATTGCGCCGAGGACAAGACCATACGTTACATAAATCACACCTATCCAGGCCGTTATGAGCAAAAGCTTTGAAACATCGTGTATGGGATCAAGAATTGGCCTGTAGGGCAGTGAAAGACCGAAGTATTCGTTGAAAATTATACCAAAAATTATGCCTATAGCAGACCCCCATATCATGGCTCTAGCTAGTCTGCTCCAGCTCCAGTTTGACATCATAGTTCTACCAAAGCTTGATATAGCCCTAGGAAGCCTGCTTTTTTTGGGCGGGTTCGTAACACGCTTTAAAAGCCATATACTAAAAAGTAGTATAACAATACCATAACCTACATCTCCTAGCATAAACCCGAAGAAAATTGGAAAAACAATTGAGAATATTATTGTAGGGTCAAATTCTAAAGAATTTGGTAATGAATAAAAATTGATAAAGAATTCAAAAAATTTTACTGGCTTAGGATTTTCAAGCAATGTCGGTGGTTCTTCGTTTGTTTTAAGAATAGAGAATATTACCATTCTGCCTGTTAAATTTTCAAGGTCGTTTTTTATTTTTTCAATTTGCCTCTCAGGTATCCAGCCCGTTATTGCAAATGTTTTATCCCCCATCCCAAATTTAACATTTATTTCAAGCTTTTTAACATAAATTTCAAGTTCTTCAGCTATTGCACATACAATTGGATAATATTCATCAGAAATTTTCTCCAGCTCTTCTTTTAAATTCCTTTCTTCTTTTTCTATTCGATTGAGCTCCTCCTCAAGTAATTTTATTTCATTATCGGTTGTATCATTAAGCCTTGAAAGTTGATAAATGATGGGTTTAAATTTATTTACAGTCTCCATAACCTTTGTTTCTTCAATTCTTGGTCCTGTTACAATAAATTCAATGTAATGGTCTCCAGCTACCTTAAAAAGAACATTTTCAATGGAAGAAAGCTCTTTTACAAGATCATCCCTGTATTCAACACCCGTTCTGCCTATAATGAAAAATATTGATTTTGAATTTAAGTTTATGGCATCTATGCTCAGGTTTTTCAGAATTTTAAGGCTTTCAAGGTCGTTTTCAATCGCCTTCCTGTTTGTTTTGAGTTTTTCTAGCCTATCCCTTATCCTGTTTATTTCACTGTCTATATTGACAGAACCTATTGCATTTTTCAAATCCTCATATACATTAAACCTAAATTTTTTATTTGCATTGCGCGGAGATAAATACTTTTCAAGACCCTTAAATCTAACAAGCTGTTCACTTATTTCCCTGTAATTGGATGGCACAGTACCCTGTGATAAATATGAAAGTATTTCTGGGCCGACATTTTCTATCTGTATAGCACCTATGTCATGAAAATAATCTATTATTTTATCCCTGTAATCAAGTAGAGATATTACGGATATTTTAACGAGTTTTACAGGTCTCAGGACCATTATTTTTCCTCCAATATGGATTTTGCTAAATCTTCAACATACTCCTTTTCTATGGATATCTTTTCCAACCTTTTCATTTTTTCATCCCATTCTTTTTTTAATTTTGAAATCTCTTTTTCAATCATCGCGTTGTAATCATTTTCAAGATTAAGCTTAATTGACTCAAGCTCTTTTTCTGCATTTTTTAAGATTTCTTCAGCCTTTTTCTTAGCATCCTCTATCTTTGCCATGGATCGTTCATTCTCTTCCCTAATCATTCTTGATACTTCCTCTTCAGCCTTTCTGATTCTTTTTAATTCTTCATTTACATCGGCCATTCAGATCACCATTAACATTAATACTGTGAGTATTGCAACCATACCAACGAATAGGTTAATCTTCCACAGGTTCCTAATCAACCAAAGTTTCAGCATTTTCCTTTTTCTCCAAATTACTTTTTATTTTTTTAAGTGTAACAAAAGTATCCCTTTCCATTTCATCAAATTTCATTTTCAAATACGTTGCCTGTTGTTCTATGTTTGGTATCAATACCTTTTCTATTGCATTAGATCTTCTGTTTGTTTTTTCAATCTCCGCAAGTAATTTTTTGATGGAATTTTCAGTTTCAGCAATTTCAAGTATTATATTATGGTAATTCTCAAAATCCTTTATGATCTGGTCTATTTTTGCAGAAAAGCCAACAAGCCTGTAGCTCGTATTTACAAGATTTTCAAAAGAGGATCTACCTAGTTCAGGAATCCTTATTCCCATTACGTTTTTCGTCTTTATGGAAATGCCAGACATCTTTCTTACCATCATAGTTGCGCTTTCTAGGCCAACTGTACCATGGTATATTTCAGCAATTTTGACAGTTTCATACGCCCTTGTGGCAGCCTTTTCAAGGTCAGTTCTTAAATTCTTTGATTTTTTGATCAATTTTAAGAATTCCATTACAAGGGCTGCCCTTTTCAATTTTAAAAGATCAAGTCCCCTCTTTGCTAAAATAATCCTTTTTTTAAGTTTAAGCAATTCCATCCTTGTTGGCTTAACGTTCTGCAGTGCCATTTCCTGTCCTAAACCTCCTTCCATACTTTTCTATATGATCCTTCTTTACCCTTTTTAATTCGCTCTCAGGGATGCTTGCGAGCAACTTCCATCCTAGATCAAGTGTTTCTATGATTGTCCTGTCCTCATCCTTCCCCTGACCTATGAAGCTTTTTTCAAAAACATCCGCAAATTTCAGGAATTGCCTATCCTCGGGTGTAAGTGCTCCTTCTCCAACAATTGCACTTAGGCTTCTAAGATCCCTGCCCCTAGCATATGATGAATAGAGCTGGTCGGCTACACCTCTGTGATCTTCTCTCGTTTTACCCTTACCTATGCCCTGGTTCATAAGCCTTGAAAGGCTCATTAGCACATCTATCGGTGGATAGACACCCCTGTGGAAAAGATCCCTTGATAAAACTACCTGACCTTCCGTAATATATCCAGTTAGATCAGGAATAGGGTGCGTTATATCATCCCCGGGCATTGTAAGAATAGGAAATTGAGTAACTGAACCTTTCTTTCCCTTTATCTTTCCTGCCCTTTCGTAAAGTGTTGCAAGGTCTGTATACATATACCCTGGATAACCCCTTCTTCCCGGTACCTCTTCCCTTGCAGCTGATATTTCCCTTAGCGCCTCACAGTAATTTGTCATATCGGTTAATATAACAAGTACATGCATATCCTTTTCAAAAGCAAGATATTCTGCTGCTGTAAGTGCCATCCTAGGTGTTATTATCCTTTCCATGCTTGGGTCTGATGCAAGATTGAGAAACATTACAGACCTTTCAAATGCACCAGTGCTCCTGAAATTATCAATGAAGAAATACGCTTCCTCACTTGTGATACCCATTGCAGCAAATATTACTGCAAAGTTTTCACCCTCACCGAGAACCTTTGCCTGCCTTGCTATCTGTGCAGCAATATCATTATGTGGCAGGCCAGATCCAGAAAATATAGGAAGTTTCTGGCCTCTTACAAGCGTGTTCATGCCATCAATTGCCGATATACCTGTCTGGATGAATTCGGATGGCTCATCCCTCGCATAAGGGTTTATTGCGTAACCAACTATTTCCATTTTTTCCTTAGATAGCAGTGGTCCTCCACCATCTCTTGGATTTCCTAAGCCATCAAAAACCCTGCCAAGCATTTCATCGCTAACTGGTAATCTAACTATATCCCCCAAAAATTTTACAGATGTATTAGGAACATCAAGCCCTGTTGTTGGACCAAACACCTGAACAATGGCCAGACCTTTCCTCGTATCAAGGACCTGACCACTTTTTTTCTCACCATTAGGAAGAGTAATTTCTACCATTTCATTGTAACCTGCGTTTTCTACATTTTCAACAAAAATCAGAGGACCTGAAATCTGGCTTACCGTCTTATATTCAAGCATTACCTTACACCCCCTTCAATGTTCTGAATTCATTTCTAATCTGTTCCATTATTGAACTAATCTGGTCAAGGTTTTCTTCCCTTATTTCTTTCATTCTTGAAATCTGATCCCTGACCTTCATGGTTAGAATTGATTTCAAGGCCATGCCTGATGCTATTGCTTCCATTGCATTATCATGGAAAAGTAGAATTGCTTTGAGCATAAGATTCTGCTTTTTCAAAGAACAATATGTATCAACTTCATCAAATGCACTCTGCTGCAAATAATCTTCTCTTATCATTTTTGCAGTATCAAGTATTACTCTTTCTCTATCGGGCAGTGCATCTGGACCTACAAGCTGAACTATTTCCTGAAGTTCTTCCTCCTGCTGAAGCAGTGCCATGGCCCTGTCTCTGATCGTATTCCAGTCCTGGCTAACATTTTTTGAAAACCAGGATCCAACGGTAGTATGGTATTGTGAATAACTTGTTAACCAGTTAACGGATGGAAAATGTCGTCTGTTTGCAAGGGAAGCATCAAGCGCCCAGAACACTTTAGTGAGTCTGAGCGTTCCCTGAGAGACGGGTTCAGATGTATCACCTCCCGGAGGCGATACTGCACCAACAATAGTAACAGAACCCTGCGTGCCATTTAAATTTATTACCCTTCCTGCCCTTTCATAAAATTCTGCAAGTCTTCTGCTCAGATATGCAGGATATCCTTCTTCTCCTGGCATTTCCTCTAATCTGCCTGATATTTCTCTCATTGCTTCTGCCCATCTGCTTGTACTGTCCGCCATTAATGAAACATCGTAGCCCATATCCCTGTAATATTCTGCTATTGTTACGGCGGTATATACACTCGCTTCCCTTGCAGCAACAGGCATGTTACTCGTGTTAGCTATCAGGACAGTTCTGTCCATCAAAGGCCCCTTTGTTTTAGGATCTATTAATTCAGGAAATGTGACAAGAACCTCAGTCATTTCATTTCCTCTTTCACCGCATCCTACATAAACAACAATGTCTGTATCTGACCACTTTGCCAGTTGATGCTGTATTACCGTTTTTCCGCTTCCAAATGGTCCAATAACACAAGCTGTGCCACCCTTCGCAACAGTGAAGAACGTATCTATAACCCTCTGGCCGGTGATAAGTGGTGTTGTTGGAGGAAGTTTTTCTTTAATTGGTCTTGGAAATCTAACGTTTGATTTTTCAGAAAGACCTAGGTTTATATTCTTACCATTCATTTCAACAGAATAAACATTATCCCTTATGGTGAATTTACCTGATTCAATGCCTGACAATTTACCCCTAATGCCTGAAGGAACCATAATTTTTGTTTTAATTGTCTGTGATTCCTGAACATAGCCAACTACACTTCCGGGTAAAACATCGTCACCAGTTTTGGCAGTAGGAACAAAATCCCACTTTTTATCTATATTCAGAGCATTTGCAGTAATGCCCCTTTTAATAAAATTACCACTTTTTTCCTTTATTACCTGTAGAGGCCTCTGTACACCATCATATATGCTCCTTAATAAGCCAGGACCAAGTTCAACAGAAAGAGGCATGCCTGTATTAACCACCTTATCATTTGGTTTTACACCGCTTGTATCTTCATATACCTGAATAATTGAGCTGTTTCCAGTAATTCTTATAATTTCACCTACAAGCCCTTCTTCACCTACAAGAACAACATCGTACATCTTTGCATTTTCAACGTTCTTTGCAACAACAACAGGTCCAGAAACCCTGTAGATTAAACCCATAATGATTCACGCTCCAATATCTATCCCAAGTACCCTTTTTACAATTTCCTTTAGCACCTCTTCCTCACCCTTTTTAGTTTTTACCTGTGATGGAATAAAAACAACAAGAGGTTTTGTTAAAAACTCAATTTTCTCCAGATCTGCATTGGCTAAATGATCTCTTATAAAATCAGATGCAATTATTATACCCACATCTTTTCTGCTTAAGAGAGAATTTAATTTTACTGCACAATCCTTTTCATCAACTATGTAACATTCGGAACAACCAATCAACCTATAACCCAGGACAAGTTCCCTTTCACCTATGACAACAATTTTGTATGTTTCTTCCATTTAAACCACCTTAATAAGCATTGATTTTATTCTATCCTCTGATAACCTATACTGCTTACCGTATGAAATCTTTCTTATATTTTCCCTTTCAGTTTCAAACATTAAAAGCAGCCCGATCACGGAAGCAAGTCCAGGTGATGCAATCCTAAAGGATGAAATGTTTCTGTTTACTATGTAATTTTCAAGCTGTATTTCAAACTCTTTTAAATCTTTTGATTCATTGTATTTTTCAAGTGCCTTGCTCAGATCATATATGTCCTTTATTTTTTCTACAATATCACCTATGCTTGATGCATGGACAAGATCATCGAGCCTCTGCCCTTTCAAATTACCACCATCGATCATGTACTTCTTCAATTCTGGAGCCTGTATGCCCATATCCATACCTCTTATAAGAGTCATAATATTTTTTGAATCTATCTGGCTAGAAATCAAATGAAGCACAGGAATTTCATTACCTTGAAAGAGTTTTATTTTTTCAAGAAGGTTCCTGAAGTAAAATAGATCAAGTGAAAGAAGCATTTCACCTGGATCACCACTCTTTTTAAAACTTTCAACATTTTCCATCAATACCCTTCCATATGGAAATTTTAAAAGATACTTTATTATTGAATCTATATCCTGTTCCTCTATCATTATTTTGAAATCCTCTGAAGTCATTTGGCCAGCAACTATGCCCGCGGGTAGATCTCTTTCACTCAGTAGAAACATTTCAGTCTCGCTTATTTTCCTTCCGAGTAACTTCGATGAAATTATGATTTTTATGTTAGCAATGTCCCATTTTGAAATATAGCTTCTTAAGGCATCCAGACCTATCCTGGGTGTAATGTTCAACGCAATTTTTGAAATTCTTACAAGGTTAGAATTTACGCTCATCTCTATAAGATCCACACCCGAATATTTTGTTGAATAATAGGAAATGTATTCTTTGTAAGGTGTTTCCATTAATAGACTTACAAGTTGCTGTACATCAGGTGTGGATATGAGCTGATCTATTAACGATTGATTTAACAAACTTGACTCAATGGCCTTAGCCCTCGCATAAGCATAAGCATAGGAGATAAACCCTTGCAATTTATAGCTCCTCCTTAATCTTTTGATATATCTTTTCCTTTAACTCTATTGATTTTTCCTCAATGAGATTTTTTATTGATCGATCTGAAATAATTTTACCGTCCTTGGTTGAAATTATTACACCACCAAGATCATCAAGCATCCTGTTTATGCTTACATTTTTTAATGAATGTATCAAACCCTTGTCCAGTTCTGATATTTGAATTATTGCATTATCGTTATCTATGTTCAATTCCTTAAGACCTTTTTCTATTGAATTCATGAGATAATTCCTATAAACTTCTGTTTTCCTGAAATACTTGATTGAATCCTTTACTTTGTTAACATAATCGTTAATGATTTTATCCAATGAATCCATATACTCGCGCTTGAGTTCAACGTTTATTGATGATATCTTTCTCATTTTTTCAAGTTCAAGTTCCCTGATGAATTTTTCCCTTCCATCTTCAACAATCTTTTTAGCTCTTGCCTCTGCATCAACAAGTATCTTTGAAATTTGATCTTCCGTAGTTTTTCTTATTGATTCTAGCTCTAAATTGCCCTTATCGTATATGCCCTTGATCACATCATCTATTGCCATTTTTTCAACCGAGAATGTGCATCAGTATGATTAAGCCAAATACAAAACCAAATATGAACAGGGTCTCTGGTATAACTAGGAAAAAAAGAACCTGACCCATTTTTTCTGGCTTTTCAGCAACGACACCCATACCTGCTGCACCAATACCCTGTTGAGCAAGTCCAGTACCAATAAGGCCTCCGGCCATGGATACTGCTGCTGCAAGAGCGTATATAGCAGTTGCAGTAGTTAACATTTATTTACCTCCTTGAGGTGAAATTACAAAACTGCATATAAAACTTTTTAAAATTTTCTAGAAAAATTTTTTAATCAATTTTAAATGTAAAGGAGAAAATGAATTTAGAAAAAATAAAAAAAATTGAAATAAACTTTAAAACTTATGTCTTGTACGGTACAGTAAGGGGTTATGCTGCTGAAGAAAATGATATTGATGAAATTTTAAAAAACAATAATTTTGATCTCATAATGCTTGGCATTTCACCAGAAGACCTTGAAGGTTTAAAAATTTACATAGAAAAACCATTTGAAGTTGATTTATCCGATTATGAAATCATATACGGTTTAAAATTACAGGAATTTGGAAAAGTAAAAATGCCCGTACCATCTTTTACAAAGGTAGTTAAACTTGCAAAAGAGAAAAATATAGAAATTTTAGCAATTGATATGAATGAAAATGAATATGCGCAAGCGTATACAAAAAATGTAAAATTTATGGATCTTATCAGGTACACTTTCAGGAAGAAAAGGATAATGAAAAAGGATTTCAAGGCCGGCTCGCCAGAAGAATTTGTTTTAAAATGGGATTTAGAAATAAATAGATTAAAGGGTTATGCTAGATTAGAAAATGAAAGAGAATTGTACATAGCCAACAAAATTAAAAATAATGTGCAAGGAAATAACATTTTTGTAATAGTAGATTTTGAAAGGATGAAAGGTATAATAAAAAATGTACAGAGTGATGGAAATTGAAAATAAGAACAGTGATTGGCAATGGAGTCAGCATTATAGCTTCTATAATATTAGGTTTATTTCTTCTTTTTATTCTAAAAATGCTTGAACATTTAAATATTATTCCTGAAGTGTATGATGAGGCAATAACCGTTTTAATTGCCATATTTATCACATACCTTGTTACAAAATTTTTTGGTAATATATTATATGTTTATGCAATACAGAAGTTCAATGAAAAAAATGCTAAGAATTTCAGGACGACATTTCAGATAATATTCTTCACGATAATTTCAGCAATAATAATATTTACCATTGGCACAAATATAACTGTAGGTCTCATTAGTGCAGGTTTTGCAAGCATAATTTTGGGTATTGCAGCACAATCTGTCCTGAGCAATTTTTTTGCAGGTTTTTATCTTATATTTGCAAAACCCTTTAACATAGGTGAAAGGGTAACGGTAAATAATTCACAGTTCAGCAGTTTTTCATCCACATATCCCCATGAATTTCAGATCCCAGAATTCACAGGTATTGTTGAAGAAATTGGTTTTTTGTACACAAAAATGATCAATGATGAAAACATTTTAGTTACAATTCCAAACTCAACAATAATAAATGCTATGGTTTACAATTACTCAAAAAATGAAAAGAGGATTGTAAAGGTACGTTTTGATATCCCTGCAGCTATAAATTTAAATAATTTTAAGAAAAAATTTCTTGATACTTTCAGTGACAAGGAAATAAAGATTCTGGATATAAAAATTTTAGATTTGTTCATAGATCACTATAATCTTGCTGTTATAACAGAGGTATCTAATTTAAAAATCGATGATGTTAAAGACAGAATTTTGTCTCATGTTACAAATTTAACTAAAAATAATTAGGCTTTATGATTAAAATTAAATTTTATCAGAAAAATTTTTATTTAGAAAAAACCTTACCTTAGTAGGTGATTAAAAGTATGCCAGCATTTTTCAGGAAAAAGCCCATTAAACCATTGGACAAACCTTCGGGTGGTGCTGAACCAAGGAAATATCTTGACCTTAATGAATATGAACCGAGCATAGAGCTAGGTTCTACGGGACCTGTTGTCAGGGTAGGGGAAATTTTCAGGTATGAGGAGCTTAAGGATTTGACTGAATATGTATACAACGGGGATATTCTTATTCTTGACTACACTGCAATTGCTGAAGATGAACTTTCCTTGAGGAGAATAATAAATGAACTTAAAAGTGTAGCAAAGGATGTAGATGGGGACGTTGTTGCCATTGGCAAGAATTATCTTTTCGTTACACCCGCCGGTATTAAGATTGATAGAAATAAGATAAGGGCAAAGTAATCATTATGACAGGTGTAAAATTCGTTGGGAGTGGAGGTCAGGGCGTAATACTGGCAGGTTTAATATTAGGGAAAGCAGCTGCAATATATGAGGGAAAGGAAGCAGTTTATACAGAGAGTTATGGTGCAGAAACAAGGGGCGGTTTTTCAAGTTCTTCACTAGTAATATCTAATGAAAAAATTGATTACCCATATGTTATTGATGCGGATGTAATTGTTGCTTTTTCTCAGAAGGGTTATGATTCAGCGTACAATACACTAAAAAAAGATGGTATCCTTATTTACGAGAGTGATCTAGTCTCGCCTGCAAAGGCAGAAAAGATGTACGGAATACCTGCTACAAGGCTTGTAAAGGAAAAATTCAATAAAACTACATCTGTGAATATGGCAATGCTTGGGTATCTGGTAAAAATAACAAACATTGTTTCAAAACAATCAGTTTTGAAAGCAGTGGCAGAATCCGTGCCCAAGGGCACCGAAAAAGAAAATATGGATGCTGTTGAACTCGGATATAATTATAGCTAAATTTTTTATTCAACATTTTATTACTCTATTGAATGTGATGAAAAGAGGGTCAACTGAGCATTATTTGCTGTGATGATCCCTATGAGTCCTGATTCACCTGAACATGTGCTCAGGAACCTCTGTAGTTCCCTTCGTTGATTTTGTTATTTTTTCTATTGCTTTTATGAAATCCTGAAGAATTACATAATCCCTATTTTCCCTGATTGCATTCATACCAGATTCTGTGCATATTGCTTTTATATCCGCACCTGACATACCCTGCGTCAATTTTGAAAGATATTTTAGATCAACATTTGAAATGTTCATTCTTCTCGTGTGAATGAAGAATATCTTTTCCCTCGCTTCCTCATTTGGCATGGGTATCTCTATTATCCTGTCAAACCTTCCCGGTCTTACAAGGGCTTCATCAAGTATATCGGGTCTGTTAGTTGCTGCAATAATCTTTACATTTCCAAGCGGGTCAAATCCATCCATCTCCGCAAGCAACTGCATGAGCGTCCTCTGGACTTCCCTGTCACCTGATGTTGAAAGGTCAAGCCTTCTAGATCCTATTGCATCAATTTCATCTATAAAAAGAATTGAAGGTGATTTTTCCCTAGCTAGATCAAACAGTTCTCTTACAAGTCTTGCGCCTTCACCTATGTATTTTCTAACAAGTTCAGAACCTACAGTTCTAATAAATGTAGCATTCGTGTTATGCGCTACAGCTTTTGCAAGCAATGTTTTTCCTGTACCGGGTGGTCCAACAAGCAAAACGCCCTTGGGTGGTTCTATTCCTACTTTTTTAAAAAGGTCAGGATTAAGCAATGGTAATTCAACAGTTTCCTTAACATCCCTTATCTGTTCTTCAAGTCCACCAATATCATCATATGTAATATCGGGTTTTGTAACTATTTCTGCTGCAACAATAGATGGATCATAACTTTCAGGTAAAACGCCTATAATTGAAAGTGTTGTCTTGTTTAAAGCTACCCTTGCACCTGCCTTTAATTTATCCCCCGGAATATGCTCAGAAACATTAACAACAAAAGAAGGGCCTGTAGAACTTCTAACAACAATTTTTTTATCATTTAAAACATCCTCAATATAACCAAGTAATAATGGAGGTGCCCTGAGCCTATTGAGTTCCTTTTTAAGCTGATCATTTTCATACTGCATCCTTTTTAATTCAGATTCTAAAAATTTTTTTTCGCTTTCAAGGATGCGCATTTGTTTAAGGTACTCATCCCTTTCTAGATCGTAGGATATGCCAGATTCAACATCATCCTTTGCCATTAACTCACCTTTTAATCTTTATCTGGTTCTCATATATTTATTTTTTCTTTAAAAAATAGACATTTATTATTTTATTATAAAGTTAAAATAGAAATATGTAATGGAAAAATATATATAATGATGCTTTTCTTCTGCATTGTCCCGGTGGTGAAAATGATTTGTGAGGTATGTGGTAAAAATGTACCCAGGCTGAGGAAAGTTTTGATTGAGGGTGCAATCATGAATGTTTGTGATGAGTGTGCGAAGCTCGGCACACCCATAGAAAAGCCTAATGTAAAAGTGCAGAGATCCCCAATGCCACAAAATATACATACACATCATGTTGAGGAAAAACACCAGAAAAAGAAGGATGATATGCTTGATGAGGAAATGGTCCTTGTCGATGATTATGGTGAAAGGGTCAGGAAAGCGAGGGATGCTATGAACCTTTCACTTGAAGATGCGGCTAAAAAAATGCTTGAAAAAAAGAATGTTCTTTCAAAGATTGAAAGAGGTGAAATGAAACCCGACAGGGAATTGATAAAGAAATTAGAAAGGTTTTATAACATAAAGCTTATGGAAAAGGTCACAGCTATTCCAGGAGAACAAAAAACAGTTAAAAACACATTAACACTGGGTGATTTAATAAAAAAAGAATGATATTTTCATTCTATTAATCTTGCCCTAATTAAAGATCTCAATGGAACACCTTCAACTTCATTCCTATCTGTTTTGTTAACTATTGTTAATGCCAGAACGGGTTTTCCTCCCATGCTCTTTATGTCTTTTATTGCTTTTGTCATTGTCTCGCCTGTGCTTATTACATCATCAACTATTACAATTTCCTTCTCTGCTACGGATGCAAAGTTTGAGCTGAATGTTCCCTCTTTGTTAGTAGGCTGTGGTCTGTAAACAATAAGTTCAGAATCAAGCTGTTCTGCAATGAATGATGCAAGAGGTATACCATTTATCGCGATACCAACTATGGAATCGGGTTGAAAATCTCTTTTGTTCATTTCTTCAATGATAATATCTGCAAATATTTCAGCTAATTTTGATATCCTATAAGGATAAATGCCAATTGATCTCCACCCTACCTTTACATCACGTGGAGCTGATACTTTTTTTTCAAAACCCTTTGAAAGCAACCATTGAACAGTTTGTGTAGAAAGGTGTAATTCAGTTGCAATTTCCTTTTCCGGTATACCTTTATTTTTTAGTTCAAGAGCCTGTTTAGCAAGCTCATCTATGTTTTTCATTTATACCACCTGCATGTTCTATATTTTTTTCACTTAAATTAATATTTTGGTCTTCAGACCAATTTTTTATTAAAGTGAATTCAAGTTCTTGATTAGAAGTAAACCAAGACCGCTTCAGCATTGAGATGAATGTACTTCCTTAATGATAAATTAAAAAAGGGAACCGTACCAAAGTGAAATTTTATTTAAATTAGAAATTGAGAGTACCATCATAAAAGCACTTCAGTAATTTTTGCTATGTTTCATTATTAAAAAAGTAAACTATTTAAACCAATTTTATTATAACTTAATGAGCTAAATGAAAGAAGTTGAGTATTTAAGGAGTATATTAAAAAAATTAATGCTCTATCTAGGCCTTGACGAGGCATCAAGCACCATTTATTCTACTCTTGCCGTCTCAGAAAAGCCATTAACAATAAAAGAAATTATTGATAGGACAAATTACTCCATAGCAAGGATTTATGCATCACTTGGTATACTTATAAAAGAGGATCTGGTTGAAAAGCTGAGGGAAAATGGTTCTGTTAAATTTGTTGCAAATATTAATTTTATAAATGTTTTCGAGAATAGGAGGAAGGAAATAATGGAGAATTTCCTAAAGCCTTTAATAAATTTTAAGTATTCTGAAAAGACTGAACCAATAGATGAAATACTCCGGTATGCAAAAAAAATTTATGAATATTTTCAGTCAGTGAATGAGAAAAGTGAGGAATTAAAGAAGGGCCGGTAGATCAGTTGGTAGATCGTTTGCTTCGCAAGCAAAAGGCCCCGGGTTCAAATCCCGGCCGGTCCATTGTGAATTCCAATTTTCTCATATTCTCTCCACAACTTTTCCTTACGCCTGCTGCTTACATATCTTCTTGATTTCTGATATACGAGCATAGAAAGGTGTCATCAGATTTGATTATTTTTCATTTGTTACCGCGACCCACATGTTTTCAGGA
>JBMFTB010000004.1:0-47669 GCA_049967255.1 Thermoplasmata archaeon
GGAGAAAAAAGTAAAGGGAGAGGACAAATTGCCAATAGCATCGATACGTAGGAATATAAGAATTTCGAAAAAAAGATCGATAGTAGAGAGACCATATGCAGTGATAAAGAGCGTATTTCATGGAGGTCATGTATTAGTAACAACAGTAATCAGAGTACGTGTAAAGGCAATGTTCATGTGTTTAGCGCATAATCTAAACATTCTTTTGTCAATGCAAAAACGGGGATTGATAGCGTAAGCTATGAAAAAATCAACGAAAAAACATGAAAAATAATAAAAAGTAAATGAAAAACATAGTAAAAATGGAGCAAATAACTTGTTTTTTATGATTTAAAAATGTTCAATTGTAAAATAGGGAGGTCATGATAAAATTTAATAATGTTTTTAGATATTATCATAATATGAAATTTTTGCTTGCATTTGATGGATCTTCAGGTTCAGTTGCAGCAGCAGAATTTCTTAAAAAAATATTGAAGGAAGGTGATGATGTCACAGGATTGTACATCATTAATAATATTGAAGTACCCTTTAAAGTAGAACTTTTCGAAGGCACGAGAAACTTTGAGACAGTGGAAAGTTTTATTTTTTATTTAAGGGATCTTTTTAAAGCCATATTTGAGGGAAAGAATTTTAAATTTGCCTACAAAATAGAACAGAAAGAAAACATTTCTAAAATAATATTAAATTTTGCCATAGAAAATGGTTTTGAAATGATCGTTACAGGCACGAGAAAACTAAAGGGGTTGGAGAAGCTTATTCTAGGGAGTGTTAGCCAGGGGTTAATAACAGAAAGTACTATACCTGTTCTTGTCGTTCCACCTTAAATCAATTTTACCCTCATCCCTTCTATTTTAAATCTTCCAGATTCAATTATTTTTATGGCCTCAATTAAAGCCATATGTTCGAATGGAAGTATTCTTTCTGCAAGGGTTTCTGGTGTATCATCATCTAAAACTTGAACGCACCTCTGAACTATAATTGGGCCATGGTCAATCTCAGGTCTTACAAAATGCACTGTACAACCAGAGAATTTGGAACCAGAATTCAATACTGCCTCATGAACATGTTCGCCATAGAATCCCTTGCCACCAAAACATGGAAGCAGAGCAGGATGTATATTGATTATTCTATCCGGAAATTCGTCTATGAATTTTTTTGTTAAAATTTTAAGATAACCTGCTAGAACTACGAGTTCCACATTATAATCCTTCAATATATTCACAATCTCAGAATCGTATGTTTCTGGATCCTTGTTCTTTGATTGTATATAAATTGCAGGAATACCATGGTTTCTGGCCCTTTCCAACGCAAAAGCATCTTTTTTGTTTGATATAACCACAACTACCTTTGATTTAATATCACCCCTGATCTGGGCATCAATTATTGATTGAAGATTTGTTCCCCTACCTGAAACAAGAACACCTATATTCATAAGCATTAATTTAGTTTTGACTATATATCTTTTCCTACCTGATCTACAAAATTAATTCTGTCTATTGAATAAGGATAATAGCTCTTTATGTCCAGTGCAATTTCCATTTCTTCAGGTGTAAGTACCGGTTTTTCATAGAGGAAATTATCATCCATGGCTATCCTAGGACAGGCGGTATTGATATATGCATCAAAATTCAAATTCATTAGTTTCTGAGGTGAGATTTCATTCATTAAAATTATGTATGCTTTTTTACCATTATTCTGAATTTTTTCTTTAATTTTCTTTGCCAATGATATCCTGTACTGTCCGATTTTTGTTGATACGAGAATACCAACAGTTTTTGAGCCTCTGAAACGCTCTATCTGTATATATCTTGATTTGAGTATTTTATCCTGTTCAATTTTTGTTATATTTCCTGATACAGGCTCAACTGCATATGTATCCTTATTTGTTGATAAAGCGATTCCTTCAGCATGAAATTCACCATCGGCTAGAACAATAAAGCAATCAACGTTGTTCTGAATTTTTTCAGCCGCACTAAAATCACAGCCAAGAACCTGACCGGAATAAAACAGACGGTCATCACCTTTAGAGATTATGGCTTCAATTCCTTTATTATTTAAGATTTCTGAAATATCATTTAATAATGGTACATATTGAACTGTTGCTAGTAAACCAATCCTTTTGCATTTCAGTTTCTGGATAGATTTTATTAGGTTTTCATTTAAAACAATCTTTCTTTTCAATTCTATGAAAAATGTTTTTTTAAAATAATTTAAATTTGGTATGGGTGCATGACCAAAATGCAATATGGCATCCACATTTATATTAAAATTATATGTATCACAAGAACCATAAACATTTTCACCTGAATAGTACGTTATAAAATTTTTTAAATTTTCATCAATTTCCGGAATGAATTGTTTTAAGCCTTCAGGTAATTCGATCAATAATATCTTTGCATTAATGCTCTTTAAATCCTTTTTTATAGATTCCCAGTCTATTTGAAAATAATCGCTCATCATGCTTTAAAGATAATTTTACATTTCTTATTATTTTTTCTTATAACCTTTTTACCTACATATAAAATATTTAAAGAGGCTTTTTAAAAATATTATTGCAAGATTTTCAATTCTTTTGAATAAATACATTACTTTCTAAGTTTCAAAAAAAAAATTAAAGTGATTTTAATTCATTATAAAGCTGGTTGGAAAGAGCCTGCTGAAATTCTTCTTCGAAAATTTTTCCGTAAAGCTCCTCGAATACTTTTTCCCTTTCTGTTTTAATTCTTAATACTATATCCATAATTTTTTGGGCTACATTGTAGTTTATTTCTTCAAGTACATCTGAAAATTTCATTTTTCTGTTTTTTTCCATATGTATGAACTCTGAATTCTTAATTACTGTTGGCTTTTTATTTAATTTTAGTATATCATCAATTTCCTTTCTTGGGCTAATTGACCTGTTTTCAAAAGAGAATGGCATAACAAGCACTGGAAAAACAGGAATCATAGGATATCTTGAATTGATAAGTTTTAAGGCTTCTTTTATACCACCTGTACCCATTCCACCACCTAGGGCAGCAACAAGGATTATTGCATCTGCTTTTCTCAGATTTATGGATATTTTACCTGTTAAAGAACTGAATATTTCCTCGAAATTATCATCTATGAGCTTTTCTCCAACCTCTACGAAACCTTCAGTATCCTGATGTGTTCCAAGAACTGAATTCGTAATAAGTATTGTTTTAACAAATGGATATGATTCTAGTTCTAATTCCTGCTTTGTATTAATGTAGACCGTTAGTACATTTGAGAAATCTTCTTGGTCTGGGCCATTTTTGTATATGGAAAGCAATCTTTCAAAAGACTCAAGGAAATGGGCTCCAGCACCTCCAAAAGCAATGACAGGTATATAGGGGGGATCTAGCCAGTCTTTCATCATTCCTTTGAAAATTTTTCCTTTTTCATCTTCTATCATATGTATCACCTTTTTCCCTTTTTATCCTGCTGGTTGCCCTATCCTTCTGATAGTTTTTATAATTGTCTATTAGCTTGTCAATAGAAGCATAACCCTGCATCATCGTTGACAATTCCTCGCTTATTTTATTAGTCTGGGCTGCCTTTTCGAGAAAGAAATTTATCGCTTCGTCCAGATTTATGAATAAATTCTCTTCCACAAGATCGCTGAAAATGTCTTTTATTCTTTTATTCAGTCTTATTGTTACAAGATCTTCGTCTAATTGCTGCCCTTTTTCCATCATTTCTAGCTGCTTCATAGTAGCGTATCTGATAAAGTCTGATCTTGTTTTAAATTCTGGGTGTCTAACTAGAAAATCATCTATGTTATCCAACTCCACCTGACTGATTCTCAAAGATATTTTTGTGTCTGTTTTCATTATTTAACATCCTCCTTGGATAGGACCAGTGGTTCGAGTTGAAGTTATGCTTTTTTTAATATATAAAAATTTCTACTAAAATACCATATTTAAATTATTATTACTCCTTTATTTTTAATACCTTATTTCTTTTAAATTCTTTATATGAAATATTTTGATTATAAAACTATGATAAATCATATGTCATACATTGGAATACATAATAAATATTCCAAAAGGAAACAAAGTATTACCTTCGTATTCCATTTGTTCTACTAATGAGAAAAGGAAAAATTATATGTTACCTTTGCCTTTATGATTTAAGCCGGGGTAGCCGAGCTGGCCAAGGCGCAGGCCTGGAGAGCCTGTTCTCCGAAAGGGGAGCGGGAGTTCAAATCTCCCCCCCGGCGCTTAAATTAGTGAAAAATATTTAAAATTAAAATTGTTTATACCATATTCCAAAGAAACGTTTTTCAATATTATTCTGTTTTAGTTCTAAAGTTAGATTAATAATAATAGGGATTGTTTAAAATATTTATTAATAATGTAAGTGGGCTTGCCCGGATTTGAACCGGAGTCTTCGGCTCCCGAAGCCGAAAGGATAGACCAATCTACCCCACAAGCCCTAATTTTTGATAATAATAAATTCAAGATAAATTTTCTCTCAGTTCAACAACCATTCCTTTTTTCAAAGTAAGAGCCTCATCCCTGGAGAAAAATGTCCTGCCAACACCAATTAATTCATCATTTTCATTTACAACCAATGTTTCATCCATCGGTCTCAATTCCGGATCCATATCAACTATGAACCTGGCAAATACATTTTTACCCTTTCTATTGAATTCTTCACTTTCAGGTGTAACAACAGTCCTGAGCCCAGGGAATTTCAGGCCATTATGCAAAAGTCTAGCACCCTCTATCTTAAGAGTGAAAAATCCATCATTCCTCATTGAAAGAATATGTTTGCCATTAAGGAAAATATTTCTTATCATCCCCGTATTTTTACTCTTTACAATAGTTATTTCTCCATTTAAAAGTACATCTGAGGCACCAAAACCGAACTGATAATCCGCTACAGCTTTTATTCTCAAAATATCCAGGTTCCTTGTCTCTTGCTCCTGAACAAATTCCTTTTCGCTTGTCAAATTTTCTGGTACATTTTTTAACCATGATATGAGTATATCAAAATCAAGCGAATCAACTATTTTTTCAAGATTTTCAATGCAATATGTTTCATTTGGCAATGGTGATTGCACAATTGGATAAATAAAAAGCAATTCATATGGGACATAACCGAATGGTGTTTTAACCAGGAAATGTGAATCCAGTGTCTTGATAAACTTCATTGCCCTATCCATGTTTTTCCAGTCAATAACTATGCATGATTTTCTTTTATACTTATAATTCCTAATTATTCTTTTTTCAAGCGTTGAAACCATGGGTCTTTTTAATGACTCCGCACCTGTATAATAGAATGGGTGTGTCCTGCTTAGACTTTCAAATTTTTCAAGTTTCTCACCGTATTTATAAAGTTCAAGCAGACCCTGGTAAAGGTATGGATGGGATCTGCACCTTTCTTCAGCATATTCCCAGATGCTGCCTTCAAAAATTGCACCCTTTACCCTTTCTAATTCTTGAACAGTAACATAAAGGTTGTGCCTTGAAATGATAGAAAATCTTTCATTTTTATCCATTTGCTTTATTTCGTCCAGATCATACCTGTCAAGATATGGGCTAGGATATGGCACATATTTTAAATCAGAAAGATATCTTGTACTGTCCGGGAATATTATTCTATCGTCCCTTGCATATTTCACATATGATGATGAATCAAAAAAGTCCATGCCCATTAAAGCGGCAATTGCAAAAATCATTGGATGTCCTGCGCCAAATAGATGTACTGGTTTACCGTAATCAATGTTCAATTTTGATGGCATTACGATATTAACGATATCCGAATATTTGTAAGATTCAAGTAATGGCACTACACCACCTATCGGGTAATAATCTAGATTTAAGGAGTTCATCAACCTTGCAGATTTTTCCCTTAAATCAGGAAAAAGAGATCCTTGAATGGGTCCTGCAACGTACGTATCACCCAAGATCTCCCTTGCACACTTAGCCCTTTCATATGTAGCGTTTATTGCATTTTCAGCTTCATTGTAAGAGAATTCGGGTTCGGAGAATATGTCAAGTATTGTTGCAATATCAGTTCCCATGTCTTTCTGGAACTTTAAAATCTCAACAGGATCTAAATCAACATCTCCGTAAACGTGGCTTTGAAATGTTCCAGAATCTGTCATTATAATACCATCAAAGTTCAAGAGTTTATGAAGACCCTCCTTTAATGCCTTTTCCCTTAATAGAGCATCTTTCTTTATGATATAAGAATTTGTTATCAGTGCATCAATATGGAATTTATTTTTTAATTCATCAGGAGGTATAACAATAATATTTGGGTTTATGACAGGCATGAGTGCAGGTGTTTCAACCTGCTTACCGTGTACCTCAAACCTGCCTATTCTCGAAAGCCCATCTCTGTGCAAAACCTCAAACATTTTTTTATTTGTTAAGAACTTTCTTTAGTTCCTCTATGAATACTGGTATCACCTCGTGGAGATCACCGACTATGCCAAAATCAGCTATGTTGAAAATGGGTGCATTCGGATCCTTGTTAATAGCCACTATGATCTTCGAATCTTTCATACCCACGATATGTTGTATTGTTCCTGATATGCCACATGCTATGTAAAGATCAGGTGAAACTGTTATACCACTCTGGCCCACCTGTGCGGATTTTGGCATCCAGCCAAGGTCTACAGCAACCCTTGATGCACCAACTGCTCCGCCTAAAAGATCCGCTAACTGTCTCAAAAGTTCAAAACCTTCCTTCGAACCTACACCTCTCCCACCTGAAACAATTACCTTTGCCTCATCTATCTTTTTAGCACCTGTAACGGTGGTTTTAATAATTTCTTTTATCACTGTCCTTAAATTTACATTGCTGAAATCTGGTTCTTCCCTGATAATTTCCCCGTTCCTTGATGTATCTGGATCCCTAGCTTTGAAAACATTAGGTCTTACAGTAGCAATCTGGGGTCTGTGGTTAGGGGTGAAAATTTCACCCATGATATTCCCGCCATAAGCAGGCCTGATCTGGATGAACCTTCCATTCTTTATTGCAAGATCCGTGCAGTCTGCTGTCATTCCTGTTTGCAATGATGCAGCTATCCTTGGTCCATACTCCCTTCCCGTATGTGTTGCAGGAATAAGAACGATCTCTGGCTTAAGCCTGTCTATGAACTTTGCCAGAACTGCACTATAAACCTCAGCAATGTAAGGATCGAACATTTTATTATCTAACACATAAACCTTATCAGCACCGTAATAGATTGGTTCCTTTGCCATTTCATTAATGTTGTTTCCTATAAGAACTGTTGAAAGACTTGTGTTAAGTGTATCAGCAAGCTCCCTTGCCTTTGTAATTAGTTGGAACGTTACAGGCCTAATTTTACCATCATAAATTTCACCAATAACCAGAATACCCTTGTAATCGCTGATCATGAGATCACCTTCTTTTCCTTTAAAACATCAATGATCTTTTTAACTGCCTCATGGTAATCCCCTGTGAAAATTTCACCCCTAGATCTTTTTGGAGGAGGATACATTTTTAGTACCCTAGTTGGGGAACCGTTAAGGCCAAACCTGCTTTTATCACCATCTATATCGTCTGCCTTGAACCAGATATATGGCTTGTTCTTTGCTTTAATAATACCACTCATACTTGGATTTGAATATTCAAATGTTGTTGGGGGAATGCATGCCAGTAATGCAGGCAATTTTACCTCAACCATTCTATAACCATCTTCCATCAAGCTTTTTACAAGTGCTTTATCACCATCTATGCTTTCTACCTTTTCAACATAGCTTACGTGTGGCAAACCAAGAAACTGAGCCACCTGTGGACCGATATGTCCAGTATCACCATCTGTGGCCTGATTTCCAGCCATTATCAGATCAAATTCGCCTACCTTTTTTATCGCCAGGCTGAGTGCATATGATGTAGCAAGTGTATCAGATCCGCCAAACGCACGGTCTGATATGTGGTAAGCCTTGTCTGCACCTAGGGCAAGACATTTCTGCAGTGCTGATTTTGCCTGCTCTGGTGCCAATGTCATCACTGATACTTCTCCGCCATACTTCTCCCTTATCCTGAGCGCTTCTTCAACAGCAAACTGATCAAAAGCATTCAGTATGCTCTGTAAACCCTCTCTTATCATCACCCCATTTTCATTGAACTTAACTTCACTTGTGTCAGGCACCTGTTTCACTAAAACAAGTATTTTCATTAAAACCACCGTTTTTACTTGTATGATGTATATTCCTTGCCGAGCAGTTCCCTTGAAACTATAACACGCATGATTTCCTTGCTACCCTCTGCCCAAGCGAATGACCTTATTGCTCTCCATGCTGCCTGATCAACACATTCCCTCGTATAACCAAATGCTCCCTGCCATTGCATTACCTCATCTATTGCCTGCGTAGACCACTCACTTGCAAACATTTTTGCCATTGCAATCGCCTTACTCACTTCAAATCTCGTTGCCTGCTTCTGCCCTTCCCTGTCATATGTCCATAATGCCCAGTAGGATCCAAGCCTTAAGAAACTGAGCTTTGTATAATGCTCGGCTAGCCTGAATTGTAAAGCCTCAAATTTTGCAAGGGGCATGCCAAATGCATTCCTTTCCTTAAGGTATTTTTCTCCCCTTTCCAGTGATTTAAGGCCTGCACCAGCACATATTACTGCTATGAGACCCCTAGCATATTCATATCCCTCATGGACTATATAAAAACCTCTTCCCTCCTGACCAACTATGTAATGCTTTGGAATTGTAACATTATCTATGGTGAATCCACCTGTTGATATACCTTCCCTGCCAAGATCGTCAACATATGTTGGAATTATTCCTTTTGATTGAAGTGGTAGGTAGAACATTGTCATTCCCTTTGCACCTAGTTCAGGGAACTGTTTGGCTATTGTTATATGACCTCCACCTCTTGTGTATGCTTCTCTAACACCGCTTATATACATCTTCTCTCCATTCACAACATATTTGTCTCCTTCCTTTTTAATTGTTGTTCTTGTTCCTAGAACATCAGACCCTGCATCGGATTCAGTAGTTGCTATTCCCAAAAACCATTTCCCTTTTGTAACATTGGGCAATATTTCTTGTTTTGCTTCTTCAGTACCATATTTATCAAAAACATGGCCCCAGGATGCTTGAACAAGATAAAAAACAGGTATAGAGCCAGTAGGATCTGCCCTTGCAAGCTCTTCAGCAATAATACCCGCAGTAACGGCATCAAAGCCCTGACCACCGTATTTTGTCGAAACAGTTGGTGCAATAAGGCCAAGATCAGCCATACCCTGAATTACATCTTCAGGAATCTGCTTTGTTTTTTCCATTTCCATTGCGATTGGAGCAATCTTTTTTTGTGCAAAATCCCTTACACTTTCCCTTATCATATCCTGTTCTTCTGAAAAGGTAAAATCTAGCATTGTATCACCTTGAATGGTAAATGGATTAGTTTATTTAATAGTTTCTTGGAAAAATTCGTAAAAAAATTTTATATTTTCGTCTAGAAAGAGACAATTCCATTGCTTAAACATCTGATATTTACTGATTATATAAAATCATGAATTCCCCTGAATAACCTGAGGTAACTGGCTCATAAAAGATTTATATATAAATATAAAAAAATAAATAGTTTATGCCATGAAAAGATTTTATAGGGGCACAAACTTGTACCCATATTCTATTATACCTGAATCACTTTCCTCCCTTATTCTTCTGAAGACGGCTTTAACAGGCATACCTATTTTTACTTCATCATACTCTATGTCCGTTAATTGCCCTGTAATTTTCGGCCCATCATCCATTTCAACCAATACCATTATGTATGGCTTAATAGATTTAAAATCAGGTATGTCCTGGCGCACAAGTGTATATGAATAAATCTTTCCCGTCGGCTTTAATTCATGTTTTCTCATTTTCCCAACAGAATCCCTGTGGCAGTATGGGCATACGTCTCTAGGTGGGAAATAGACCCTTCCACAGGATGGGCACTTTGTTCCAACAAGCCTATATCTTTGCTCGAATTCCCTCCAGAACCTGGGTATTGTCATTTTACCACCTCCATTATGTGAACTATTGATGATCCACCTGAACCACCTATGTTTAATGTGAGTGCATTTTTTGGATCAGGAACCTGCCTTTTATCAGCCTCTTTCCTTAACTGTAATGTGGCTTCTACAATCTGACCTACGCCTGTTGCACCCACTGGATGTCCTTTAGCCTTAAGGCCACCTGATGGGTTTATTGGTAATCTGCTATCCAAGTTCCCATAACCCTCTTCTAGATATTTACCAGCAGTTCCCTTTCTGAAAAAGCCCAGATCCTCAAGGGCTATTAAACCAAATATGGAATATGCATCATGGATTTCAACCAGTGAAATATCCTTAGGCTCAAGCCCAGCCATCTTATAAGCCTTTCTTGCAGCTTCTACAGTTGAATCAAACCTTGTAATGTTTTCTCTGCTTTGAAGAGCGATGTAATCGGATGCAACTGATGATGCCTTTACCTTAACAATTCCGTCCTTGCGCCATTTTTTCGCATTTTCCATCGTTGTAAGAATAACAGCAGATGCACCGTCTGATACAGGGGCGCAATCAAGCATTGTCAAAGGGTCTGCAACCATTGTAGATTTTAAAACATCCTCTACCTTTATTATATTTTTGAATTGAGCATATGGATTAAGTGAACCGTGTTTGTGTGAAAGAACTGGCATAAGAGCAATCTGTTCCCTTTTTGTGTTGTATTCAACCATATACCTCCTTGCCATTAAACCAGCCAGTGATGCAAGTGTTGCACCATTGAACAATTCCCATTCCCTGTCAACTTCACCGGAAAGAACCTCTGTAATTTCTTCCATAGATACATCCGTCAATTTTTCCACTCCACCTACAAGTACAGTATCATAATTCCCAGATGCAACTGCCAAGAATCCTTCGTGGAAAGCAGCTGCACCACTTGCACTTCCATTCTCGATCCTTATTGCAGGTATCCTATTGATTGCAAGTCCTGTAAAATCAGCAAGCAATGGACCAATATGATCCTGGAACGTTGTGGATCCAGCGCTCATATTTCCGCCATATATGGCTTCAATATCCTTGGAATAAATACCTGCATCCTCTATGGCCTTCAATCCTGCTTCAACCGCAAGTGCCCTTAATGATTTTTCCCAGTGCTCTCCAAATTTTGTCTGCCCAACACCAACGATTACAACATCCCTCATCTTTACTCACCCATCTTTATCTTTCTTTTGAATTTTGCGTAATACGCATAATCAATGAATTTAGACCTTTCAATCTGGGACCAGACTGATTGCGCATTTTCCTTTTTATAATTTTCAATTTCTTTGGTTATTTCAATATGAAATGCATCGCTTCCTGCACCAGATCCAAATGAAACAGCAAGAATCCTGTCGCCTGGTTTGCTTATATCGAGAATTGCAGAGAGACCGGTTATCATTGAGCCCGAATATGTGTTTCCTATGTAAGGTACTATCAACCCCTGCTTAATCTGGGATTCTTTGAATCCAAGCGTTTTTGCAGCTCTGGATGGGAATTTTCCATTGGGCTGATGGAATACCGCATAGGTATAATCTTCAGGCTTTGTTTTCATTATTTCCATCATTTTTCTAGATGCATCAAGCACATGGCGGAAATATGCAGGTTCACCAGTGAATCTACCACCATGCCTTGGATAATCCTGACCCTCTCTTCTCCAAAAATCAGGCGTGTCTGTGGTTATTGAATATGTTGCTTTTATTTCAGCAATGACGTTCTCATTGCCAATTACAAATGCTGTGCCACCCGCTGCAGCTGAATATTCAAGTGCATCCCCTGGTGCACCCTGGCTTGTATCTGCGCCAATTGCAACACCTTCTTTAATCATTCCACTCTTTACCATACCCATTACTGTTTGCATTGCAGCTGTACCTGCTTTGCATGCAAATTCATAATCAGCTGCTGTTATTTCAGGTGCAAAACCTGTGGCTTCTGCAACTATTGTTGCCGTAGGTTTAACAGCGTAAGGATGTGATTCAGAGCCAACATAAATCGCGCCGACACCTGAAGGCTTTTTTCTAGCCATTGCATTTCTCAAAGATTCAACAGATATTGTTGCTGTGTCTTCATCTGGGCCTGGTACGCTTTTGCTGTAAATGTATAGGCCATTCTTTATATCTTCAGGATCCTCACCCCATACCCTTGCAATCTCTTCTACCTTGATTCTAAATCTTGGGATGTAGGATCCATAGGTCACTATACCAACCATTGTTTCACCTTCTTTTGTATTACAAAAAATAATAGTATATAACCTTAACTATTGTTAAAGTTTATCTTCGGCAATTAACTAATAAAAATTATTTATTTATCTTCCACTATGAACCCCATGTCTTGAAGAATCTTCTTTACCCGTTCTCTATGATCGCCCTGCAGTTCTATTTTTTCATCTTTAAATGTTCCACCTGCAGCAACACTATGTTTTAACTCCTTTGCAAGTTCTTTAAGATCTACTGAAGAATCAAAACCTTCTATCACAGTCATTGTTTTTCCATATCTTCTGCGATCCGTATAAACTCTTAGAACCTGCTGCGTTGCCAGTTCATCAAAATTTGTTAATTCTTTCGGAAGACCGGTACTACTCTTTTTCATTCCAATTCAATTATAAACAATTGTAGTATTTATAATTTTTCTTTTAACTTTTTATGATGTTTTGAAGTGCTTTTCCTAAAAAATTTTTTATATTCAATCACATTATGAAGTAAGGAGAGATGAAAGGATTATATAAAAATGGAAAACATCTATGGATGTATAATTTCATAATAGTAATTGCTTCACTATTATCATCCATAATTATCTTTTTAGTTTCATTCAACATGCTTAATGGCGTTTTACCTGCAAATTCATATCCTAATGGTTCATCCGTTATTTTTAAAGAAACTGGTTTACCAGCGAATACAACATGGAATGTAACCTTTAATGGCACAACCAAAAATTCTAATTCAAGCGCTATAATATTCATTTCCCCAAATGGTAGCTATAATTTTACTGTTGGTATTTTAAATAATTATGTCCCTGATCCATCTTGCGGAAATCTAATTATTGATGGTTCAAATGTTGTGGTTAATATTACCTTCAAGAGAATATAAAAAAATTTAATCATAAAATGCGGAGGGAGGGATTTGAACCCTCGCATCCCTGCGGAACCAGACCCTCAATCTGGCGCCTTTGACCAGTCTCGACAACCTCCGCTTGGTTCCGGATATGTAGAAACATATATTTAATTTTGTTTTTCGCATATGTTCCTTAAATTGCATTTTTCACAATTGATCTTTTTGTATGAAAAAATTCCTTCCTCTATGTTTTTTATTGTTTCCATAATGATTTTTTCCGTATTAGAGATTTCGTCCATACTGAATGCATGCTCAATATATTTACCACTCCTTAAATAGATTAAAATTACTTTATCTGGTAATCTGCCAAACCTCTTTAAAAATGCGTATGCATATATGCCCATCTGTAACATATCAAAATCATCTTCGTTTCCTGTTTTATAATCGATTATTATTGAATGCTCTCCAAGCGATAAAAGATCGTATCTCACATTCAGGATTGTATGATCTATTTTTACCTTTAAAGAATATTCTCTGAAAATTTTATTTTCAGGGTCGTGAACAATTTCCCAAAATGGTGTATCTTTTAGGAATTTAATATAATCATAAAAAATCTCAGGCCATAGACTTTCTTCAAAATCTGCATTTTCCATAAATGCATGGAATGCTTCACCAAACTTCATATTTTCATTTCTGTCAATATTCCCAACCATTTTTTTCAAATAATAATATCTAGGGCAAAATGCATATTCCTTGATTCCTGTGGCACTTATATACGGCAGTTTCACACTTTCTTTTTTCATTTGCAATAACATCATTGCATTAGTTTCTTTTTTCTTATAGTAATTTTCTAATTCTTTAAGAATTCCAAGTGCCTTTTTTCTGTACTGCATTAGCTTTTCACTATCCATATTTTTCAGAATAAAATCTGAAAAATTCTTTTCCTTTTCATTTGCTTTCTCTGGTAAAGAAAAAATTAGGTATTGTTTTGCCCTGGTAAATGCTACGTATAATATTCTCAAATTTTCCTGCAGCCTTCTCCTTGATATTTCTTCCTCAACCCTCCTGCCCATTTTTTCATTCATAAGTTCTTCAATCTCTATGTAAATGCCAAGTTCCCTGTCAAAATATACATTCTCACTATTTCTTCTGAACTCTGACTGCAAATCTGCAATGAACACTATGGGGAATTCAAGACCTTTACTGGCATGTATTGTCATCAATCTAACACTATTTTCTTTCAATTCGAATGTGGGTAATGCTGATATCTTTTCATTTTGCATAATACCTTCTAACTTTTCCATAAAAATGCTCATTGGAAGTATTTTTTCATCCTCAATTTCCCTGACAAGATCAATGAATCTGTATATATTCAAGTACCTTTGAACACCATTTGAATCTTTCAAGACGTTAACATCGTAACCTGTTCTTTTAAGAAATTCAATTACTATCCTTTCTTTCCTCAGATTTAACATATTTGACAAATATCTCATATCGTTTAGAAAATCAACCACATTTTCTTCTTTATCTGAATTTATATCTTTTCCATAAACTATGGAAAGTATTTCTGCCACTTCAAAATCTTTGATTTTTTTCCATCTGGACGTGTTTAAAATATCAAAAACATTTACCAATATTTTTATTTCTTCTGTCTGAAAGAAATTCTCCTTATCAATGAAAGTGAATTTGATACACCTTTGCCTCAGTGCATCTGCATAAAAACCCATATAGTATTTTGATCTGAATAGAATTGCAATATCACCCATTTCAACATTGCGCAGCGATCCATCTTTTTCCCTTATTTTTCCATTTTTTAAAAAGTATATGATTGCTTTTGCAAAATTTTCTGCCTCGATCTTATGCCTCTCCCTTGCAATTAAATCTTCACCCTTGATTATAAATACACCACCTTCGTTGAATTCCTTTTCCATAGGAATAATTCTTATATATTTTACCATGGGCAGGTTTTCAGAAAATATTTTAATAAATAATTCATTAACAAAATCTATAATCTCTGGAACAGACCTGAAATTTTCATTCATCTCAACCTGCTTAAAATTACCACTTTTTACATTTTTTATTGTTTCAACGGGCGTAGCATCTCGCCATTCATAAATGCTCTGGAAAAAATCGCCAGCAAATATCTGTCTCGAATTTCTTGAAATTTTATTTATTATTTCTTGCTGTATGAAACTCGTATCTTGGTATTCATCAACAATAACATATTCGAAATTCTTAAATTCTTTAATATTATCATCGTTCAACGCCTGGTTTGCATAATACAAAATATCATCATATGAGAGAATACCAAGCCTTTTTTTCTTCATTTCCAAGCTATTGTAAAATTCAGTAAATATCCTTATTATTGGCTCTATAAGATATTCATTTGCCTCATTCTCATCCTGGTAATCCTTTGATGTTTCCCTTATCTTTGATACTGTTGTTTTTAAATCCCAGCCCATTACCTTTGTTTTATCATAAAGAATGAAAATTATATCGTTTAATGATAATTCATTTCTACCAATCCTTATTGGATTTAGATATTCTGTTAGCTTATCAATTTCATCTTTTTCAAGGGAATTTATTATTTCTCTATAAGTTGAATTTTTTAAGTCCATATTTAGGTATTCATCGCCAGCCCTGTAATCAGGATCAATACCCATTTTTACTGATACATTCTTTAATATTTTATTGGCAAAGCTATGTATGGTTGATATATAATTTAATGGCCCTATATAATCGTATTTTTCTTCAAGTTTTTCTCTTATACGTTCCTTTATTTCTGTGGAAGCATCATCCGTAAATGTAATAACGAGAATTTTATCAAGAACCCTAGAAATATCATGATATTTTTTTAAAAGTGAATCTATAATGCTCAAATACGTGCATACCAGAACAGTTGTTTTACCTGACCCTGCTACAGCAAATGCTGAAATATTTGTATTTTCCGCGTTAACTATGACATCCTTCTGCTTGTCCGTTAGATTGTCGCAATTCATATAAAATCACCCCTGCAAAGGAACCTGAACTCACAGTTATGGCATATATTTTCCTGATCAGTCAATGGAAATTCACAATTCTTTATACCATTTATTATTTCAGTTATCCTTTTTTCTATAACACTTTTGAAAGTATCATTCCATACATTATTTTTTATATAATTTACCCATCCAGGCGTCCTTGCTCTGAAATTCTTTGTATAGAGGTAAAGCCACTTTTTCTGTTTTCTGAACTTTGTTCTGATTGGAAAATAAAGTGCAACAAATGATTGTGGATTAAAATTTTTTTCAAGCCATAAAATATAAATGGGTAGGCTTAAATCCCTCTCACCTTTTCTCATGTCATTTTCATCGGCGATAAAAAGACCACGCACATGGCTCAGGGATGAATATTTGTAATCTATCAGCACATAGGTGTTTTCAACTCTGTCGATCCTGTCTATCCTTCCAGTTATCTTTGTTCCAGAAAAATACATTGAAAATTCTTTTTCCCTTTCAAGAACATTCCTGTTCGGGTCTATATTCAAATCATTTTTTATAGATTTTATTGCATCTCTTTTTATTGTTTCTAAATGTATTAAAAATTCTCTATCATTTGAAATACTCATTTTATTTATAATATCCTCAATTTCTTTTTTAAGAGAAATTTCTCTGTTGTTTAACAATTTTTGAAGTTCAGAAAGGTTTTGATGTTTACTATAAAATTCTTTCAAGATATCATGGATGATTGTGCCCATATGAGGTGGTGAGAACGGCTTTACGGGTACTTCAAGCTCCAATATGTATCTAAAATAAAATTTTCTAGGGCAAGCATTGTAAGTTGTTATATGCGACGGGGTTAATTCCATTTTCACAATTTTTTCTTTTACTGAATCATTGCATTTTATTTTGATTTCCTTATTAGATGGTAATACACCTTGGACAGCTAGACTAATATCTAAATCCTTTTTGCTGTAGGCAACATCACCAAATACTAATGATGATGCAGTATGCGTTTCCCTCTTTATATTCAAATTAAACTCTTTTTCGAATTTTTTAATAAAATAGCTCTCTAAATACCTCTTTCCATCAACATCAAGATACGGATATGTAATCAATATTTTTTTTGAACTGGAAACGGATGAAATGAATCTATAGAACTCAGATTTTTCATGCAAGTATTGGTTTTTATAATAAAGTTCATTTTTATTATAAATTTCTGTAAAAATGATATTATTTTGATAAGGTCTTGGAAAATATCCATCACGCATTCCGCCAATGATGGTATATTTAGGCTTTCTAAGCGATATATTTCCCATGTCTATTATCTGAACTGCATTCAGATTTTCTAAATTTCTACCAAAGGTTGAAGTTGCTAAAAAGGATATTAGAAAATCCCTATAATCAATATAACTCTCATTAAGATATGGACGTAATATTTTCATTTCATTCTTAAACTCATTTATACCACGTACAAGCTTGTCCATTCCTAGCAAAAACTCCTCTTTATTATTTTCATTAGTAATGTTCATTAAAATATCATAACAGATATCTATAAATTTTTCAAGATCGTTATTTTCTGCATTTTTACCTAGATTTTCTATTAACGCATTAGATAAAGGCAATTCAATTAATTTTACCCTCGATTCTTGAAAATATGGAATTGAATAATCACTGAAAATTTCTTCTATAAAATTATCATACTGTTTTGCATCCGGAAAAGCAATAATAAAATCAGAAAATTTATAGCCTTGGTGAATCTTGTTAAGTATAAAATTTGCTATGTATTTAATTTCCCTTCTTTCATCAGGTAATGACTCCAGAACAATCTCTTCAGGAATTGAAATTTCTTCTGATTCAATATCATCAGGATCAATTCTCTTAAGAAATACCTCTGATGTTTCACTATCCAGGGGTTGAATCAAAAATATTATATTGTATTTATTTTTAAAATAGTCTATAAATTTCTTTAACTCTGGACCTATATAATAAAAGCAGCAAAATAATATATTTTTAAAATTTTTTTCTTCAATATTATTTTTTATTATTTCAATAATTTTTATTTTTGGATAAAAATACATAATTCTATTTTCTACATTTATTCCACTTTCCAATTTATCCATTATTTTAGAGAAATTTGAATCAAAAAGTTCATAAAATTTTGATTCTAATAATTTTTTATTCACACTTAAAAGATTCTCCTTAATTTCCCAATACTCTGATAAAAGTTCTGTAATAAAATGTTCATTTTCGTGGAGATCCCTGAAGTAATTTAGACCCATAATGGACAAATGTGCAATCTGCCTTTCCAGAAATCGTGGAAGAATAGATATGTTTTGCTCTGAAATTTCTTTTGCTAAGGTAAAGATTGTATATATGTTTGCTGGAATTTCTTTTATTTCATCATCTTGTAATAAAGATATTTCAAAATTTCTTTGAATAATGAAATCAGGAAATATTATTGCATCATAATTTTTATAATTCTTTTTGAGAAATTCAAGCGGATCACTGAATATTACCTTCAGCATCTTTTTTCAGATTAATTAAAGATTGATATAAATATTTTGAAAAAATTTTTAGAAAGATTTATAAGGTATTGAAAATTTAGGAAATTGAGACTTTAAAATAGTCATCCCTGATCATAATGAATCTCAATCTCAATATTCATCAAATAATAATAATGTTCGATGAGGCTTTGAGGCGAGTGAAGAGATGACTATTTTTGAAAAAAGAAGGTGATATATATGAATATAGATCCAAATGCGGCAAAGTACCTCATCAAAGCAAAGATTTCAGCTGATGGTGTTGTTGAAAAACCTGACGTTGTTGGTGCAATCTTTGGTCAAACTGAGGGTCTTCTAGGAGAGGAACTGGACCTTAGGGATCTCCAAAAAAGTGGAAGAATAGGAAGAATAGAAGTTGAAATAGATTCAAAAAAGGGAAAGTCTGAGGGAATAGTATACATACCCTCGAGCCTGGATCAGGTTGAGACTGCAATACTAGCAGCATCCCTTGAAACTATAGAAAGGGTTGGCCCCTGCAAAGCAGGTTTTGAAGTCCTTTCAATAGAAGATATAAGATTAACAAAAAGGCAGAAGGTTATTGAGAGGGCAAAGGAACTGCTTGAAAGCCTTTTATCCCAGGGTAAAAATTTGAGTGAAGATCTCATCCAGGTAGTAAGGGAAACAATAGAAAAACAGGAAATAATAACATATGGAGAAGACAGGCTTCCTGCTGGTCCTGCTGTACCAACTTCAGATGCAATTATTGTAGTTGAAGGAAGGTCAGATGTGCTAAATCTATTGAAATACGGCATAAAAAATGCAATTGCAGTTGAAGGGACAAACATACCAAAGACGATCGTTGATCTAACAAAGGAGAGGGTTGTGACATGCTTTTTAGACGGAGACAGAGGTGGAGACCTTATTCTTAAAGAGCTTTTACAAGTGGCTGAAATAGATTTTGTTGCAAGAGCTCCTCCGGGTAGGGAAGTTGAAGAATTAACCTATAAGCAGATTGTAAAAGCTTTAAGGAATAAGATGACTGTTGAACAATATCTTGCCACCCATGGCATGAACGATGAACTTGAAAGATTGATAAAAAACGAGGAATCGATGCCAGAACATTCTAAGCCGGTCCAGGAACAGGTCCAAAACGATTCACCCCAGGTAGAGGAAACAACTGAAGAAAAAAAGAAGGATGATCTTCTTTTAGATGCATTTGAAAAAAAGGTCGCATTTATAACGAATGAAAATGGAAACATTCATGAAACAATACCTTTAAATGAGCTTTTTGACAAGTTATCAACAGCCCAGATCAATGGAAAGACGTTAATAACAGGAGGAATTATATCGCAGAGGCTCGTGGACATAGCATTTGAAAAGGGCATAGAAGAGATCTATGGAATGAAGATATTAAATGTTTCAAAGAAACCTGCAAATATGAAGCTTATTGTAAAAAACATTTAATACCAATTTTTTTATTTTTAGGATCGAGATCTTTATATACAAAATTATTATATAGAATATAATTTGATTGGTGGTTATAATGGATGAAAATAATGTTACGCCAGAAGAACTCGAGCTTATTGAGTTATTGAAATCATTGAAAACGAAGATTAAGATTGTAGGCTGTGGTGGTGCAGGTTCAAACACTATATCAAGGATCATTGATGAAGGTATTTCGGATGTTGAGCTTATAGCAATGAATACAGATGCACCTCATTTATATATGACAAGGGCACAGAAAAAAGTTCTCTTGGGAAAAAGGTCAACAAGGGGCCTGGGTGCAGGTGCCCAACCTGAAATAGGCCAGAAAGCTGCACTCGAATCTGAGGAAGATATTAAAAAGGTTTTAGAGGGAAGCGATATCGTATTCATTACTGCGGGTCTTGGCGGAGGTACGGGTACAGGTTCAGCAAATGTTGTTGCAAAAATAGCAAAAGAGATAGGGGCTCTTACAGTTGCAATTGTTACATTACCTTTTAGTTCAGAGGGGAGATTCAGGTTTGATAATGCCATGTGGGGTCTTGAAAAACTTCTAAAGGAAGCTGATACTGTTATTGTTATTTTGAATGATAAGCTATTAAAGTTAGTGCCCAGATTACCATTAAACAAGGCGTTTAGGGTTGCGGATGAGGTTCTTGTAAGGGCCATAAAGGGTATTTCTGAAATGATTACAAAACCAGGATTGATTAACCTGGATTACAATGATCTTAAAACAACAATGAAAGAGAGTGGCTTGGCCGTAATTGGATTAGGTGAAAGTGATGGTGAAAAAAGAGCTGAAACAGCAACAGAAATGGCAATAAAATCACCGCTCATAGACATTGACATATCAGGTGCAAGGGGTGCACTAATAGATGTAATAGGCGGCGATGACATGACCGTTGAAGAGGCGCACAGGGTAGTACAGATTGTAGAACAGAACCTTGCAAAGGATGCAAGGATTATATGGGGCGCATCTGTAAGGCCTGACTTCAAAAGGGAAATGAGCGTAATGGTTGTTTTAACGGGCATAAAAGGGATACCGAAATACGCATTCACGGACCAGGGTATTAAAATTGATATAGTTAAATGATATGAGGTTCATGCTTATGGGATTAGTTGACAGATTCCAGGATATTCAGGAATGGGTTGAAGACAGGGTATCGCAGATAGGTAAGGGGAAGTATTCGAGAGTACTGAAGATGGCTAGAAAGCCAACGAGCGAAGAGTACATAAGGGTGGTGGAAATAACTGCCTTTGGGATAGCCCTGATTGGTGTAATTGGTTTTATCATATATCTTTTGATGGCAGTTGTATTTACGGTACCCTAGGAGGATAAAGAATGATAGATAGTGATAATTTAACAAACTCAATGAAAATAGCAGAAAAAGAAAAAAACAAATTCTGGATGAAATGTTCTCCTGAAACCATTAATATTTCTGCCGGTAGATTTGCAACAATTGAAGTGACTATAGATTCTGGTTCATCAAAAAATGAAAATGTTCAATTAAGGTTAAATTTCGAGTTCAATTTAAAGGATCCAGAACTTGAATGGATCATTACATCCGAAGGTCTGGAAAATAAAAAAGTAAAGGTGGAGGAGATTTCGGAGCTCTTAATACCATCAAAAAACAAGCAGATATCAGGCATTTTTAACATACCCGGTGGAAAACCATACATTTTCAAGATTAACATATTGACACCAAAAAGCTCTGTAATTAATGATTCAGCCAAAGTGACAATAGAATCCATTTTAGACGCTGACCCAAGCAAGCATGATGCTTGCAGCATATCAATTAATTTGGTAGCAACCATAGTTGCATTAAAAACACAGGTAGGAAAAGAGGTAGAGGTTGCAAGGGATCTAGGTAATAAAATAAGGCAGAACAAGGTGGATTATGTATTTTCAATCCTTGTACCTGGTGAAACATCAAAACTGAATGGATATGTATTCGTTGAAACAATTCAGCCGGACAGAATACTTTCATTCATAAAAAATGTTAAAGGCATTAAAGGGGTAGTGAAGGGGGAAATGAATATTTCAGAAATAATGCATTATCTTACTCCAAAGGCTGCTGTGGAAACACTGCAGGTAGGTAATTATGTTGAGCTAGTTGATGGCCCTTTTAAGGGTGAAAAAGGTAGGATAATGGAAATAGATGCTGCAAATGATAAAATAGTAGTTGAACTTACAGAATCACTTGTTCCCATACCAATAACTGTGAAAGCAAGTTCAGTAAGGGTAATTGAAAAGGAGTGATAAAAATATGGTACAAAGTTTAGAAATACTTGTAGAAGGCGGAAAGGCAACACCTGGGCCACCGTTAGGTCCAGCACTTGGTCCACTCGGGCTTAACATTGGCCAGGTGGTGAAAGAAATAAATGAAAAAACAAAAAATTATGAAGGCATGCAGGTTCCTGTTAAACTGACCGTTGATCCTAAAACAAAGCAGTATACAATAACAATTGGAACTCCGCCCGTGAGTGCATTGATAAAAAAAGAGCTTGGCATTGAAAAGGGTTCAGGTTCACCAAAGGCAACGAAGGTGGGAGACCTTAATATGAACCAGGTAAAAAAGATTGCAAGCATGAAAATCCAGGATTCACTTTCACCCAATCTCAGAGCCATGGTCATGGAGGTCCTTGGATCCTGTGTATCGATGGGTGTAACTGTGGAAGGGTCTGACCCTAAGGAAATCCAAAAGAAGATTGAAAACGGTGAAATAAGTATTGAGGATTGAAAAGTTTAAATACACCTTTCCTTTAAAGAAAAAAGGCACTGTAGGAGAGCTAAATGCTCGCAGGACTACAGGAGGCACGGGTTTAAATGGATAAAGATATATACGAAGCTGTTAAAAAGGCGCTCGATGAATCCAAGAAGAGGAATTTCAAAGAGAGTGTTGATCTAGCTTTTAATTTAAAGTATGTGGATCTTTCAGATCCTAAAAAGAGGATTAATGAGGAAATTCTTCTGCCACATGGAAGGGGTAGACCTATAAAGGTTGTTGTTTTTGCATCCGGTGACACAGCCCTAAAGGCCAAAAATGTTGCAGATCTCGTCATTACCCCTGAAGAACTTGACAAACTGGCTGAAGATAAAAGGAGAGCTAAGAAACTTGCAAACCAGTATGATTTCTTTCTAGCCGAAGCAGGCCTTATGACAAAAATTGGAAAACTGCTAGGTGTTGTTCTTGGCCCCAGGGGAAAAATGCCAAAACCAATACCGCCAGGATCTGACCCAGCAAACATTATACAGAGTCTTAAAAGAACAGTAAGGGCAAGAAGTAAAGAACGAAGAACCTTTCATGTACCTGTTGGCACGAGGGACATGAAACCAGAGGATATTGCAGAAAACATTGAAGAAGTGCTAAAGAAAATCACTGGAAAACTAGAGAAAGGAGCAGGGAATATTGACAGCGTTTATGTAAAGACTACCATGGGCCCTTCATACAAACTGGAGGTGAAGTAAATTGGTTTCAAAGGCAAACGAAAAGGAAGTAAGTGATCTCATGGCATTGATTGAAGGCAGTAATGTAATAGGCGTTGTTGGCATCCATGGAATTCCTGGTACTCAAATAAACAACATAAGAAGAGCATTGAGAGGTTCTGCAAGGCTTGTTATTAGCAAGAACACGCTTATGTCCATAGCATTGCAGAACATGGATGCTAAAAAGAAGAACATAAAAGATCTTTCTTCCTATATAAAGGATCAGAGCGCACTGATCCTTAGCAATGAAGATCCATTTAAACTTGCAAAGATAGTTGAAAAATCAAGAACAAATGCCTCACCAAAGGGTGGTGAAATAGCCCCGGATGACATAACTGTTCCTGCGGGTGAGACAGATTTCAAACCCGGTCCAATAGTAAGTGATCTGCAAAAGATAGGTATTCCAGCATCTATTGAAAAGGGCAAGGTTGTAATTAAAAAGGACACAGTGGTTGTTAAAAAAGGTGAAAAAATAAGCAAGGACGTTGCACAGATGCTTTCAAAGCTGGACATAAGACCAATACCTGTTGGAATAGAAATCAGGGCATTCTATGAGAAAGAATACATATATGGAAAAGAAGCTCTGCAGATTGATCCTGAAAAGGTTATGAATGATCTGAAGGAGTCCATAATGCAGGCATTCAACCTTTCAATAAATGTAAAGTATTTCACAAAGTTCACTACGCCCGTATTCCTAGCTCAAGCGTACATGGATGCGCTTTCACTGGGTGTTAATGTGAACTACTTTACGCCAGAAACAATAAAGCATCTGCTTGCAAAAGCAAACTTGCAGGCGATGTCCATAAAAGGAAAAATTGGAGATATATAAAGTAAAAGGAGGTAAAAATATGGAATATGTATATAGTGTACTGATCCTTCATTCAATGGGTCAGAAGATTACAGAAGACAGTGTGGAGAACATAATAAAGGCTGCAGGCGGAGAACCTGACAAGGCAAAGATAAAGGCACTTATTTCTTCGCTTGAAGGCGTAAACATAGATGAGGCGATAAAGGCAACAGCATTTACACCAGCAGCAGCACCACAAGCAACTGAACAACCCAAGGAAGAGAAGAAGGAAGAGAAAAAGGAAAAGAAAGAAGAAAAGAAGGAAGAAGAAGAGGCAATGGCAGGTCTAGGTGCTCTGTTCGGATAAAAATTTAAATTTTTTTTCTGATTTTTATGGATCTGGTAAGCTACATAGGATTGCTTGTGATGTACGCTGTCCCAGCTGCAATGATAGTTTTATCTCTGACAGTTATTAATAATATTCTTCTTCTTATGGTAGCATTAACGTGGCTGGGTACTTCATTATTCATCCATTATGTTCAGTGAATCCGGAATAAAATTCCATTATTTTTAATGCCACATTTGATTTCTTTCCAGATAACTCTTTTACATTATTTTTTTCAACTATCAATATTTTTGTAGTATCAAATTTTACATCGCGCATATCGTTTGCAATGACAAATCTTAAGGAATAATTTTCTATCATTTTCCTTGATTCATCAACCAATTTTTCATAACCGAATTCCGCCTTAAAAGCGATTGTATCCCCATTGAATCTCTCTCTTAAAACTTTGATGAATTTAGTTGTTGGTTTTAGATGTATTTCTGTTTCATTATCACTCTTAATCTTTCCATCAAATTTATTTGTTTTAAAATCTGATATTGCAGCAGGTAAAAAAATTGCATCGTAATCAAGCATTCCATCAATCATAGAAAGAAGATCATCAATCGTTCTGAATTTTTCTGTTTTTATATAGCTTGGAGGCTCTACTTCAGACCTACCCAACAAAAGTTTTACATCAGCACCATAAAAAAATGCTGCCTTAGCAAGTTCTACAGAAGTAAAGCCAGATGACTTGTTTGTAATAACCCTTATATCGTCAATGGGTTCTTCTGTTGCTCCACCTATAATTAGAATTTTTTTGTTAATTTTTTTATTCAACGATCTTATTGTATATGCAACGATTGTATCCAAATCTGGTAATTTTGCCTTGCCCTCCTCCATTTTTGGATCAATAAATATTACTCCAAATTGCTTTAGTTTTTTTATATTTTCAACTATTATGGGATTTTTGTACATTGTTTCGCTCATTGCAGGTGCAATAAGAATGGGTTTTGATCCAAGAAATGTTAATGCAAATAGAGAAACTGTTGTATCACCTATGCCATTTGCAATCTTTGAAATGGTGTTAGCAGAACAAGGGGAAATGAGGAGCATATCACTCTCCTTTTCAAGGACCACATGTTCCGTGAGTCCAGTAATTTGATCAATGGGTTTTTTCCCAGTAGCATACTCGATGGATGTTGGTGTAATGATATTTTTTGCATCCTCGGTCATTACAGGAATAATATCTGCACCGTACCTGATGAGTTCCCTGGATACCTTTACCATTTCCTCAGCAGATACTGAACCTGTTATGCCAAGAACTATTTTTTTCCCTAAAAGTAAATCACCCTTAACATTTCTAATACTTTTTACAGGATCCATATTTTTTGTAACAATTTCAATTTATTTAACTTTTTCAAATTTTTAAAGAAGAAATTAAATATTTTTTATTATGTACTATGTCATATGGTTATGGTCCAAATTGCAGGAATCAAGCTGAAAAATCCATTAATGCTTGCCAGTGGCATAATGGATGAGCAGGGAGATTCTATGGTAAGAGCTGCGGAATATGGTGCTGGAGGTGTTGTAACAAAATCCATAGGCATGGATGAAAGGGAAGGTTATAAAAACCCGGTTATTGTTGAATTGGAAACAGGAATTATAAATGCTATAGGCCTTGCAAATCCAGGAATAGAGAATTTTAAGGAAGAGATAGAGGTTGTTCTAAAAAAAGGTATACCTGTAATAGGTTCCATATTTGGCAAGGAAGAAGATTTTCCCATACTTGCAAAAAGGATGGAAGAATTTGGCGTAAATGGTATTGAACTTAATCTCTCCTGCCCGCATGTAAAGGGATTTGGATCTGAGATAGGACAGGATCCAGAACTTGTTGAAGAAATAATTTCTGAAATAAAGAAAAAGGTAAACATTCCTGTTTTTGCCAAATTAACACCGAATATAACGGACATAGTAAAAATAGCGAAAAGTGCAGAAAAAGCAGATGCTCTTGTTTTAATAAATACAGTTAAGGCAATAGGAATTGACATCTATGCAAAGAGAGCAGTACTTTCAAACATTGTTGGTGGATATTCAGGTCCTGGAATAAAACCCATAGGTTTGAGGGCAGTTTACGATGTAAGGAAGGAAATGGACAAACCCATTGTTGGTGTGGGTGGCATAACCACATGGAAAGATGCTGTTGAATACATACTTGCTGGTGCAAATGCGCTTCAAATAGGTACAGCAATATACTACAGAGGATTCTCAATATTTGAGGAAATAAATAAGGGAATTGAAAATTATATGGTTACTGAAGGCTTTAATACAATAGAGGAATTTTCTGGACTGGCGGTGAAATGATGTACAGAATGGTTACAATAGATGAAAAGATAATGGAAAACAAAAATGTTTATACAATTTTGTTCAGGGATGATTCTAATATTAGGCCCGGTCAATTTGCAATGATATGGATACCAGGTATTGATGAAATACCAATGAGTTTCTCATATACTGGCGAGAAAAAAGGTTTTACATTTAAGATCATCGGGGATGGTACAAGGGCACTTTCAATGCTTAAAGAAGGAGATAGGTTATTTTACAGAGGACCGTACGGCAAATATTATTTTGAGGAGGGTAAAAAGGCAATTTTTATAGCTGGTGGGACAGGCATTTCATCCCTTGCACCATTCATAGAAAAATCGGAGTTTGAGGAAAAATTTGTTTTAATTGGCGCTAAATCTTCAGAAGATCTATATTTTATTGAAAGGCTTAAAAGTTATTCACTAATGATTTTTACCGAAGATGGATCAATGGGCAAAAAAGGCATGGTTATGGATGGCATGGACTACTTTGATTTTGATACAATATATGCCTGTGGGCCAGAACGGATGATTAGGTCCATAGTTGATAGAAAAAAGGAAAAAAATATTCAGGCAAGTTTAGAAAGATACATGAAATGTGGCATAGGTATTTGTGATTCTTGTTCTATAAACGGTTTCAGGGTATGCGTAGATGGTCCCGTTTTCGGAAAAAGCGATCTTTTAAAAATGAAAGACCTTGGTGAAAATTACAGATCCCCATCCGGTAAATTAATAAAAAAATAAATAGACCGAGGAATGCTGTAAAGTATATATTCCATGCGTTTTCGGAGATGTATCCACTTTTCCATACCCCAGAGATAGAGTGCTTTAGTATGGCTATGACTGGGAAAGATCCAAAGCCTATCATTTCAGCTGGAAGTACCACACCAATCCATATCCATTAATCCTAAACTCTCGTATTTTTAGGCACATAATCAGCTGAAATGTTTAAAGATTCCATGATCTCCCTCTGCTCTTTCGTTATTTCTGAAGTTACTTCTTTTCCATTTGCCAATGCTATTTTCCTTATCTTGCTCAATTCAAGCAGGAGCTTCTCTACAGAATATTTCTTTGATAATTTGCCATCATGCATCATTTTCAGAAGCTTGTGCCTTAAAATTAATGCTATGAAATTTATGAAAAGTAATCCGTTCAAAGATTCAATGCTCTGCACCCTTATTGGCTTTGCTCCTAAATAGCTCTTCAGCGATAGAAACATCTTCTCTATGCTGTCCCTTTCCCTGTACCATATAAGTGTCTCATCTGGCTTATAATTGCCTTTGTATCTGAGGAGTATCTCACTAAATAATTTTGGGTATTAGTGACAAATAAGATCGAAGATTATTTATTCAAGGATCTTGCTCCACATTTCATTTGCCAGTTTTCCATCATATTTGAAGTTTTTTATTGAATTTTTAGCATCTTCTCTCCTAGCCCTATGCTCTTCCAGAAAATTGTTTATTTTATCAATCAAAATTTCCTTCAGTTCTCCAGTAAGCATATTTCCGGATTTATATTCTTCTTCAATTTTTCTCAATTTTTGATCATCCGGTTCGAAGAAAAGTTTCAACCATTGAAAAGAAACATCCACATCAGGATTCCCACCTAATTTTCTGTGAAGCTCAACTGTAGCTTGGCCTCCAGAAAATGCATATTTCATTATTTTTTTTCTTACTGTTTTAAGATCATCGAATAAATATATTGCAGTTTCTGGTTGTGAAGCGCTCATTTTTCCTTCTGGGCCAGTCAAAGGAGGAAGAAATTTATTGTGAATGGCTGCGGCTTTAAAGTACCCAAAACCTTCTGCCAAATCTCTCTGTATTCTCCAGTAAGGATCTTGATCTATAGCTGCAGGTATAAGGCATCTTTTTTTCTCAAAAAATGTTGGAACCACCTGCAAAGCAGGATAAAAAATCATTCCAATGTTTGTTTCATTTTTGAAGCCAAACACTGCTTTTACGAGAGAAAAATTTATTTTTTTTGCTATTTTTATTGTAATGGGATAAATATTTTTAATGTATTCCGTATCCTGAAATATGAATGTTTTATCTGGATTAAATCCTAGAGCTATAATATCCAGTGCATTTTCATAGGACCATTTCCTTGAATCATCAAGTTTAAATTTTTCATCATAAAGAAATTTTTCATCATCTGTAAGCTCTATGTATACATTAGCATTAAATTTATCCTGTATCCATTTTGTCATTACAAATGGAATTATATGTCCAATATGCATTGGACCACTTGGTCCCCTACCCGTATAAAGAAAAAATCCTTTATTTTTTTCATAATCGTTTAAAACCTTATCTAAATCCCTGTGCGAAAAAAATACATTTCTTCTAATGAGAATGTTTGAATCCCCTGCATCATTTTCAAATCTCCTTTTCAATTCTTCTGTAAGCGGTTCTGTTCCAAATTTTTTGATTAGTTTATCATAATCAACTTTCCCTGTAACAGTCCATGGTGTAACTGAAAAATTTGAATCTTTTGTCATGTTCTCCACATTCCATAATAAATTGAGTTAATAAATTTTAAGTTTTGTCAAAATATAAATATTAAAATTGATTATTATACTATGGAAGTGAGATTATGAAGATTAAGGATGGTATATATTATGTAGGTTTGCAGGACAAGGCCATTAGGAATTTTGATGGAATTTTGAACATAGAAAATGGAACGAGTTATAATAGTTATATTTTGATTGGAAACAAGAAATCTGCTCTAATCGATCTTGCACCAAAAGAGTATGCAGAGAAGTTAATATCTAATATTGAAAAAATAATAGAATTAAAAAAAATTGATTATATAGTTCTTAACAACACTGAACCTGCACATTCAGGTGCCCTTCCAATAATTCTTGAAAGAACAGAAGCAAAAGTTATAATCTCAAAACACGCATTTATGATGCTAAAAGAGATTATGCATAAAAATATAGATCCAGTTTTAATACCTGATAAGGGGGATAGCATTTCCCTTGGAAATAAAACGCTTGAATTCATATATGCCCCATATGTTTACTGGCCAGATACTATGTTTACATATGTTAAAGAGGATAGAACAATATTCACTGGAAATTTTCTAGGTTCGCACTTTTCAAGTGATAAGATATTTAATGATGAATTAGAATTCAAAAAGGAATTTATAGAATACTATAAGACATTTATGAGGCCATTTAAAGATTATGTTCTAGACGCAATAAATAAAATTGAAAAGAAAGAAATTGATATAATTGCACCAGGTCATGGCCCGATTCTCAGAAAAGAACCTATGAAATATTTAGAAATATATAGAGATCTTTCATTGGCAAAGAAAAGGGAGAAGAAAAAAGCAGTAATATTTTTTGCAACATCATACGGTGGAACAAGAAAAATTGCAGAAAAGATAGGAGAAGGTCTCGTTGAAAACAATGTTGAAGTTGAATTGTTCGATTTAAACAAAATACAGATTAATGATGAAATAATTGACAAAATAGAAGAATCTGATGCATTGATTGTTGGATCAAATACGGTGAATGGAGATGCCATGAAAAATGTATGGTTTTTACTTGCATCCTTAAGTACCATTAATTTAAGGAACAAGATTGGATTTGCATTTGGAACATATGCATGGAGTGGAGAAGCAGCAAGACTGATTGAAAACAGGATGAGGGATTTGAGATTAAAAGTTCCAGAAGAGCATTTCAGGGCACTTATGATACCTACAGATGATGATTATTACGAAGCAAAAGAGGTAGGAAAAAGGCTTGCAGATGTATTAAATTACAGGGTAATATAAACATAATTTAAATAGTCTTTTAATTATACAGAAAATGTGAAGGAGTTGGAAAGTAGAGTATTAGATGCAGTTGAAAAGGGAAGCAAGACCCAGAGGCAGTTAAGGAAGGAACTTAATATTTCAAAGTCATATTTATCCGAAACATTGGCCAAGATGGAGGAAAAGGGTTTAATAATCAAGGAAAAGGTAAGTGAAAGGACAGTTTTGATAAGCATAAACAGAGAAAAAATAATTAAAATTGGAATTTTAAAAGCTACAGAATATGCATCAATTTTTTTAACAATAAACGATTTAAAAGATTTTAGAATTAAGCTTATATCATTTAACAATGCACTTGAAGAAATGAAATCACTGGTGGCGGGTGAAATCGATATTGCCTGTTCACCTATAATCACAGGTTTTATCTTTCATTTGATGGATGATAGAATTGTGGTATTATCTGCCTGTGCAAGAGGTGGTTCAGGAATTGTTTATGAAAAAAAGGAAGGTACAATAGGTTCAACCATGCTTTCAACAATGGATATTCAATCAAGAATATTTATGAAAGAATTTAAGGGCATTAAATATTTTCTTTCCCCTGAAGAAATGGTTGAGAGTTTCAGAAGAAAGGAAATTCAGGCAATATCCATATGGGAACCATACCTATCTTTTTTTAATGACAAGAAAAAAATTTACCCCGGGAGGGAAGATCCATGCTGTGGATTTCTATTGTTCAGGGACAGGATTAACAAATCAATAAAAATACTTTATAGGAAATTTCTTGAAAACTCAAGAAATCTTAGGGATGGAAAGAGGATTGAAGAAGCTGCAGAATCTATGTCTGAATTTTTTAAAATTGACAAAAACATAATTATACAAAGCATGAATAGTTATGATTTTTGTAATGATCTTGATGAAAACAATATTTTAAAAATCATGGAAAAATTTGGTATAAATGTTAATATGCGACTTGTAAACAGTTACCTAAACAAAAATTAAATAATACGAACACATGTTCGATCTATGTACAAGGATGGAATTGAGCAGGTGCCAAAGGAATACAGGAAAGGCTCTCCATTCAACCAGTTTACTTTATGGTTTGCGGCCAATTTAACACTTGCGGATTTTGCAATAGGTTTTATACCCCTATTTTTTAATTTAAGTATATACTATTCTTTTTTAGGTATTATTCTTGGGACATTGCTTGGCTCATTGGTTGTTGCAACTTTTTCCACAATGGGACCTGGGAAGGGTAAAACACAGATGATGATATCAGGAGATACATTCAAGAGATCAAATTTTATTTTTTCATTTTTTCAGGGGATAAGTTCTCTTGGATGGTTTACAGTAAATTTGATTCTTGGAACTCTCGCAATTTTAACAATTTTCAGGACACATTTTATACCAATTATAATAATTTACGGGACCATTCAGGTTTTAATAGCATACTTTGGTCACGACTATATTCATAAGCTTGAAAAATATTTCAGCATATTTTTAGGACTTATGTTTCTTTACATTACAATATTTGGAAATCTTGCATTCAAGATATCATATGTTCAGGAGAACAACCCTGTAGGTCTTGGTGTATTGCTCGCTTCTGCCTTTGCATACATGGCCTCCTGGGCCCCATACGCATCAGATTATTCTAGGTATCTCCCAGAAAGCACTCAGAGATCAAAGGTTCTATTATATTCATTTCTCGGTTCATTTATATCAACAATATGGATTGAAATACTTGGATTTCTCGTTGCTGTAAAGACTATGGATACAAATTCCATGCTTGCTGCCTATCAGGTGTCAGGTTACTTAGGCATTCTCGTTTCAATAGCCCTTGTGTTTGGCGGTATTGGAACAAACTCGATCAACATTTATTCATCATCCCTTTCATTCAATGCTGTATTCAAGAAAAGAAACAGGATGAATATTCTGATTACAGGTGCCATAGTTTCATTCATTGTAGCAATGATTGGTTTTTATAATTTCTATTCATTTTATGAGGATTTTCTATACTTGCTTGATTACTGGATAATGCCCTGGGCTGGCGTGGTCGTTGCAGATTACCTATTTATTAAAAATGGTAATTCAAAGCTTTCAATAATATCTTTTTCAATGGGATTAGCTCTAAGCATCCCTTTCATGAATCCAGGCATTCTATTCGCTGGACCCATTTCAAATTATCTCGGTGGCGTTGATATAAGTTATTTCATTTCCTTTGTTGTTTCATTCATATCTTACATTTCATTATCAAGAAAATTCAAGCCTTTGCAACAATCTTTATCACATCCCCATCCTTGAGCAAATAATCCTTTCCAACAATTATCTTTTTTTTGCCATCTATTGCCCTAATAAAATTTTCACCAAGGTCAGAATGAACCTTGAAAGCAAGATCAAGTGCAGTTGAACCTTCCGGCATTAAATATACATCAGGAAGGATATTTCCAGATTTGTCTATCCAATGGGTTTCATCTTCCACAGGATATACTGAGATCATATGGAGTTGATCAAAGACAGCCGATTCAAGGACCTTTTGTACACCTGTGCCACCATTTTCTTCCATAAAAATTCTTATCTTTTCAAGAGCCTTTTTCTGATTTTCATTCAGTTTTGTTTCATCAACGATCTTGAAATATGTGTCACCCGGTCTATATTTTATTAAACCTGCTTTTGTTGCCCTTACAAGTGCAAGCTCATAATCAGCCGATATGGGAATTACGGGATATTTTACCCTCCCCTTCAATTTTTCAACATTGTCCCTGTCAGCAATGTCCGCCTTATTGGCCGCAATTACAAATGGTTTGGATATTTTTAAAATTTCCGTTCCTACAGATAGAAAATCATTTTCACCCCATTCTTCAACAGGTCCGAATGATGCATTTTCAAGTGCCTTTTCAATCTGATTTTCATCTATGCCAAGACCTGAAAGCTGTTGTGAAAGAAGTGTTTCAAGTTTTGTACCCTCGGTACCAACCCTTCTTGCAACCTTTTTCCAGTTTCTTGAAAGTATATTCGCCATCCAGAATGCAATTTCCTTTTCAACAAATTCAACATCTTCAAACGGATCATTGGAGTTTTTATCTACATTATTACCCTCCTTATCCGTGGAGCCAGAAACATCAACAACATGAATCAATGCATCAGCATTTCTAAGATTATCAAGAAACCTATTACCCAACCCTTTTCCCTTGTGTGCTTCAGGTACAAGGCCAGCCACATCCATGATACTTACCGGTATCATCCTAATTCCTTCCATACAAACTGAATTTTTTGGATTACAATTTTTACCTAATATAATGTGCGGGCATGTTTTTCTTACATATGCAGTACCAATATTAGGATTTATTGTTGTAAATGGATAATTTGCAATTTCAACAATATGCTGCGTTATTGCTGAAAAAAATGTTGACTTTCCAACATTTGGTTTTCCTATTACACCTATTAAAATTTTCACCACCTCACAAGAACTTTGGCCAATTGCTTGCCCTTAGGGCAATTTATATCTTCAACATATTTCTCAATTTTTATTTTTGTTCCTTCCCTTAATCCTGGTATATTACAAAGATCATAATATTTACAGTACATTTCATTGCAAACATCATTTTCTGTGGTTATGCTACTACCTTCAATTGCAACTTTTTTATTTATTGCCATTGGAACAGGTATTTCTTCGACCTCAACAGTTACAACTTTATTCAAATCGTGTATTTTACACTGATGTTCTTTGTCTCTAACATTAGTTATCCTATAATATTTTCCACTTTCAAGCATGAAACAAATATTCTTTAGTGGACAATCTCTGCAGTCTATTATATTACCAAGAAACTGAAATTCTAGACCCTGTTTTGCCATTCTTTTGCCTACCAAAGCAATAAGAACCAAATCTATATCACCTCTGTTGCCTTTAGCGCTTTTTCAGCAGCCTCGGGTGATATACCGTTCTCACCGAGTATTGTGTATCTTTCCCTTACTTTATGAGAAATAGTTAGTGCTTTAATCGCTTCTTCATTTGTTAAACCTATTTCTTTTGCCTTTGTAGGAGCGCCCATTATTCTAAGTGCATCCCTAATTTTCTTCCAATCCTGGCCCTGCAAAAAGCTCATTACTATTGTTCCAACACCAGCAATTTCGCCGTGCAAAGCCTTACCTGGTGCTATTGTTTCTACAGCGTGTGTGAATAGGTGTTCGCTTCCGCTTGCTGGTCTTGAAGACCCTGCCAGGCTCATAGCCATGCCTGAGGAAATGATAGCTTTTACAACAACCCAAACGGACTCCTCATCATTCGGTTTCAATGTTGGAGCATAATTGATCATTTCTTCAGCCGTATATTTTGAAATAGCATACGCGGAACTTGAGAATTCCTCCCCCTTTAATTTGTATGCAAGTTCCCAATCCCTAACAGCTGTATAATTGGCTATTACATCTGCCGCACCTGCAATTAAATATCTGTATGGCGCCTTTACTATAATAGATGTATCAGCAATAATTGATATAGGAACAGATGCTTCAGAGGACACAGTATTCAGTCCATCTTTTATTGTTGCCCTAGGGCTAGCAACACCATCATGAGATGCTGATGTTGGTACAGAAATGAATGGCAGAGATATATCAAATGCTGCCTTTTTTGCTATATCAATTTTTGTACCTCCACCTACTCCTATGATCAGATTAAATCTCTTCTTTGCTGCTCTTTTTTTAACAAGCTCCACATTTTCTACAGTAGCATCACCTGTAAGGAAAATTTCAACCTTGTAATCCTTTTTCAGAATTCTTTCAACTGTTTTTCCTGCCACTTCCGATGTTTTCGGGCCTGTTACAATAAGGATCTTGCCTTTTATCTTTAGATCCCTTAAAACATCACCTATTTTTTCCAGTGCCCCATGGCCCGCGAGAATGATCCTTGGTAATTCCATCTTTTTAAGTTTGTTAAAGTCCATTGTGTTTTATTGAAAAAAATACGAGTTATTAATTCTTTCTTCAAATTTTCAATTTTTTTAAAATTAAAAGTAAATATAAAATAGTATATTGCATTATAAAAGTATTATGGAATTAAGCAGGAACGAAAAGATCCTTTTAAAAACATTAAAAGATCTTGGTGGGAAAGCAAAAGTAAATGAACTTGTTGATAAAATTAAGCTTTCGCTTGTGGAAATAATGAATGCTGCATCCTGGCTTAAGATGAAAGGTGCATTGAAAATAAATGAAAGTTTAATTTCTAAATATGCTATCAGTGATGAGGGTAAAAGGGCTTTGGAATTGGGTCTTCCTGAGAAAAGGTTATTCAATATCATTAAAGAAAAAGGGCCATTGAGCATTGATCAGCTTAAAGAAATTTTAGGAAAGGATGTTGTTTCATTAGCCATTGCCCATCTTAAAAATAAGGGAATTGAAATTAAAGATGGTAAAATATACATTTTGGATGAGAATAAGGTCATTGATACAATAGCAGAAACAGAGATGTATTTAAAAAACATTGATAAAATAAGTAATGAAAAAATAAATCAGCTTTTGAAGAGAAACCTGGTAGAAAAGAAAGAAAAAGTGGAAAGAGAACTTATACTCACGGCAATCGGGCTTGGAATAAGCGATGAAGAACTCAAAGTAGGGGAAGAAATCACGCAAATTTCACCAGAGGATATACAGACAGGGGTATGGAGAAATAAGGAAATAAGAAAATATGACATTAGGATGTTTGCCCCATACCCTGAAATGGGTAGGAAACACCCTTTGAGTGAATTTATAGAAAAGGTAAGGAGGATATTCTTGAGTATGGGCTTTAGGGAAATTTATGGAAAATATGTTGTAAGCGCGTTCTGGAATATGGATGCCCTTTACATACCACAGGATCATCCAGCCAGGGATATGCAGGATACTTTTTACATAGATGGGGTATTTGATCTACCACCATACTTTGAAAAAATAAAAAGGGTTCATGAAAATGGTGATGGAATTTCAAGGGGATGGAAATATTTATGGCAGGAGGAGGCATCAAGAAAGGCTCTTTTAAGAACGCACACCACTGTTAATTCAGTGAAGTATCTTTATGACAACAGGAATGAAAGTACCATAAGGGTATTCACAATAGGTAGAGTTTTCAGAAGAGAAAATATGGATCCAACGCATCTTCCTGAGTTTCATCAGATTGAAGGTATAATGATGGAGAGAGGAAGCAATTTTTCTATGTTGTTAGGAACGCTTTCAGAATTTTATTCCAGTCTCGGATTCAAGCAGATAAAATTCAAGCCATCATACTTTCCTTATACAGAACCAAGTCTTGAAATACATGTTCTAAAGGATGGAAATTGGCTAGAGCTAGGTGGTGCAGGTATATTCAGGCCTGAGGTTACAGAACCAATGGGTATAAAAGGAAAAGTTCTTGCTTGGGGTCTTGGTCTTGAAAGATTGGCAATGCTATACTATGGAATTCAAGACATCAGAGATCTTTACATAGCAGATCTAGAACAGCTCAGATCATTGCCTGTACTTTAAATAGCAGTTGGTACAAATACCAAGAGAGCTAATGTAATGATCATTGCACACGGGCCGACCACAAAGTTTACATGTGTGAGATGCAGGTTTGCCACATATGTAACATAGTCCCAAAATCATTTCCTTCCCTCCAAATATTTCTTGTAAAATTCTGGATAATGTTCATATTCTATAGGATCAACTGATGAAGCATCCATGAACCCTTTCAGTCTTAATATACAAGAATCGCATCTGCCACAGGCTTTTTCCTCACCCCTATAGCATGACCATGTTAATTCATATGGCACCTTCAAATCTAAACCCTTCTTTATTATCTCACCCTTTGTCATATTTATCAGAGGAGCTACTATCTGAATAGGCTTTCCCTCTACGCCTACCTTTGTGGCCAGTTTAGAAAGTTTGTTAAATTCTTCAATGTATTCCGGTCTGCAATCAGGATAACCTGAATAATCAAGGGTATTGACACCTATAAATATCTTTTCAGCTCCAATGGTCTCTGCATATGAAAGTGCAATCGAAAGGAAAATTGTGTTCCTTGCCGGAACATATGTTATAGGTATTTCTGTACCTATTTCATCATAATTTTCCCTTAATGGAACAGAAAAATTATCTGTTAAGGCGCTTCCACCTATGCTTTTCAAATCAATTTTTATTGTCTTTAGCTTAAGACCATAATGTTTTGATACCTTTTTAGCACTTTCTATTTCCTTTTTATGCCTCTGGCCATATAGGAAAGTAATTGGATATACATCATAACCCATTGATATTGCAATTGCAAGGGCGGTAGTACTGTCAAGCCCTCCTGATAGAAGAGCAACAGCCTTCATCTTGCAATTACCACCTCCGTGCATGCACCTTGGCCCATGCCCTCATCAAGGCAAAGCTCAATTCTTTTTATGTTTTCAGGTATTTTTAATTTTTTTAAGAGTTTATCAAGGATATATTTTGATAATTCTTCAGCTGTTGCCACTTCAACATCAACATAATATACATCTTCAACGGGGAATATGTATTCCTTATCATCAAAAGATACCATCACCCTCGCCTCAATTTCTTCAACGGACATAATGCTAGATTTTTTTGGAACTAGGACATGGTGATCCAATTCCTCAACGATGGATCTTAAGGCATTTTTTAATTCAATAAAATCTATTACCATATGATCTTCATTCATATCACCATCTATTCTTATCCTAATGCCATAATCGTGTCCATGGAGCCTTGAACATTTTCCATGATATGGTATAAAATGTGATGCTGAAAATTTAATGTTTACCTCCCATCCATTTATTTCAAGAATCATATGTCATTGAATTGCTAAGTGAATATAAATTTTTTTAATACACCTCAAGAAAATTTAATTAATGTCTATAATATGTTTTTATTATGGAATATAAGTTAAGGATATTATCCGGTTCTTACGACAGATCGGACGAAAAAAACGTAGTCATGGAACTTTTCGGTAAGACCGATAATGATAAAAGTATAGTAATAAGGTATAAAAATTTCAGGCCCTATTTTTATATTGTTGAACCGCCTGAAGATTTGATAAATACGCTAAAAAACGATCCTGAAATAATATCTATAGATGATAAGGATCTATGGGTTTCTGGACAAATAAAAAAATGTAAGAAGGTAGTACTTCACGGACCATGGAAGGTTCCAAATTACAGGAAGATTGCACAGGAAAAATGTCAGGTTCTAGCTGCAGATATTCCTTTCCACCACAGATTTATGTATGATCTTGATATTGGTTCTTGTGTAGTTGTAAAAGGAAAAGAGATTAAGAATAACAGATATAATGTGGATATTGTTATTGATGCAGAAACAATAACAAACGTGGATCCATTTATGCCCGATTTAAAAATTTTATCACTTGATATTGAAAATTCTATAAAGGAAAAGAAAATTTATACTGTAGGTATTGCAATATACCACAATGGTGAAATCAAAACAAGGTCTATTTTAGGCAATGATAATGAATCCATAATAAGGGAGCTTGAAAAAATTATCATATCAGAGGACCCTGATGTTATAACAGGTTACAACATAGATGGTTATGATCTTCCATATATAATAGATCTTGCAAGGGATTTGAAAATGGGCTTTCATATTGGTAGGGATGGATCTGAACCTATGAGGATTATGGGCCAATTCTGGCGTGTGCATGGAAGAATTGTTGCTGATGCATGGTGGAATGTAAAAAGGGAATTGAAACCAAAACAGGAAACATTAAATGCTGTAGCAAAGGAACTATTGGGTGAAGAAAAGCTTGATGTTGATAGGTCAAAAATGGACGATGAATGGTTAAGAGACAGGGAAAAGGTTGTTGAATATTGTGTTAACGATGCTGTACTTGCTTTGAAGATTTTATTAAAAATAGAAGTTCTGAGAAAATACCAGGATCTGTCAACCGTTTCAAAATTGCCCATGGATGATGTTATGAATTCAGGTGCATCTACATTGATAGATTCCATCCTGATAAGGGAAGCGGATAGGAATAACATTGGAGTTCCCCTTATGATGTCCCAGGAAGAAGAGGAAAGAATAGAGGGTGGATATGTACATACAATTGAGCCAGGTCTATACCATTGGGTATGTGTTTTAGATTTTAAATCAATGTACCCTTCAATAATAATAAAGTATAATATATGTTTCACAACAATTAGTAAGGATGGAACAATTGTTAGTCCATCCGGCGTAAGATTCCTTTCAAAGGATGTTAAGGAGGGACTTGTTCCTAAGATATTGAATAACTTAATGAATCAAAGGGATGAAATAAAGAAAAAGATGAAAAGTGCAGAAGGTGAAATGAAAAGGTATTACAATGGTCTCCAGCAGGCTATAAAAATTTTGATGAATTCTTTTTACGGTGTTTTTGCCTCATCATTTTACAGGTTCACAAACAAAGAAATAGGGTCCAGCATTACTGCGTTTGCAAGGGAAACAGTTAAAAGTATAATAAAGGATTTGGAAGAAAAAGGTATCAAAGTAGTTTATGGAGATACAGATAGTGTTTTTTTCCTTTCTCCCAAACCAAATCTTGAAGAAAGTATAAAATTCGGGAATGAAATTGCAGATGAAATATCAAAAAAAGAGGATCTAATTTTTGAATTTCAGCAGATTCTTGAACCATTTTTTTCCCATGGTGCAAAGAAAAGGTATGTAGGGAAAGTTGTTTATCCTGTTGAGGAGAGTGGCGAAATAGTTGTTAGGGGTTATGAGACAAGGAGGACAGATAGTTTTGATTTACAGAGCGAGATTTTAATGGAAATATTCCATCTAATACTAGATGGAAAACTTGACGAGGCAAAGAAAAGATCCAAGGAAGTGATAGATCAGGTTAAAAAGGGAAATGTCCCCATAGAAAAGCTTGTCATTTCCAGAAGCGTAAGAGACACAAAGGAATATAAGAATCCGGATTCTATGCCAAATGTCCAGGCAGCAAAAAAAATGCAGGAGCTAGGATATGAGTTCATTCCGGGTATGAAAGTTTCATGGATTGTTGTAAACGACAGAAAAAGTCCACAGGAAGTTGAACCTTATATAAGTGGAAGGGTATTTACAAAAAAACCAGATTATGAATACTATGCTAGGAGGCTTGCAGAAACACTTTCAAGAATAACTGAGGTATTTGAGCTGGATCAAAATGCCTTAATTACAGGAAAGAAACAAACAACCCTTTTTGATAATGAAAAAAAGAAAACAAAAAAGGGGACGCTTGAAGATTTTCTTTAAATCATTCCGATTGCAAGGAATGCATAAGAATTATTATATCAGAAGCATCTTCGGCGCTATCACTAATTTCATCTATTCTATGAATTATGTTTTCAATCTGAAGGATGGTGAAAACTTCAAGCTCCTTTTCCATTTTATGAAGATCTTTAAGCATTTTTAACTTTATGTCATCAATTTTTTGTTCCAAATCTGATATAGAGTGACATATATCAACAGTATTTTTTTCATCATTGAAAAGGCTTTTAGTTGCATCATATAAAAGGTCAGTAGTACGAATGGTATCTTCCAGGTAGTTCTTGAAATTTATATCCTTAAGGAAATTTACACCAGGCAATGGCATGGGTCTTATGTAAATTGCCCTGACTGTTTGAATAATTTTCTCCATAACACGTTCAATGCTTTCAGTGAGTGTAACAAATATATATTTGTCAGTGGGGAAAAGGATACCCTTGTACAAATTCAATTCATTTTCCTTTGAGATTGCAATCACATCACTTCTAATGTTTTCAATCTTTTTTGTTACCTCATCAAGTTTGTCATAATTAAGGTTAAGCAGATAATCATATACTTCAATTAAAAATCTTGAACCATCCTTAACTTTTTCAGTTTGAAGCACATAATTTTCTAGTATTTTCAAATCATTTTTTTTCTTGAATATGCGCATATTTAATGATAATAATTCTATATCAATAAATTTTTTCATAGGATGTTAGGAAAAAATTCGAAGAAAAAATTATAACCTGTTATTACAATATGCCTTTACTGATGTTCCAATGGATCAGAAAGAAATATGTAAAACTCTTCGCGAAGCTATCATTGAAATACTTAATCAGGAGGAAATGAGCATTTCCTCTATTTCAAAGAGGCTTGAAAAGGAAGGAATCAAGATTCACAGGTTAATACTTACAGGTTATTTGCAGGCACTAAGGGACATGAATATTCTGAAGGAAAAGGAGATTCAGCCATCAAAAATTTACGCTGTCCTGAAGATTGAGGAAAAGAACATTTATGAAATAATGAGTGAATTCATTTCTGAACATCCTGAATCAGGAGATCTTTGTGTTTTTGTCTTAAATAAATTATTCAAAAGACCAATATTGAAATATGAAATTGATAGGTGTAATGCATCCAAGCCTGAATTTGCGGAAAGAGTTTATGGCGATGATAGAAAAGGTGCGATAGAGGTCTTTGAATCCATGGGTATACCTGTTAGCAAGAACATGCCTGCTTATATTCCAAAAAAGGATTACAACGAAGAATTTATGGAAATATTAACACAAATGGTGATAAAGACATTCAACATCCAGAAATATACAATCAATAAAAAAACGCAGCTAAAGCTTGACTCTATATGATTATGCCGTAACCTATTAATCTCCATCTATTTTGTATTCTTCTCCCGATTGCTATCCTTTGCTTAGATTCTGCAATAACAGGGTATTTTAAGGTTATGTCGACAGAATCCGTCCTTGCACTTTTTACATTTCCAACCGTTGTTGTTGTACCTACGCTTAACATTAAAGCCTCTCCCGTTCTTATTCTATCCACCCTAATTTCTTCAGTATGACCTACAACATAGTCCAGCAAATGCACATCTATTGTTAGTTCACTCTGGAGTTCCGGTAATGTCCCAGGCTTTCCTGCCATTCTTCCTATGAGTCCATCCGCCTTTGTCAACGCAGGATCAAGCTTTGTTCCTATGGCCACAAGCCCTCCAGGTTTTACCTCTTCCCAGCTCCTTCCACCTGAAAACAATGATACAACATCAGCATAGATAGGTTCCCAAACAACCTTTCTTCCCTTTGTTATCTGAAAGCCTGGTGAAATTTCTATTTCATCCCCTATCCTGAATTTTCCCTGTATAAGAGATCCTCCTATAACCCCTCCTTGAAGTTTATCAGGCGGTGTGCCCGGTTTGTTAACATCAAACGATCTTGCAATATACATCCTTGCTGGTTTTGTTGGGTCAAATTCTGGTGTTTCTATTACCTTTTCAATTGCTTCAATGAGTACATCTATATTTGCATCATGATGTGCACTAACTGGTATAATAGGTGCATTTTCTGCAATTGTACCCTTTACAAATTCTTTTATTTCATTATAATTTTCTTTTGCCCTTTCATCCGTGACAAGATCTATTTTGTTCTGGACAATAACAATTTGAGAAACGCCTACAATTTCAAGAGCTTTTAAATGTTCCCTTGTTTGAGGCCTAGGGCATTTTTGATTTGCGGCAATAAGTAAAAGTGCACCATTCATTATTGCCGCTCCTGAAAGCATGGTTGCCATCAATGTTTCATGGCCTGGGGAATCAACGAAAGAAACAACCCTCTTTAGTTCCAGATCACCATCACATTTTAAATTTGCAGATGAAACGTATCTCTCTTTTCCATTCTCCCTACAAATGTAAAAAGCAGCATCGGCATAACCAAGCTTTATTGAAACCCCCCTTTTTATCTCTTCGCTGTATGTATCTGTCCATGTTCCAGTTAGAGCCTTTGTCAATGTTGTCTTACCATGGTCAACATGTCCTACCATTCCGATGTTTACTTCAGGTTGTTTAGGCATTACAGTCATGCTTTTCCTTCATTGCTCTCATTTTTTTCTAATGGTGCTTGGCCATATTCAATAACCATTGTATTTATCTGGACTATTTCAGGAGTAATCGTATTTCCCCTTAACAACTTTTTTTTCCTCATTCCCTTCCTTTTTGGATGAAAACCGAATCCTTCTGCTAATAAAACTGCTTTTCTTACACCACCCGGTATTGATGGTGACATTGGAAAACCATCCTTATCAGTACCGCCGGTGATTTTTAGTTTATATCCATCCATTTGAAAAATGGAACCATCTATAATATCTCCTATTTTTTTCCCAATAAGTGCATCCGAATTCTGCTCTTCCAGGTCCTTCTGGAAGCTTTTACCAGTTTTTGGATCCGAGATAACAATCTTGAAAGATACCATACCTAATAACACCTTTTGCTTTACCTTATATAATATCCAAATATTTTAACATTATTGATTAGAGACCCATGGACAAAACTACGTTATTGTTGTAGATAATCATCAATTTAAATTGGCTCAGTTCCTGTGCTGTTAAATTATTAAAATAAATAATATCGCCTCCATCCAGCAAATGGTTATGGTTCATATCGTAAATTTTTATACTGAAATTTATTGAATTATAGGATCCTTTTATGATTGAAACGTTTTTGAACATATTCAAAGTATAGGAGAAAATGTATGAATTTGAGCTCAACTCTATGGTAAACGGAGTGCCTATAGAACCGTGCGTTATAATTACACTAACATTATCCCCATTTTCATTTAGCATTCCAAAAAGATAATTATTTGAGCTATTAACCCTGTTAATAGACATAATATTGAAAGCGTAAAAAAGAACCATTATTGTTAATAAAAATGTAATTAGGATCATTAAAATATTTGCAATTACACTGCTTACTCCCCATTCTTTTTTCAGATGTTTATACACACTTCTAGATTATTAATCCATTATTTATATTCTTTGTAAGTCAATTTTAAATAATTAATATGCATTATCAAACATATCGGTGATCTAAATGAAGACAGAAATACCATATCCTCAAAATGAGCCAGTACTCTCCTTTTCAAAGGGAAGTGAAGAAAGAGAAAAAGTAAAGGAAGAAATGGATAAGATTTTAAACGATTATGTGGAAATTCCTCTAATCATAGGTGGAAAAGAAATAAAAACTGATGATTCAGGAAAATGCATATTGCCCCATGAAAAGGATCAATCAATAGGAACCTATTACAAAGCAGGAAAGGAAGAAGCAGACCTTGCAATTGAAAAGGCATTAGAAGCCAGAGAAAAATGGGCTGAAATGCCATGGGATCATAGACTTTCGATATTTCTAAAGGCTGCTGAATTATTATCAAAGAAATACAGGTATATGATGGATGCTGCCGTTATGCTTGTTCACTCAAAAAATCCCTATCAGGCAGAAATAGATATAGCAGAGTTAATAGATTTCTGGAGATTCAATCCCTATTACGCACAGGAAATTTTTGAGGACCAACCCTATTCCTCGACTGGAACTCTCAACCGAATGGATTACAGGCCCTTAGAAGGGTTTGTTTTTGCAATTCCGCCATTCAATTTTCTTTCCATTGATGGCAATTTGCCCACGGCTCCCGCTATGATGGGGAATGTTGTGATCTGGAAACCACCATCACAAGTTGTATATTCAAATTACTTATTATACAAGATATTAAAAGAAGCAGGCCTGCCTGATGGCATAATAAATTTTCTACCTGGAGATTCTTCAAAAATGGGTGATTACATATTAAAGAATTCAAATCTTGCAGGTTTACATTTTACGGGATCAACAATAACTTTGCAGCATCTTTTTAGAGTGATAGGTGAAAATATTCAGAACTACAAAGTTTATCCAAGAATTGTAGGTGAAAGTGGTGGAAAGGATTTTGTTTTTGTCCATCAATCAGCTGATGTTAAGGAAACAGAGGTAGCATTGTTGAGAGGGGCGTTTGAATATCAAGGGCAGAAATGTTCAGCAGCGTCAAGGGCATATATACCGGAATCCCTTTGGAATCAAATAGTTACTGAAATGATTAACGATCTTAAAACAATAAAGATGGGTCCTCCAACGGATTATTCAAATTTCATAAATGCTGTAATTGATTCATCATCTTTTAAAAAAATAAGCTATTATATTGATATTGCAAAAAAATCCGATAAGGCGGAAATTATATACGGTGGTAAATGTGATGATTCAAAGGGTTTTTTTGTAGAACCAACAATAATAAAGGTAAAAGATCCACAATTTATTACTATGAGAGATGAAATTTTTGGCCCTGTGCTTTCCTTATACATGTATAAGGATGAAAAGTTCCCTGAAGTACTGGATATTTGCAACAAAACATCCATATATGGTCTAACAGGATCAATATTTGCTAGAGATAGGGAAGCAATAATATTTGCAGAGAAAAAGCTAAGGGATGCAGCTGGTAATTTTTACATTAATGATAAGCCAACGGGTGCAGTTGTGAACCAACAGCCCTTTGGTGGTTCAAGGGGATCAGGTACAAACGATAAAGCAGGAAGCAAATGGAACCTTATAAGATGGGTAACGCCAAGGGCGATAAAGGAGAATTTCAATCCTCCTAGGGATTATAAATACGCATTCCTTTCATAATTTGTGAGCTACTCCTCAGCTGAAGCATCGGAGCTTCCTGATTCATAGACCGACCTCTGCCTGTACGGATATATCCCATACAAGCCCGATGTAGCGATCTCCACAGGCGTAGATTCGGACTGCACCAGCCCTACTTTTATCAATCCTATTTTCTTTATATTTTTTGATGCATTGAGATCCCTATCCATTATCAATCCACAGACATTGCAGTGGTATATCCTATCGGACAGTTTGAGATCATGTTTTATGTTACCGCATTTAGAACATATCTTAGATGATGGTTCGAATCTGCCTATTTCAATGATGTTCTTACCATATTTTATAGCCTTCCATTCAACCTTTTCTTTAAAGGCATAGAAGGATACATCACCTATGCTCTTCGCTATATGATGATTCTGCATCATCCCCTGAACATTCAGGTCCTCCATGATGATGGTATCGTACTGCTTGGCTATCGCAGTCGATACCTTATCCAGGAAGGCCTCCCTCATGTTCCTTAGCTTCCTGTATTTCTTCTGCAATTTCAATATCTGTTTTCTCCTGTTATTCTTAATCTTTATGTGTTGCGGTGTAAATGGCAGTTAAATTTTCCCCATTTTCGGCAGTTTAAAATTCCCCATATATGGCAATTTAAATTCCCCCACCCATTTACCCATATTGGAGGTGTGGAAATTTGTTATCCCAGGAGGATTGGCTTATGATTCGTGAATTATATGACCATGGAATGAGCATATCTGAAATCTCAAGAAGATTGAACATTGACAGAAAGACCGCTAGGAAATATGCTAAGAGTAATGAAATTCCCAGATACCCTAAAAGAAATAAAAAGCAATCAAAAATAGATCCATACGTCAATGAAATAAAGGATATGATCAATACATATGTAAATTTTCAAGCTGGCTTTTTTCAATCTACATTATTACCATCTCCCTTATATTTTTATCGGAGATATTGAGCTTGCCTGTTTCCCTCACACACACATACACATATAAGCGCTTTTCGTGCATTCTGATAATTCAGTGTGCCGGAGAGAAACCTTGCACTCAAATACAAGATGATTTCATCAATCGATCCTAAGCAATTCAGCAAGCCATATCTCTTATGATCATTCATTCAGATTCATCCATTTTAATTCTGTCAAGGATTCAATTTCGTATTTCCAATCCTTTCCTGTCTTCAACATATGATAGATCATCCTTAACAGCTTTCGCATTGTTAATACATAAGCCTTTTTCCCGGATTTCTTTCTCTCTTTTTCATAATGATAATATTTACTTATTGGTTCGTTATACCTCATAACTGTTGTTACTGCAATCGACAGTGCCCATCTGGCTGTACTTGCACCTTCTTTTGACATGCGTCCCCTCTGTGTTATGCTTGATGAATCCCTATTTGATGGTACTATGCCAAAGAAACTTGCTAATTTTCCCTCATTTTCAAACCTATTTATTTCCTGACCTTAACTCCGATTTTTAGGGAATATATTTGTTCCTAATTTTTCATCCAGTTCTCTTACTTTT
>JBMFTB010000005.1:0-44482 GCA_049967255.1 Thermoplasmata archaeon
TCAATGAAACTCCGCTCACGGGTGGAGCAGGAGACCAGCAACAAGCTCCGAAGCTTTAGCGAGGAGTAGCTGACATAATCGAATAATATATTCAATATTACATATGCGGAACTACTTAATGATATCCCTAGAGCGGATATTACTGCCATAGGAATAATTTCCCAGTACAGATCCATGACTATAAAGATGCCTATGGCTGCTCCTAGAAGTGCCCCCTGTGATTTTACTATGTGTGAGATCATGTAATTGTGGGTATATCTTTTCTATTGATATTAAAGTAAAATTGTAGTAATATGCATAAAAAGTGTTAGGAATTCCTTTACTTGAATTTGTAGCAAAAAATATGAAACTCAGATAAGGCGATGAGCTTCCGTTCTCACCAACGTAGATTGCAAGTGCACCTATCCTGCTTGAATTTTGTACATTAAAGATGCCAGGATATATCTCAAGACCTGAATATTTCATTTGTGTATTTATTGTATATGCTACAGATGGTGTTTCAATTTTATTTCCGAAACTGGTATAAGTATAATTTACATGCACCTGGATCTGATTTATATATTTTATAGGGAATGTTGCATTTGCATAACCACTTGATGATGATACTGCACGGTATTCTGAGCCATTGTATTGATAGTATACAACAACATTCCTTACAGGATTTCCATAACCATTATGCACATATGCAACCATGGTTAAGTTATTGTTGTTTAAAAAATATCCATATGTTGCCTAAGGTACAGTAGGAACATTCGATGAATTGGATGATAATGCATTTTCATAAGCAAGCAGTTGAGGATAATCCCACTATTGCAATGATCAGCATAATCACAAACCTGCTCGTCATTGTTCTCTTGATTTCATAGGATATAGGTTTCATTGTTTCTCACCTATTAATTTAAAGAAATACTCTTCAAGTGATTAACCTGCAGGCTCGAACTTTCTTACCTTCAATCTATTTGCAATGAGATCATTCAAAATCTCAGGTATTTCAGTTTCTTTTACATTAAGATCTGTTAGCATTATATGACCATCAAGATACTCAACTGTCCCATATTTTGAAAGTATATTTTTAATATTCTCTCGAAAATCATTTCAGTTCATTATTTCTATATATATATTTTCATTTTGCCCAGATTCCCGAGCTCGGATTTTGTCAAAATCTTGATCAATTTTCCGTGGCTTATTATTGCAACCCTGTCCTCAAGATTTTCTATTTCAGTAAGAATATGTGATGATAGTAAATTGCTTCTTTGCTTTGACTTTAAATAGATAATGAGATCTCTAACAAACTTAACACCTTCCGGATCAAGACCGTTAAGAGTTTCATCGAATAGAACATTTTTTGGGTCATTGATTAATGACTCTGCTATTGCAAACCTTTTTTTCATACCCTGAGAATATTCCCTCAATTTTTTTTTAAAGTCATTTGATAGCCCTACCATATCAAGCAATTCTTCAATCTTTTTATCCATTTCCTTTTCATTGTTCCTGTAAAAACAGCATAATATCTCATCAGCGAAAGCGGCTTTGCATTTGGCTCAAAATTCGGGATTTCTGGGATCCAACCCACATTATATGATGCTTTAACTTTTTCTTTAATCACATCAAAACCATCAACACTTATTTTTCCTGATGTTGGAAGTAAAATACTCGCAATCATCCTTATTGTAGTTGTTTTGCCAACACCATTCAAACCCACCAATCCAAGAATTTAACTATTCTCAATATTTAGCTTTAAATTGTTAACTGCCGGTGGATCTCGCCTACTGTAAATTTTAGTTACATTATCAATTTCAATCATATCGATCGCTTTTCCATAGATATATCTATTACTTATATAAAACTTATTTAATGACTTTCCCAGTTTCAATATACCATAAATAAAGATCTAAACGGGCAAGATCCATACCAAGCTTATCCGCTATTTTTTTAAGTTCATTCTCCAGCAAAACATAATTTTTTTCTGTTATTTTAATTTCATTTGTAATGCCATATTTTTTCATTAAATTAAAGATATGCTTATCGATTATTGCAAAATTCTTGTACCCAACATTCCTTAAGAAATGTGATGATTCCTTATAACCTAAACCCTTAATGTTTTGAACAAGCCATTCCCTTTTCTCAATATCTTTTTTTTCTAAAATTATTTTTTTTATTGTATGTGAAAATTTTTGATTCTCCCGAATGTATTTTGCCCTTGTATTATAAAATCTGTATCCAAGTTCTTTTAATTTCATTGAAAGTTCATATTCATTTAAAGTTGCAAATTCCAAAGGCCTTAAATTTTTCTGCATTCTTAATCCCAGTTCAGCAGAAGTGTTTGCAGTTAATATGCAAAAACACAGTTCAGAAAACCAATCAAGATCATCTTTTCTATTCATTTCATCAAATTCTTTTATCCTTTTTTCAATAATGGGAGAAATTTCTTTTTGCAAACTTTTAATTTTTTCTTCCAATTCCATTGAAAGATGATAAGCCGCTGGACTTAATAATCTTTATTTCAAGTTTTAAAATTGGATATAATAGGGATAAAGTTCAAATACGATGTTTTTTTCAACCTTTTCTGTATTCACATTGGAGGTGAATAGTAAATATGGAGGATGCCGAAGATGGCCGTGGGAATTCATATAATCGCGGATTTTTACGGCGTTGATCGAGAGAAGATTACGTATGTTGAACAGATGAAACCAATTTTTGAAGATACCGTGAAGTATGCAAAACTGACAAAGATATCTTCTGATTATTACCAGTTCAGGCCTATGGGTTGTAGCGGTATTGTTTTGCTTGCAGAATCCCATTTATCTTTTCATACATGGCCTGAACATGAGCTTGTGACTCTTGATATTTACACATGTGGTGATCCTAACCAAGCATTTATCGCGCTTGATTATTTGCAGAGGGTTTTAGATCCAAAGAAGGTTTCACATCTTATTATTGAAAGAGGCACAGATGTAAGCGAAAAGATTGAGGAAAATGCACAAGAAGTAACAAAGGTGGAAAGTTGAATGTTTACCATAATACCAAGCAAAGTTTTTTTTACAAAGGGTGTAGGAAGGCATAAATCAAGACTTGGATCATTTGAACAGGCATTGAGAGATGCTGGAATTGCACAGTTCAACCTTGTGGAGGTAAGTTCAATATTTCCTCCTAATTCTGAAATTGTTACAAAAGAAGAAGGATTGACCTATTTAAAACCGGGCCAGATACTCTTCGTAGTACTTGCAAAAAATTCCAGTGATGAATTAAACAGATTAATTTCAGCTGCAGTTGGACTTGCAATACCAAAGGATAGAAATCTTTATGGATATCTTAGTGAACATCATAGTTTCGGTGAAACTGATAAAATAGCAGGTGAATTTGCTGAAGATCTTGCTGCAGAAATGCTCGCATCAACAATGGGTATAGATCAACACCTAATATGGGATGAAAGTAATCAAACTTGGGCTCTTGATGATAGGATACTTTTAACACAGAATGTTGTTTCAAGTGCAACGGTTGAAAAGTCCGGGGAATGGACAACTGTTATTGCTGCTGCAGTTCTAATTCCTTGAATTTATTTGAAAAATTATGTGCAAATTTTATTGGATCACCATATTCAAATAATTTTTTTATAGTTTCATACGTTTTTTTAAGTGAAATATTATTCCCTGGAGAAATATATTTGTTTTGAATTACCCAGCCTATCTGCTTTTCCCCAGAAAATACCATGTTATTTTTAAGAATTCCATAAAGGTGCGATTTTGCAATCCCTATTGATGGTACATTTGCAAATATACCTACATATGTAGCTAGACCAATACCCCTTGGGTGAATCATACCATTCCCATCAAGCAATAAAAGATCTTTTCCAGTATAATGTTTCAATATTGCGTTTCCTTCTCTGTATGAAAAATATGTAGGTATATATGGAAAATTAACAACATCCTTAAAATTTTTAATGTCCAAAATATTCAATTTTTCATCCATGTAAACAAATGAAAGGAATATTTTTCTTCCCTGATATGATGCATCAATTGCAACAATTTTTTCAAATTCCATGTCACTGTTAGAGATATTGTTTATTAATTCTTTCTCCTTTTCTCTTATCCTTTTAAGAGGATAATCGGTTTTGAAATCATTAAATATTAAATTTTCAAAATTTTCAATTTTTCCATTTGTTATTTTTATACCTTCATCTTTTAATAACTCAATTTTTTTGTTAATTCCTTCAAGATGCGTAAAACCACCTATTGTTCCGTCGCTTTTGACTACCCTATGACATGGAATTACGATAGGTTGTGGATTTTCTGCAAGCATTTGACCAACTGCTCTGGAGGCTATTACATCTCCTAGAGCATTTGCAAGAGATTTGTATGTAGTAATCATTCCTTCAGGTATCTGTTTTACAAGATCGTAAAAATATGAATAAATATCAAAATCAATCATTGCTTTTAGATATAAACCATCATTTAAATGTTTTTTAATTTTTTTAATTCATCAGGGTTCGTTGTTATTACTTCATTCTCTTCCCTAGTTGCAATAATTCTTAATGGAAATCTTAGGGGATGTGATATGAAATATGCCTGCGAATATCCTGATATGTTAGGTTTTTCTACATTTAAAATAAAATTTTCTTCTGCGTTAGTGAATTTGTAAAATGATTGCATTTCATCACTTATATATCCATGTTTAAAAATTATGTGGAATAATGCATTATTCATAATTGATCTACCGAATGGTGTTGTAAGAAAATCATCAGCCTTTTGGGAAATGACATTCATACTGCATTTCCATCTTCTAACGTGCCTAAAAAGAGTGTCTATAAGTGCAGATGCATATTCATTTTTTAATAATTTCCATGTTTCATCAATTATGACTATTTTTTTTTCGTAATCTGAAGATATTTTACCATATATGAAATCCAAAATCATTGCCATATAAAAGGTCATAAATTCATCATTTATATTAGTTAAATCAAATGATACTATATTTTTATCAAGTTTCAAAAATGTTTTTGAATCTAAAGATTTTAATGATCCAGATATTAGTTTATCAAGAAGATAAGATATTTCAATGGACTTTTCATCATTGAACGTTTTTAAAATATCAATAAAATCTGAAATTGTGGGTTCTTTTTTCTTCAAATAAATCATGGTTGATGCGGCATCTATCAATGCAAGATCATTTTTTGTCAAATCAAGAAGTATTGAAAATAATGTTCTAAGCCTTAAGATCTTTTCTTCTATATTCTTTTCATTTCCGAGTTCAAAAATATTTATTTCATTACCTTTCATTCCTACTTCTACAGTTTCGCCACCAAGCATTTTTACTAAATTTGTATATTCACCTAATGGATCAATTATATAGATTCTTGTAGATCTATCAGCTATCAGTTCTCTAATGATTGAAAGCTTTACAAAATAGGATTTACCAAATCCTGTTGTGCCTGAAATAATAGAATGACTGGAAGGAAATTCCCATCTGTTGAAAATAACAGGAGTATAATTTTTATCATTTATACCGTAAAAAATACCATTTTCCATGTTAACATAATCAACCAAAAATGGAAAAAGAGTTCCAAGTGCATGTGTATGTATAAATTGTGAGTTTTTTCCATCATTTTTGTCAATCGGTAAAAGCTTGTAAAAATAATTTTTCAATTCAAAAATTGGATTCATATAGCTAAAAAGATTTTTCTTTAATTCCCATATTACATAATTATATGAATTTTTGGCTTTTTCTTCACTTTCAGATTTTGAATAAATTGATAATGAAAAACGATAAATATGCCCATTTCCTGATATAACATATTCTTCTAGCGCTCTTGTACTTAATATCTTTCTTTCTAATTTTCTTTTTCTTGATGAAAAATCCTTAATATATTTTAATTCTGGTTCTAGTGTTTCATTTTCAATGTCAAATAGCTCAATCATCTTGGAATCGTCCATTGGCAATACATTTATAGAAATATCAATAGAATGATTTGATGTCAAAAAATCCTTTAAGATTCCAAAGTTAATCGTTTTTGGAAGTTCTTTGCTTAAAACTACAAAATAGTTATATTTGCCTACCCTTATTCTGTCCTTTGAATAAATTATTTCATATTCATCCATTTTTTACCTCCTTTATAAATAAATCCAATAAAATGAACAACATTAATAAGGTATTAAAAAATAAAAAGTATTGAACTGGTAAAATTATGTAAAATAATGAAATAAACAAAACACTTAAAATCGTTATCTTTAACTTATTGTTTATTAATAAATAATAAAGATATGCTGATGCATTTATAAAAAATATTCCCCACAGAAAAATCCCAAACAAAAATATTAAAGAACTTGATACCAGAGAGAGAATTAAAATAAATAGAAAATTATTTTTTTCCATTTAATCACCATAAGTAATTAAAAATTTCACTATATTCATAAAACTGCAATCTTTTAATTTTTAAATTTAATGCAGATAGTGAATTAACAAATAATTCAGTCCTTTCATTTAATATCTCAGATGCTTTTTTAATGTTTACCTGAGAATTAATTTTAAATTCATTGAATTTTAGTGTTAATATAATGATAAATTTTTTCTTAAACACCCTGTTATTATAATATTCAAATAAATTTTTCTGACTTTCTGCGACTATTTTAAGAAATTTATTTTCTTGATCTATTATCATATCTTTCCTATCTCTATATGAATAAATGTATATTGAAAAACCAAAATCTATTGAATTTAGAAATTTATTAAATTGCTCATAAATATTTTTTTTCTCATTTTCTTCTACGAAATCAATACTTATACCAGATGATTCAAGCGCACACATATATCCTTCATAATATTCCCAAACCGTAGCATTTCTTGAATTAGTTTTAAAATCTATTAAATCAATTATTGTGCTTCTTTTTCTTCTCTTCGAATTCAATTTCCATGAAATAGATTTAATTAAAAAGATGTCAAGATCATATTGATTATATTTTTTCCAAACGAGAATAACCGGTAATAATATTATGGGTAGAAATACTATGGATACATAAATAGAAAAAATGATTATTGGAAATGAATAAAAAAGTATTCTTATTAACTGTGAAAATGTGAATGGGCCAATGGAATTTTCTGAACCTATTTGTTCTGGAACATCTACACTTATCATGACTTATTTTCTCCGCTATTTTTTGGAAGCAATGAAAAATTTCCTGAAATACTGTTTGAAATTGTTTTAACGCTTGTTTTTCCAATATTTGCGCTTTCAAAAAATAATACCCTTGGGAAAAATGATATTGTTCTTGGATATCCCATTTTGGATAATGAAAATGAAACAACATATGGTACCATTAATGAAACTGCAAAAATCCCCGACCAGAAAAGAGGATCTTGAATAAATATCAATAAAAGAAGCAATGGAGCCATAAAGCATAGTTCAAAAACTCTGTCAATGAAAGACATCCAAATTCTTTTACCCACTAATTCAGTTTTTGGATGCATAAGAAATAAGGAACCTATTGGTAAAATAATAATAAAAAAATAGATCCATATAATTCTCATCACGAGAACAATAAGAAAAATGAACATTACTCCAATGAGAGTATTTAGAACAAGAAATTCTATAAATCCATTGGTGGAATATATCGTTATATTAAAATTTTGAAAATAATTCCATGGCCAGTCAGATAGATTTTTTAATCCATAAACTGGTGATGGAGATCCATTCCATACAATATGGAGACCCGAGTAAAAGAATGAATAAATAACGTTTCCAAACTGCATAGTAATATCAGCAATATAAATAGAAAAGTAGGCCAATATTACACTTAAAAATATTCTTGGTATATATTCGCTAAGTTTTTCATTTATTTGAAATGTATGTTTAAAAAGATATGAAAGTCCAGCAAGAATGAGCATTATTGAGAAGAATGGCGCCACAACATAATTGAGTACAATTACGCTAATGTTTACTGAAAAATCCATTCCTATTTGTGCTACCATGCCATACCCATATGCATTTCCTGATATCCATACTGGATTTAATGATGGAATTTTACCATTATTAAGTACTGATGGAAAGGAAACAGCGGGATTTAAGAATTGAAAAATAAGAAATTTCCATATCAATGTGGCTGCGGCAATCAATATATCATTAAAAGCAGTGAAAAATGCTGCAAGTATTGAATTTACTAGCTGTTGTATATCAAGCAATTTTAACACCAATCATCCATGAGCTATAAACCCAATGATGTTTACTATTACAGAAGCACCTAATATTATTACAGATGCAATGATCATTATTGGTAGGTCGTGTTTGAATTTCAATATGCCTTCCCTATCATCCTTATGGAAGAAAAGAAACAATCCTTCCCAAATCCATAAAATAGAAAGTATTGATATTGCAATAGCATTTATTACAAATGTCAATCTATTTAGCATTTCTGTCAAATTTTGTGTTGCATTTGCGCCTACACTCGTATGCATATTAACTGAAACTGTCTGGGCATAGCTTAGATTCATTCCGCTTAATAATATTACCTGAATTATCAATATCAAAGCTAAAAGCTTCAAGTTATCACCCTCAAAAATGGTATGGTAATTAGATATATATATTTTGTTATATAAAAAGTATAATTTTTATAAAAAGTATAAAAAAAAGTTTTTTATATTTTTATGTATTTTGGGAATTATGACAGAGGAGAGGGCGTCAATTGGAATAAAGAAAAAGACGAAGGATTTCTTGAATTATATATCATCAGTAGTACAGAGGGACCTTGGTAGAGGTGATCTTACATGGGATGAATTTCTTTTATACATATCTTTGAAATATGTTTTTTTTGAGGAAATTGATTTTAATGAGGTTTTTACATTCTTGAAAATGAGTGAAGAAGAGAGAAAATTTTTAAGGGAGAAACTAAATATAATTGTTTAATGGTTGAATTAAAAAAGTTCAGGGGAATTGGATATTCAAATGAATTGAACCCTTTGGATGATTATTTAACCCTTCCATTTGATGAAATAGATAAAGATCTAAAGAATAAATATTTAAAAAGAAATCCCTATAATTTTGTTAGAATTAATCTTCCCGATAAATATGAAAATTCATTGAAGACCATATATGAATGGATGGACAAAAAAATTTTAATAATGGACAAAGAAGAGCATATTTATCCTTATATACAAAAATTTTTCCTTAATGGGAAAATGGTTGAAAGGAAAGCCTTTTTTTCTTTGATTAGTGTAGATCAAAGTTTTAAGGAAATAATACCACATGAAAAAATTTTCCAATCCCCAAAAAATGAGCGTTTAGAATTAATGAAAAAAGTTCAAATGGACATTGAACCAATTTTTTTCCTTTACAATGATATTAATGGAAAATGTGCATATTTGCTTAATTTTAATAAAAAAATTCTTTGGGGTGAAGAACCAAATGGAATTAATAATGAACTTTATGTTTCAGATGATGATCCTGGAGAATGTAATAACATGAAATTTGTTATTGCAGATGGACATCATAGGTATAGTGCAGCAGTTGATTTTTCAAAAATAAGTAAAAAGGGTAAATATGTAATGGGTGTTTTTGTAAATGTAAATGATCCTGGATTAATTATTCTCCCATCAAATAAGATTGTTAAAAATATACCAAATGATTTTAACATTGATTCCTTTCAAAGTTATTTTGAAATGGAACATATAAATAGTACTGAAAAAATTATTGGATCAAAGGAGTTTATTCTTGTTTTTAAAAATAAATATTATTTGCTCAGGCTAAAAGATAAATTTAATTTTGTTAATAATAAGTACCAAGAACTTGGCCCTTTCATATTCACTGAAGTAATTTTAAACAAAATATTAAAGATAAAATATGATTTTAATCGCATTATTACTTTTCATAATACTAATTATTTAAACTTTGAAAATTTAAAAAATTCCATGGCTTTTATTTTTAATCCTGTTACACCAAATATTGTTTGGGATATTTCTTTAAATGGTAAAAAGTTCCCACAAAAATCTACATATTTTTATCCAAAAATAGTTTCGGGTTTAGGAATATATAAAAAAGAATAAATTATTTTAAGTATTTTTTTGCCATTTTAGAATTTTTAAAAATAAATACATACCATGTACGATCCCCTATATCTACTTCATCTGTGATAATACATTCGTTTTCATCTATTTTAAACTTCTTTTCTTCTTTTAATATGCTCCATATAGGATCCGTTATTTTTATGCCTATTCCAAGTTTTAGAGGATTATCTGACATTTTGCATATATCAGTTTCAAATTCTTTTCCTTTTACTTGTATTTTCATGGTAGGGGCCCCCCAATTTCCTATGGAATTATTTTAGGTCTGGTTACTTCTGCTTTCAATTTTTTTCCTCTTATATCTATTTGTACAATATCACCAGGTTTTATTTCCTTTTTTACATATCCTAATCCTATACCTATTTTTAAAACAGGTGACATTGTTCCACTTGTTATATTACCTATTATAATATCATTTTTATATATTTTAAAACCATGTCTAGGAATTCCTGTTTCTATCATTTTAAAACCTCTAAAAATTTCATGATCTGTATTTTTTATTTTTAGCAATGCTTCTTTACCAATAAAATCATGATCATAATTTATTATCCATGATATAGCTGCTTCTATAGGAGTTCTATCCATATTAAAATCTGTACCACTTAACAGCATTCCTTTTTCTAATCTTAATGTATCTCTAGCCCCCAAACCACAAGGTTTTAATCCATATTCCTTTCCATAATCTATTAAATCATTCCAGATATTTATTGCATATTCATTAGGAAATATTAACTCAAATCCATCTTCCCCTGTATATCCTGTTCTAGATATCATTATTTTATTATAAGGAAGAAAATTATCTCCCCTTGTTTCTATATTGTTAAAATTAATGAAATCAAAGGTAAAATTATTCATTTTTGAATAATCATAATCTGTTAATTTATTCATAACCCTTACAGCTAAAGGACCTTGCACTGCTATACTTGAATATAATAAAGTACGATCATAAATTCTTATATTATATCCTATAGATTTTTCTTTTATCCAATTATATATTTTTTCTTCAGTTGCAGCATTTGGAACTAATAGAAATTTATTTCTGTTTACTTTGTATACTATTGTATCATCTAACATTATACCCTTTTCATTTAAATAGGCACTATATTTTGCTTCAAAATTTTTCATATCAGAAACTTTTGTTGGAAGCAAATAATTTAAAAATTTTTCAGAATCTTCACCCTCTATAATTATATCACCCATATGGGAAACATCAAAAATACCAACTTTATTTCTTACTGTTAAATGTTCATCTATAATACCAGAATATTCCAGAGGCATAGAAAAACCTGCAAAATCTATCATTTTAGCTCCCAATTTTATATGTTCATCATAAAGCGGTGTCTTTTTTACCATAAATCTCACCTATTTAAGATAATAGCTTAAGAAGATATAAAACCTTTTTAGTAATTTCCAGTAGAAATACCCCCCACCCTCTCTACAAACAATTTATGAATTCTATAATCTCCTGTTAATTCAGGATGAAAAGTTAAAGCAAAAATTTTCTCTTTAGATACAAATACAATATCATCTTTATATTTAGAAAGAACTTCCACATCATTACCTATGGATTCTATAACAGGTGCCCTAATAAATACTGCAGGAAAAGAAGAGCTGAAACCTTTTATGTTTAAATCCACCTGAAATGATGAATATTGCCTTCCATATGCATTCCTTTTTATTTTAACATTTATTAAATTCAGTGGATCTACTCTTGAATCGCCAGTATCTCTAGATATAACAATTGCACCGGCACAAGTACCCATAACACCTAAAGAATTATTTAATGCACTATCCCTAATTATATTATAGAGATCATTTTTTTTCAAAAATCTTGATATTGTTGTACTTTCACCACCGGGAATAATCAATCCTTTTAGATCTTTTAAATCATCTTTATTTTTAACCAAGACAGGTTGCCCCTCAATATTTAGTATCTTCAGTACTTTTTCTACCATTTCGAAATGTTCTAAAACATCACCTTGAATATTCAATATTCCTATTTTCATTGAAAATAGGAAAAAAGAAGGATATAAAAAAATATTTGCAAAAGATTTTTTTAATAAATAATAGTTTACATCTTTATGTATTACGATTTAATAAAGAAATTTAAAAATGTAATGGAAATCAAAGGTTATGTTAGTAAAGAACTTGAAGTTACAAAATATTTGTTAAAATACCCAAAAACACCAATATATTTCAGAGACCTAGATGGTTATGAAGCTATAGGGAATATATGGGCAGAAAGAAATAACATATCTATGGTTTTAGGTAATTCAGATATTCTTCAATCATTGCTTTACGCCATAAATAATCCAGTGGATTATGAGATCTTAGATAAAAATCCATTTTACGAAGAAAGAGATTTTTCTCTTAAAGAATTACCTATACCAAAATATTTTGAAAAAGATGGATCAAATTATATAACCAGTGGAATAGTATTTTCTGAAATGGATGGAAAGAGGAACGCATCATTTCACAGGATGATGGTTATAGATGAAAAGAGGGCAGTAATCAGGCTTGTTCCAAGGGATCTTTATAAAATGTATGAAGAATCTATGAAAGAAGGAAAAGATCTTAAAATCTCAGTTATAATAGGTGCATTTCCCACATTTCTTTTAGCTGCAGCTACATCAGTTGATTATAACATAGATGAATCAATGATTGCCTCGTCATTGAGATTAAAAACATTAGGTGAAAAGGAAAAAATGGTAAGGTTATCAAATGGAATAAATGTACCTATTGAAAGTGAATATGTTTTTGAAGGGAAAATAACGAATGAAAAATACCCATTGGAAGGACCATTCCTTGATATTACAAGAACGTATGATACTAAAGAGAATCAGCCAGTAGTGGTATTTGAAAAAATGTATACAAACAAAAAACCAATATTTCATTTGCTCCTTTCCGGTGGATATGAACATTATAATCTAATGGGCATGCCCAGAGAACCTACAATTTATCAGGAAATTAAAAAAATGAACGTTGATGTTCTGGATGTTAAATTAACTTATGGTGGTTGTTCTTGGCTTCATGGTATTGTAAAAATTAAAAAGAAAAATGAGGAGGATGGAAGGTGGGCTATTGAAGGTGCATTTAAAGGGCACAGGAGTTTGAAACATGTAATTATTATTGATGAAGATATTGATATAAATAATATTGAAGATGTTGAATGGTCCATAGCAACGAGATTTCAAGGTGACAGGGATATGGTAATAAAAAAGGAAAGGGGAAGTTCATTAGATCCGAGCAGATATAACAATGATATTACAACAAAAATAGGTATAGATGCCACTATAAAAGGCAAAGAAAAAGAAAGTTTCAAAAAAGAGTTTTAATTTATTTTTTTCAAAAATCTATTTTGATGAGGAAAGTTAATATAGTAATTTATATGTAGAATTAACCTACCCTTAAGGTGGTTCTGATGAGTAAAAAACTTGATGAGGACCAGGTTATTAAATGTCCAGAATGTGGATCAACACATTTTATAATAGATTATGAGAGAGGAGAAATGATATGCCAGAATTGTGGCTATGTAATAGAAGATTCTTATATAGATCAGGGACCGGAATGGAGAGCATTCGATAGTGAACAGGAAGAAAAAAGAGCAAGGACAGGCGCACCAATGACATATCTAAGCCATGATAAGGGTCTTGCAACAGAAATTTCATGGTCAAACAAGGATTCATATGGTAAAAGGATACCCCATAGGAACAGGGCTCAGATTTATAGGGTAAGAAAATGGCACCAGAGGATCAGGGTAAGCAATTCAGCTGAAAGGAATTTATCAATTGCTCTTCAAGAACTTAATACAATTTCAAGTAAAATGGGATTGCCAAAAGATATTAGGGAAACAGCTGCAGTTATATATAGAAGAGCAGTTGAAAAGAATTTAATAAGAGGTAGAAGCATTGAAAGCATAGTTTCAGCAAGTATATATGCAGCTTGCAGGCAGGTAAATCTACCTAGAACTTTGGATGAAGTTGCAAAATGTGCTGAACTCAGTAAAAAGAAAATTGGAAGGTCATACAGGCATTTAACTAAGGAATTAAAATTGAATTTAAAACCAACCTATCCAACATCATATATTGTTCAATTCTGTAATAAATTGAATCTTGATAAAACAGTTCAAGAAGAGGCTGAAAGCATAATTAGAAGGGCAGGTGAATTGGGTATTATTTCAGGTAAAGGCCCAACCGGTGTTGCAGCTGCAGCTATATACATTGCATCAACAATTAAAAACCAAGTAAGAACGCAGAAGGAAATAGCGAATGTGGCAGGAGTTACTGAGGTAACAATTAGAAACAGGTATAAGGAGATATCAAAACTGCTCAATATAAATCTTGATGGAGAGCAGTGAATAAATTATTTATTTTAATTCGTATTATAGTTAAACATGATAACAAACAAAAATGTTCATGAAATATTAGGAAAAAGAATTTTGACTGACGGCTATGATATGGTCCTTGATATGGAGAAGAGCCAGGGTGCCTGGCTCTATGATTCAAGGTTTGACAAAAAATATTTGGATTTTTTCGGTTTTTTTGCCACATCAGCAGTGGGAATGAATCATCCTAAATTTTTTGATTCGGAATTCCTTAAAAAATTGGAAAGGGCAGCAATAAACAAACCTACAAATTCTGATATATATACAGTGGAGATGGCAGAATTTGTAGACACACTTTCTAGAATAGCTACACCTGATTATATGAAATATTTCTTTTTCATTGAGGGTGGAGCCTTGGCTGTTGAAAACGCTTTAAAAACAGCATTTGATTGGAAAGTAAGAAAGAATTTCAAAAAAGGGTATAAAGAAGAGAAAGGTTACAAGGTCATACATTTAAGGGAAGCATTTCATGGCAGATCCGGATATACATTATCGTTAACAAATACATTCGATCCAAGAAAAACTCAATATTTTCCAAAATTTAACTGGCCCAGGATCACAAATCCAAAAATTACATTTCCACTATCAGGTGAAAATTTAAAGAAAGTTGAAGATCTTGAAAAGAAGAGTTTGGATGAAATGGAAAAGGCTATAAAAGAAAATCCTGATGACGTTGCAGCTTTTATAATTGAACCTATTCAGGGTGAAGGTGGCGACAACCATTTCAGGAAAGAATATTTAAAAGAAGTTGAAAAAATAACAAAGAAAAATGAAATTATGTTTATTGTGGACGAAGTTCAGAGTGGAATGGGAATAACTGGAAAATGGTGGGCACATCAGCATTTTGATATTAAACCTGACATAATTGCATTCGGGAAGAAAATGCATGTGTGTGGTATAATGGTAGGGCCAAGAATAGATGAAATTGAGGATAATGTTTTCAAGGTATCAAGCAGAATAAATTCAACATGGGGCGGAAATCTTGCGGACATGGTAACAGGTAAGAAGATACTAGAAATAATGGATGAAGAAAAGCTTGTTGAAAATGCAGCAAAGATGGGAGAAATTTTCGTAAAGGGTTTGGTTGAGCTTCAGGATAAATATACAGTGATGAGCAATGCTAGAGGAAGAGGTTTAATGGATGCATTTGATTTAAAGGATACAAAGACAAGGGATGCCATATTTAATATAATGTACAAAAATGGTTTGCTTGCGTTAAAAACAGGTGAAAAGGGAATAAGGTTTAGGCCACCACTAATTATTGGAACAGTTGAAGTGACAGAGGCTTTAAACAGGATAGAAAAATCCTTAAGGGAGCTTGAATAATATTTTTTTATGAACCCTTCACTTTTTATTTTTTCAGAAAAAATTGAAGAAAATGCCAAGAAATTAAAAAATTACCTATCGAAGGACAAGATAGATGTTCTAGGTGTAACAAAAGTAATGCTAGGTGATCCTAGATATGCAAAAATTTTAATTGAAGCAGGAATTGAAACACTGGGGGATTCAAGAATACAGAATATAATGAGAATGAGAAGGGGAGGCATTAAGGAAAAAATTTTTCAGATAAGGGCGCCTCAAATATCCGAGGCAAAGTATACGGTTAAATATGCAGACGGTGCTTTTATAACTGAAATTGATACTATAAAAGTCATATCAAAATATTCAAAAATTTATGGAAAAAAATTTGGCATAATTGTTATGGTTGAATTGGGTGATTTAAGGGAGGGTGTTATGCCTAAAGATCTTTACAATTTTGTTAATGAAATTCAGAATTATAGAATAGAATTTTTAGGTATAGGTACAAACCTTGGTTGTTTTGGTGGTGTAATACCCACGGAGGGTAAAATGAATGAACTCTTAAAATTAAAAGAGGAATTAACCAAAAATGGTATTGATGTTAAAATTGTATCTGGTGGTGCTACTGATACCCTTTATCTGTATGAAAGAGGAAGGCTTTCAGGAGTAAACCAGCTGAGGATAGGTGAAGCAATAGCACTTGGGAGAGATACAACAGGTAACAGGGAAATATCATATTTAAATAGGGATACTTTCTTGCTCAAAGCAGAAATAATAGAAATTAAAGAAAAGCCATCAAAACCATATGGCGAAATTGGTAGGGATGCTTTTGGAAACATACCAAAAATAATGGATATTGGATTAAGAAAAAGAGCAATTATAGCACTTGGGATTCAGGATGTTGATATTGGGTCATTAATTCCACTGGATAAGGGCATTAGAATTCTTGGAGGTAGTAGTGACCATATAATACTCGATATTTCTGAGAGCGAAGAAAATTATTCTGTAGGATCAGAGGTAGAATTTCATTTACTTTATCCGGGCCTTCTTAAATTAATGACATCACACCATGTAAAGAAAGTTTATAAATCATAAACGATGCCAGGAATTCTTGGAAACAGTTGTACCATACCTATGTGATCAACATTTGTAATCCATTTTAAGAGCCTTTCAATTCCTATGCCAGCACCTGCACAGGGCAAAATCCTGCGATCTTTTGCAAGTTCAAGAATTATTTTAAAGTTATTTTCGTTTAGACCATCTCTGAGAATCTTTTCCTTCATCTTTAGATATGTAAATTCCCTCTTTGCTCCTGATAAAACTTCACCAAGCCCAGGCAAATATAGATCATAATTATCCCATCTTCCAGTATCAAAATCCTCGTAATCATAGAACTCCCTTGGTATATTTACTACCCAAATTGGTTCATCAAATTTTTCAACAATTTTTTCCCAGTCATTTCCATATTCATTTTTTAGATCTTCCATGTCATAAACCTTCCAAGGTGGTCTTACCATATCAAAAAACGAATCATTTTGAATAGAACCTTCAAAATCTTTTTCAATGTTTTTCTTTAATTTATAAAGAACATACTCAACAAATTTCATTATGTCATTAGAAGATGCATCCCTTATTTCAAAGTCAAGTTGTGTAAATTCATAGGCATGCAAACCTGTTAAAGCCCTTTCTTTTTTTTCAATCCTTATGTTTGGTGAAAATGTAAACAATTTATCATAGAGTATTGAGCAGGTGACAATTTTGTGAACAATCATACTTTGCATTACCTTAACGCTTGTCCCATAAATTTCTGCCTCAATCCTTTTTTCTATTGATGCCCCTGGATCAGGCCACAAAGGATCTGTAGCTTTGGAAAAGATTACGGGCATTATCCACTGAAATCCATTTTCAACAAATTCATTCGAAAGGAACTTAAATACATAAGTCTCTATTTGCCCTATAATTCTCTTCTTTTCAATTTCTTCATTGCCTAATTCATAAAATGGTCTTGGAATAAGCATTGTTTTTTCCATATATGTTAATATTACATTGATATTATTAACATTTATGTTTAAAAATATGAATAATTGTTAAAATTTAGAAATAAAAACTTAAAAAAATGGACAAATTGCAAAAAAAGAATTTTAAAATTGAATGAAAAAATTAAAATTTGAATTAGTTATCTAATAATTATGGATTTTGATAAAAAGGATGTTGCAATATTAAAAGTGTTATCAAAGAATGGGAGAGCCCAAATAAGTGAAATATCGAAAGAAACAAACATACCAAGGATTACAGTATACAACAGGATACAAAAACTAATAAAAGATGGAATAATTAAGAAAATAGTCCCACTTTTGAATTATAAAGTCTTGGGTTTATCTGTCACAGCATTTATATTGATATCATTTTCGCCGAACTTTAAGCTCTCTCAAAGAACACTTGCAAAGAAAATTTCTGTAATGAAAAATGTTGAAGAGGTTCATATTATCGCAGGTGAATGGGATCTTCTTGTAAAGGTAAGGGGAAAAACTGTTGAAGATGTAGGATCATATGTAGTTGATCAGCTTAGGAATATTGAAGGTGTAGAAAAAACAATGACAATAGTTGCATTTGAAACAGTTCTTGATGAGCCTCTTTCTATTGAAAACGTTAGATTACAATGAAAAAATTAGTTGTTTTTGATATGGATGGCGTTTTAACAGATTGTAAAAGTAGCTGGTATTTCATTCACAAGTATTTTGGTACAGACAATATGGAAAATATAAGGCTTTTTAACGAAGGAAAAATAGATTATCCAACATTCATTTACATGGACGTTATGTTGTGGAAGTCAAAAGATCCATATCTCACAATTGAAAAGTTAAAAAAAATTTATGAAAGAATGCCAATGATGAATGGTGCATATGAAACGGTAAAAACTTTGAAAGAAAAGGGCATGAAATTGGCAATTATTACAGGCGGTCTTGATATAATCGCTGACATAGTATCCAAAAGGCTAGGTATAGAAATCTATTATGCCAATGGTCTTGAAACGGATAGAAATGGTGTAATTACAGGTAAGGCAAAAATGGTCGTAAATCCATATAGAAAAGATATTGCACTTATGAATTTACTTGGTAAACTGGAAATAAAACCCCAGGATACAGTGGCAATTGGGGATGGTGAAGTAGATGTACCGATGTTCAAAATTGCAGGCACGGGCATTGCATTTGATCCATTGAGTGATAACGTTGAAAAGAGCGCTAATATAGTCATAAAAAAGAAAAATCTTACTGAAATTTTGCCTTACATTTTATAAATTGAGCCTGAATCATCTAAAATGGTGTATCCGGGGAATTGTTTTTTTATTAATTCCTTTGTTTTATCCGATTTAAGCAAATTTATCATTTCCTTAATTTCTGGCTTGTCCAACGAATCTATGCTCGCAAGTATGTCATACATTTCCAGTCCAATAGGAATAAAATCAAGTCCATATAATTCAGCATAGAATTTTAGGCTTAACCCAGCATCGGCCCTATTCTGAGATACAGCAGATGCCACAGAAGAATGTGTTTTTCCTTCAAAATTATATCCATTAATGCCCTGCACCATTTCTTCAAAATTTAATCCAAGTTTCTCAGCTTCCTTTTTCAATAAAATATCAAGCAATGTTCTCGTACCGGAACCCTTTATTCTATTTACAATTGTAATATCATTTCTAAGGAAATCCTTAATATTTTTAATGTTTTTTGGGTTTCCCTTCTTTATTAATATACCTTGTTCTCTACCATAACCTCTGATTATTACTGCCTTTCCAGATAATCCATATTTTTCAAGGAAAGGTATGTTATAGACTAGTGTTTTTTCATCCAGAAGATGTGTTCCAGCAATATCAGCTTCACCATTTTTTACTGCGTACCATCCAGCTGTAGAACCTACCCTGATATATTTAACATTCTTGAAATTTGATAGAAGTGATTCAAGTAACGGGCAGTGGCTTCCGATCACCGTTAGATTTGGAATGTTCAAGGTATTTGAAAAAAGAGTAATCTCTATTTCATCATTTTCATCCAAATAATTAACATTTTCAGGAATTTTCATAATCCCATCTGCGTATAACATTGATGTAATAGATCCGGAATTACCGTATATTGGATATGCTCTTAATTCATTTCCCTTCTTAACAATGCTAACTGGCACGAATTCCTCAACATTTTTACTGGAATTAATCCTTGATGATAATTTTGCAAATGTTCTGTTCTCTTCAAAATTATAGCCAGATAATCTCATAAGAATCTTTTTTATAAAATATTCATATGCAATAATTGCAGACATTGGAAATCCTGGAAGCCCAATCAATAATTTTCCACCTGATATTGCAACAATTGTTGGTTTACCAGGTTTTATTTTAAGCCCATGAACAACTAGTTTGCCAAATTCAGCATAAACTTTGTAAATTACATCACCTAAACCCGCAGATGTACTACCGGATGTAATTACCAAATCATTCTCATTAAGTGCTTTTTTAACAAGTGATTTAATATCTTCATAATTATCTCGTGCAATTCCATAAAAATTAGATTTTATACCAATACCCTTAAGATATGATGAAATAGTGTGAGAATTAGAGTCATATATCATACCAGGTTTTAAAACATTTCCAACTGCTTCAATTTCATCACCTGTTGATATTATGCCTGCATTCAGATTTTTGTAGACGGGTACTCTGTCATAGCCCAAAGAGGAAATTATTGCTATCTCAAGAGGTGTGATCAGTGTTCCCTTTCTCAGGGTTGTATCTCCAACCATTACGTCAGATCCAGCATTGGCAACATTTTCACCTGTAGCAACAGATCTATAAAATTTTACCAGTTCCCCAGACCTTTTTGTGTATTCAATCATGGCCACAGCGGTCGCCCCTTTGGGTAATGGAGCACCAGTTGCAATTTCAGCGCAAGTACCCGGTTTAATGAACATATCAGGTATTTTTCCAACCACAGATTTTCCTATAATTCTTAATGAAACTGGATGTTCCTCATCCGCTCCGATTAAATCAAAATGGTTTAAAGCATATCCGTCTACTTCTGATCTATCGAAGGGTGGGGAATCAACCTTTGCATAAATTTCATCTGCAAGTATTCTTCCAATACTATCATCTATATTTACAAATTCAATACCTATAGGTTTTAATTCACCGTATTCCATTTCAATTTTTTTAATTGCTTCATTGATTGTTAAAAGTTCATGAAAGATTTTTTGCATTATTTAACACCTCCTCAATAGGTTGTGTTAATTCAACTTCGACAATTGAATTTTCATCATAACCTTCTGAATTTTCATTTATTACCATTATGCCATTTGCCCTTGTCAATGTTGATAATATTCCTGATCCGGTTAGTCTCAATGGATCTACTATATATTCACCGTTATCATAAGATACCTTTACCCTAACAAACGATCTTATGCCAGGCGGATTAGGAAATCTTTTTGTCAATCTGCCCTGAATTTTTGGTAATGGTAAAAGATTTGTTCCATAAAATGATTTTATAAATTCTCTTAAAAATAAATTGAATGAGATGTAAGCAGCCACAGGGAAACCTGAAACCATTAAAATAGGAATTTTATTATTAAAAGCTATTCCAGTTGTCCTTGCAGGCCTCATAGCAATTCCATGGATAACAATCCCGGGTTTTGCAATTTCTTCAATGCTCTCAGGAACTAGATCATAATTTCCAAGGCTCGTTCCACCAGATATTACTACCATATCAGAATTATTCAAGGCCTCTTTCAATTTTTTTATTATTTCATCCTTATCATCCTTTACAATACCTAAATCCAAAGGATCCAAATTAGCGCGTTTTACCATAGAAATTAGCATGGGTCTTGTTGAATCTATAATACCTTCTTTATAATCATTAATATCTTTCAATTCAGAACCTGTTGAAATTATTGAAACTTTTGCTTTTCTGTAAACTTTAATATTATTTATACCAAGTGATACAAGAGCACCTATATGAAAGGGTTCTATCAATGTACCTTTTTTTATTACAATATCATTTCTTGAAAAATCTTCGCCTTTCCTGGATACATTCTGATATTTGAAACATTGTTTCATAACAATCAATTTTTCTTTATCCTTTATGCAATCCTCTGCCATTAAAACACAATCTGCACCTTCAGGCATGATACCACCTGTATAGATTTCTACTGCCTGATCTTTCTTTAGTGTTGCATAAAATTTTTCACCTGCAGAGATTCTATCAATAATTTCAAGCTGGATAGGATTTGATGGAGAAGCACCAGATACATCTATGGATCTAACAGCAAAACCATCTACAACACTCCTGTCTTCTGGGGGGAGGTCTATCTGGGAATATATATTTTCAAATGTTATTCTGTTCAAAGATTCAAGTGTATTTATTTCATTAAAATCTTTTGATTCTTGAATTCTTTTTTTGAATTCAAACAATGCTTCTTCAACAGAAAAATACCTTTTAAATCCTGACATTTTTTTTCTGTTCATCAATCTAAAATTGCATTAAGTAATAAATTGTTTTCCTATACTATATTTTTTCAAATAAAATGGTAAAAATAAGGATAAATTTTTATATAACATAATTATCACAACATACTGTGATATTCTCGAAGATGGTGAGAAAGAATGGAAGATGATGACGACGGCCATCCACCTAGTTGTAATAGAGAGTTGGCATTTTTGAATTTCTGTTATGGTATATCTTCCGGGGTGTTTTTCTAATGCTTCCTAGAGCAATAATCCTTGCTGAAGGTGTCTATGGTTCTACAAATGGTAAAACTGCACACGGTCTTGTCAGATATTCAAAGAGATATGAAATTGTTGGCGTTATAGATTCAGAATTTGCAGGAATGGATGCGGGTTATGTACTGGACGGAAAAATTAGGAATATACCAATATTTTCCACAGTTGATGAAACATTGTACTTAAAACCTGAGGTACTTATTGTTGGTGCAGCTACAGATGGTGGTTATTTGCCAAAGAATTACAGACCTTATATATCAAGGGCGATTTCCTATGGAATGAATATTGTATCCGGTCTTCATGAATTTCTAAGTGACGATCCTGAATTTTCAACGCTTGCAGAGGCAATGGGTGTGGAAATTACAGATGTAAGAAAGATGTTTCTTAAGAAGCAGGAATTTTTCACGGGAGAAATAGAGAATGTAAAGGCAATAAAGGTAGCTGTCTTAGGCACTGACAGCGCAATTGGTAAGAGGACAACAACCATAATGATCACCGAGGCGTTGAAGGATATGGGCTATAGCGCTATATTTGTTGGTACAGGACAAACAGGCTGGATGCAAGGTGCAGAATACTGTGCCCTTATTGATGCCATGATAAACGATTTTGTAGCTGGTGGTATAGAGAGTGAGGTTGTAAGGGCATGGAAGGATCACCATCCCGATTTTATTTTAATAGAAGGACAAGGTGGTATATTACATCCTGCATATCCGGGTGGATTTGAAATAATAGCTGCAGCAAGACCTGAAGCAATAGTTCTTCAGCATGCTCCTAAAAGACTATTCTATGACGGTTTTGAAAAATACCCAATCCCAGATGTGAAAAAATTCATGGACATTATAGAAATACTATCAGGTCATCCTATTGTCGGAATAACGCTTAACACAGAGCATATGCCGGAATTTGAAATACCATATTATATCCAAGATTATGAGGAGAAGTATAGGGTTCCAGTTGATGCACCACTTTATTCAGGTGTATCTAAAATAGCTAAATCAATAATTGAAATGAGGGAATCACAGGTTGAAGTGCAGCAAAAGAAGGAAACAGTTATAGCTAAAGGAGGGTTGTAAATTTTGGATCTCATTAGCTTTAAAGAAATACACATAAGTGAACCGGATGTAAAAGAAAAAGTTATTAGATCAAAAATTACATTAGATAACAAAAAATACTTTAACCTTATTTTTTCATATCAGGAAAAAATTGATGAAATTGAAAATATAAAAAATATTGCCAGATTGATGGTAGTAATGCCCCTTATTAATTACGGTCTTTTCACTGAGAATATATATCTAGATTTTCCTCTCTCTGAAAATGATCTTTCATATATTGAGGATAACATGGACATAATTTCCAGGGATATTTTTGTAAATAAAATATGTAAAAGGCGTGCAGATTTTATTAAAAAGAGATATATACCAAAAGAGGATGAAATGATACCAGAAAATGCTAAAACAAAAGCAAAAATTCATATAAAAGGTATTTCAGATTATAAATTTAATTCAAAAATGGATAAAAGAAAATGCACAATACTTTCATCGGGCGGTAAGGAAAGTTTATTAACGTATGGCCTTTTGAATGAAATGGGCTTCGAAGTTTATCCCATTTTCTTCAATGAATCAGGTGGTCATTGGAGAACGGCTTTGCCTGCATATAAAGAATTATCTAGAATAGATAATAAAACAAAAAAGGTCTGGTCCAACATTGATCGATTTTATTTATTTATGCTTGACAATCTTAAAATAATAAGAAAGGACCATAGAAAGATAAAGTCAGATACATACCCAATAAGATTATTTATTTTTGGCCCCTATATATTTTCAATGTTACCATTAATTGTTAAATATGGCATTGGAAATATACTTCTGGGAAGTGAATATGATGATCCTAGAGCAAATTATTATTTTAATGGTATAAAACATTATTTTGGTATATATGATCAAAGTGTTGATTTTGATGTTTATAATACTAGTTATTTCAAATCTATAAATCTAGAAATCAAGCAATGGAGCATTGTTAGACCAATTACAGGTTTGATTGTGGAAAGAATACTTACAAGGAGGTACCCTGAACTTTACAGGTTGCAGAGATCCTGTCATTCATGCCATTTTGAAAACGGTGAAATAGTTCCATGCGGCACTTGTACAAAATGTTTGGGTGTAATGTCATTCATTATAGCAAATGATGCAGATCCAAGGGTTGTGAACTACAAAGAAAATCATATTAAAAGTCTAGAAAATAATTTGAAAAAAACAACATTGAGACTGGATCCTGATGAAAGAGAACATACGTTTTACCTTTTGAAACAGAGGGGATTTAATATAGACGGTAAGGAGCACGAGCATGTTGAAATGCTTCACTTTGATGAAAGGAATTCACCAATTGATCATATTGAAGGTGAATTTAAGAATGTTTTTATCATCTATAGAAATTATGTCAGAGGTGCTGTAAAGCTCGTAGATAAAGAATTTGTTCCATTTGAGCTACCCCTTAGTTGAAACTTTGGAATTTTTCTATTTAAAGTTAGTATTAATGGTTTGGGGGAAAGTTTAGATCTCAACTGTTTCAGCAATGAGATACACGAACTTTCCTCAAAAGAGTGTGACAGAAAAATGATGAATTTTAAAATTCATATGATAAAATAAAATTTTATCCTGAAATTATAATCATCATATCAAGGTAATATTTTCCATTTTTTTAATTGCGATAATATCATCTAGTCCTTATGAACAGGATATTTTTTATGTGATAATTCTTTATTTTATTCAGGGTAATTGTATGCCCAGGATATGGTATTCCACACAACTACCCTTGATAGTACTTCTATTTTCCTGTTGTGCATTATTTTTGATTTCACCACTTTAATGAACCTTCTTTTGAATGCGCCAAATACGCCTTCTATTACATTCCTTCTAGCATAGAGTTCCTTGAATTCTTCAGCATTTTTTCTCTGGAATATTATCATCTGTTTCCATGCCATTGATCCCTTGCTCCTGCTTTTTACATTCTTTTTTCCTTTTATTATTGGTGTTCCTCCTTCCATTTTGATCAAATCAACATTCTTCCTGGATAGATATCCTGAATCAAGAACAACATTTCCTAGCTTTATCTTCCTGTTTCTTTCTTTCAACAGTGGCATCAACTCTGGTGAATCGTGTCTTGTACCGCTCGTTACCTTTGCTGATAAAAATATTGGATATCCAGGATCTGTTGATATTATACCATGCAGTTTAATGAATTCTCTTACTTGTGGTTTTTAATGTCAACCATCTATCATATTTCATTGTTCCTATGCCAGTTGAATCACCAGCTATATTCACCATCCTGTTTCCAAGTACCATTTTAGAAATGTATGATATTATTCTGCTGATGAATGAAACAGGTATTTTAGAAACAAGTCCCTGTATGGTAGTGGCTGCGGGTACCTTTTTCATCCTTAGCAATCCGCCTGAATTTAATAATATAAGTAAAGAATATGTGTCATCGTATGATAGTGAAAATAAGGCTCTGATTAATATAGCAGTAAGAACATATCTGGGATTGGAAGGAGGTCTTCCCCTTGTTCCCTCCTCCCTCGTTTTATAGGGTGGAGGGAACTCTTTGACAAGCTTTCTTATTTTGCCTATGATAAATACATATTCCCTTCTACGGAATGCCCTGTAAAATCTCTCATTTTTGTGCCATGTTCTTCTCTTTTTATTTATATCTCTCTTTTTCTTTTTCATTTCTCACTCTCCTGTACACACAAAAACCCAGATGAAAGTTTTATATTTGCATTTTGCATCACATTCCATGTGGGTTTATTTATTGTGTGCAATAATTATAATGAACCCACAATTTATAAATTTTAAGAAAAAAATTATGACATTTAACCGACTTTCACTATTTTTCGGTCACACTCATTTAATGACTAAAATTTATATAATACCTCTATACAAAATAAAAGAATTGTTGCTAACTTTCTTGAGGTTAAAAATATTTTATGAAAAATCCCGGCTCCCGGACTCGAACCGGGGACATGCGGATGCCTGCGGCGGCATAACTTCCCACTACAGTCCGCCGCTCTACCACTGAGCTAAGCCGGGTAAAAGGAAATATGATTTTCTGTATTTAAAATTTCAGTTTTTGGTTGACATAAAAAATAACAAAAAGGGGAGGAGGGGCATCAGCGTGATCAATTGTATATGAATGCAATTTATTATTTAAAAGTTTCTAATTTTTTTTGGACATTTTTCTATTCATTAGGTAAACTATGGGGAAGGATATTGTCAACAATATGTAAAATGTTAGATTTCCTTCAATAATTTGATAAATAAAGAACTGGGGGAATAAAACAAAATATGTGTTCTTTAATAGGTATATGTTTGAAAATGGTGCATTTATGCCCACAATGCCACGGAAAGTGCTGTTGATAATTGATATTGTTGCAAAATAGCCCTCAATGCCAATCGTGGAATTTATTATTGTGTCTATTATTTTCAAATCTGCATCCAATACTATGATACCATAGGGTGCATTTATTATACAATGATTCAATACAAAATAATCGTTTCCGTTGTAATAAAAACCAAAATTGGAAGAATTTATTTCAAGTCCTGAAATGATAAAAGGATCGTTGAACGTTCCTGTTCCAACAAGATCTGGTATATTAAAAATGAAATTCCCATTAATACCACCAAATTCTATATATGAAAATGTTCTGGGCCACAGCACCTCTTCTCCCGGTACATTAATTGCACCTATGAGAAAATCATTTTTTAAAAATGGCAATTCCATTGCACCATAACTTTCAGGGCCTTGAGATTTAAGTGATGCAATGTAATCAGGCATTATCTTTTTTCCATCACTCTTTATTATTAAAAAGTCCCTGAACTCAACAGGGCCTAGATTTGTATAAAATGAAAATTTACCTGTACTCTCTGCAAAAACATGAATTGAGAATTTATTCCCTAACATAGGCATTGAAAAATTAGATCCATCAATAAGTAAATAAGTTTTATTTTTTGTTAAATAAATTATTATATGATAAAGCTGATTATTTGAAACTGTATAATTTAGTAAAAAATAACTATTGAAATAATAGAAAAATTTTCTATCTGTCTGACTAAAACCTATTGATATGGAATTATTTTCTGACTGCAACTGAACATAAAAGAGATCTGACTCGTTTGGATGAAATGGCATAAATGCATTACCCCTTACAAAAAAGGATAATTCACTGACATTTGTAAAATTACCTAAATTTACGCCCGTTGAAAATGTTTTCCTTGGAAAAGTCCAGTTTAATATTTTAGGAGAACCTAAACCTATTTGTGGATACCACCCATAATAAAAACTGTTCTTGAGATAAACATGGTTGAAATACTCTGAAGAACTTAAATTATTCATGTAGTACAATTGTGGGGTGAAAAAGCCAAATGTTGTATTTTCTTTCTGCTCAAGATCGAGAACCATCCCCGCGCACATTGGTGCAGCCATGCTTGTGCCACCTACCGCAATTTCACCATTGCTATATATGTATACACCAGATAATGGATTACCATCAAGTGATATGTCAGGGACACCCCTACCTGTGGAATTAAAATAACCTGGGCCTACCTGCCATGATGGTCTTGGAAAGATTGTACTGAATCCGCCCCCGCTTGATTTCCAAATACTTTCTTCAACATATTTTGTACCATTAATTGATAGTGTAGTTCCTCCAACCGAAAGAACATATGGATCAGAAGCAGGATATTCTACGCCCGGGGAATCTCCAGATGCTGCTATTACAGTTATTCCGGCCATAGCAGCCCTTTTAAGAATATAATGAAAGAATGAATCATATATTTCCAATTCTGGGCCACCCCAGCTCAATGAAATAACATTACCTAACCTTTCATTTATTACGCGCAACAAAACCATTTCTAGTGAAGTTGAATTATCATTTGGGGCAACTGCAACAATAATTTTAGCGCCAGGAGCAAATGCATGAAGCATTTCAACATCAAGGTCTGTCTCGGTTGTCCAATTCTGTTCAGTTGCATCAGGCTTTGAAATAAAATACTTTATTGTTAAGCTTCCATTTTCTATGTCATTTAATTTATTAAACGACTGGAAATTCTTTAATAGATTTGGATCACCATATGGAACAACGATCACTGCACTATAACCTGAACCGTTTATGCCATTTTTCAAAAGTGAAATAACATTGTATGCATCGATTATGTAATTAACAAAATATGGATCTACAGAATATTCAATGTTTGGCAACACTGCTTTTCCGGAAAATAAAGCTTTTACATCCTTAGCAATGTAATAAGGAAGATATGCCGTACCATTTTTTAAATTCAGGGCATTTAAAATTGCTATAGGCGAACCGTTTAATAAGTAATAATTTTTATATTCGTATACTGATACATGAAAACTTAGGAAATATTGTTTTAATACTTCATTGTTACCATCATAAACAACAATAATGCTTCCATAGTCATTCACGTGGCCAACAAGAACATTTACGTTATTAGCATTAAAACTGATTGCTGGAGTGGAAAGTACTATTAATGAAACTATTAAAGCAATAAATTTCATTTTTAGATGATTAGTATATCTCAATATATAATCTTTTCATATGATATATTGATTTGTTATTTCTAGTAGCACATATATTTTTCAAAAATTCATTTTATTTCAAAGTTAAAAAAATTCCAAGGTATGAAAAGTTAATATAGAATAATACATTTTAAAAATAAAATGAGAAAGGATTCAATAATTGATACTTTAAAAAGCATAATCATTGCTATTATTGTTATTATTGTCATATTTGCAGGTTTGTATTTATATGCCGGGACCTGGCCTCCTGTGACCATAGTCGAATCATCCAGTATGCAGCATGGTGACCAGTTCACATGGGGTGTAATAAACACAGGAGACATTGTTATACAGAAAAAGGTAACAAATATATCCCAGATAATTACTTATGTTCAGGGAAGGGATATGGGCTATAAAAGCTATGGTGATTACGGGGATGTAATCCTCTATCAACCATATCCAGGATCTACACCTGTTATACACAGGGCAATGATCTATGTTACCTGGAATGGTAATATGTTCCATATTAAGGGTCAAACAGATGCAATAAGAGAAGGGTGGATGATTATTCAGGGCTACAATGTCATCATTAAAGATGTTGGATTCACTGGTAGAAATTTAATAATCAATGTATCAAGTTCAAATCCTTTTTCAGGATATATGGATCTTATTGGTAAAAGTGGCTTCTTTACCATGGGTGACAATAATCTTGCAAATTCACCATTTACAAACCCAAGTGTAATTTTCCCGGATATGGCATATTATGCATCGGATCAAAATATTGGCATAGCTCCGGGTCCGGTTTCAATCAATCAAATAGTAGGTATTGCACAAGGATGGTTACCATGGTTCGGTATAATAAAACTTGTCCTTTCTGGGAATACGGAGTATATTCCAAGTGACAGCTATTACTATCTTGGTATTACACTAGCAATAATAATAGCTATTGCATTTGCATGGGATTATTTACCTGAAAGGAAAAAATAATTAAGATATTTAAATAGTAGAAAATGTTATTGAATTCCATGGAAAAGTTGTCCATACCCATATTTTATATGGATAGGAAAACGATTAAGGGATTTAGGAATGTTGATGAATTTATTGATAATGTGAAGGATAGTGAAATTTACATTATTGATTCACCAACATTCAGAGGAAGGGACATAAATTTCAAAATTTTAAGCAGGTTAAGTGCCATTTATGGCGTTTGGTATGATGGAAATTTGAGATGGAAAGATGATGTTTCGGATATACTTCTTTCTGGAGCAAAAATAGCTGTTTTGTCAGGTAAAAAAATAAATGATGATTTTATTTCAAAAATTTTATCAATCACAGAAAATGTGGCCCTTAAGAGTGATGATGAAGAACTATTGTTAAAGTTCAGGGGTATGGGAGGTAGAATAGCAATAACAAACATATTTCTGGATGGATTGGCATTATACAGGATAGATGGCGGGAGGCTTGTGCAATTATGATAGATAAGTTCAAGCTTGCTATTTATATTGTTCAAAAAAAGACAGGAAAGAAAGAATTGAAGAGAGAGGATTTCATTAGAATACTTTCATTTGAAAACAGATGGATGGAACCTTCCATTGTTGAAAAATTTTTGAACATTTGTCTTAAGGTTAATTTGCTTGAAAAAAATGATGACTCTTATATACCTTTGTTCAGCACAAAGGGTATGGAAGTACCAGTAGACTTTGAGCTTATACCTGAGGAAATAAATAATTTTCAGGAAAGGGGTGAACAGGATATTTTTAAATTGATAATCGAAAGGATAGAAAAATTAAAAGGCATTAAAAGAAATGAAATTGTTGCAGAAATAAATAGAATGAAGCCAAGGCTCAGATATTTCACCATTGAAACTTTGGCATTAATTTATGCTAGGGAAAATGGCATTGATGTAAGTGACCTAATACCAATTGTTGAAAAATCACTTTCAATTAAAAGATGAAGAAACTTTTTAATACCATGATAAAATTTGAGCAATGATGGAAAACAGACCTGACTGGGACGAATATTTCATGAGAATGGCATATCTCGCAGCATCCAGATCCACATGCACAAGGAGAAAGGTTGGAGCTGTTATCGTAAAAGATAAAAGGGCAATAGCAACAGGTTACAATGGCCCTCCACAGGGTCTTGCGCACTGTGATATCACCGGGTGTATAAGGGATGATCTTGGCATAAACTCGGGTGAAAGGCATGAACTCTGCAGAGGCCTCCATGCTGAACAGAATGCACTTATACAGGCTGCAGTATATGGTGTAAGCGTTAAGGATGCTACTATTTATGTAACAAATCATCCATGTGTTGTTTGTTCAAAGATGCTCATTAATGCCTATGTAAAAGAAATAGTGTACGCTGAAGGTTATCCGGATGATCTTGCAAAGCTTGTACTCCTTGAAAGTAATATTAAGGTCAGGCAGTATACAATCAAGGAAAAATATTTTGAAAATTTTATTAAATGATCAATACCTGAAGTTCAATTCTTCATCATTTTTAAGAGCTTCCATGATTTCTTTACCATGATCGGAATTCATTTTTATCTTAATAATGCCCTCCTTTGAAAGTACTGCTGAAAATAATGGTCTTTCATTTGCATATACGGTCCCTGACTTGCCTCCTATTTCCTCGTTAGCAATGAGATAAAAATTGTCCTTCTTTTTTTCTACAACAAGTTTTGCCATTCCCTCCTGTTTCTTTGACCTGAATGGATAGACTTCTATGTGCATGCCAATACTCTTTTCTATTTCATCTATCTTTGAGCCCCCCTTGCCAATAAGCAAAGGTATAGAATCCTCAGGCACAAACAGGTTTATTGTTCCCTCCGATACAATCTCTACCCTGAAATTGCCATGAACATATTTCTTAAGAATGTCCTCAATTTTCATTTCAGCATAATCATAAACCTTACTCTTTTGCCTTTTTATTGGCACCACTACTATTTGTTCCCCGAAAGAGTAAATTTCATACTCAATGTTTCCTGTGAAGAAATCCCTTACCTCTATGACAGGCCTTGCCAGATCCTCTTCCCTTAAACCAGAAGGTACCTTTACAACATACTCGAGTATCAGGACCTTTGCTATTTTGCCTGAATCAATATGTATAACTGTATCAACCACCTGTGGAATAACGCCAAGTTCTATCCTGCCAATTAAACGCTGTATAGCATCCACGGCCCTTGTTGCATGAACAACACCAACCATACCAACACCAGAAAGCCTGAGATCACCATAAATCTTGAAATCCTCTGTTGTCCTTACCTCATCAAAAATTGTAATGTCGGGTCTAACAAGAAGTAAAATATTACCTGTCTTTTCCATTTCACCTTCGAGTGCAGAATACTGAGTTACCTCATCTGAAACTTGTAGATCCCTGGGCTTTTCAATTGTTTTAACAATTTTGCCATTGGATACATACATTTCTGCAAGCGCCTGGGCAAACGTTGTTTTACCTGCACCAGGTGAACCAGAGACAAGTATACCATTAGATTGCTCGTTTAATCTTTTCAAAAGTTTCTCATCAAGAGCATAATGATCAATGTTGAATTTAACGAGTGGCTTTACTGCAGTAATTTCAATACCATCTGAAAATGGTTCTCTGGTGATCACAATTCTGAATTCCCTCAACTGAACAACAGTAGCACCCTTTAATTCCATTTCTATGAAAGAATTTTTGTCACTTCTTGCCCTTTCTATTATGTCTGTTGATATTTCTTCAAGTTCTGGACCGTTTAACATTTTATCGGATATTTTCGTAAGCTTAAAATTGCCAGGTGCCCCTTTTTTTGCCATTGGATATGTATTCTCCTTCAAATGTACACTCATTGTTTCATTATCAAAGAAATCCTCTATTTTCATGGCCGGTTCTTTTTTAGATTCGATGTAAATTACATCGAGACCTTTTACCTTTGCCACCATTGATTGAATATAATCAGATGTGACCAGCATCGCGTCACTTTCAAAAGCCACATTCCTTATGATTTCATCAATTTCCCCACTCTTTGCTTTTTCAATCTGCCATTTTTCTGGCCTTCTGCCATAAAATTCTATTGTTATTTTTCCATCCTTTTCAAGATTCTTCAATTTTTCTAGCTCCTTTAGACCTGTGAAACCAATCAAAAGACCCCTGTTTGCCTGAGCCTCAATCTCAGATAGAACTGCCTCCGGGATTATTACTTCACCACCCTTTTCGTTTATAAGATCATAAAATTTACCATTTATGATTACAGATGTATCAGGAACGTACCTCATCTTTCCTTTCCTCCTTTTCCATTTGTTTTTTCAATATTTCATTCACTCTTGCACCATCAGCCCTTCCATTTATTTCTTTCATTATAATACCCATTAATATTTTTTCCGCATTAACCCTAGATATCAAATCCCTGTTATTTTTAATTATTTTTCTAACTATTTCCTCTAATTCTGCATCATTGATTACCTTGTATTTTGAAATGTCCAATTTACCCTTTTTAATGTACTCTTCAAGGAGCAGAGGGATTGCCTCTCTTACTATTTTCCCATCATTGAGAGCACTAAATATTTCGGTAAGAATGTTTATGCTGACTTTTTCAGTATTCAGCCCAGAAGATTCGAGCTCAGGTAGAATGTTAAAAAGAGTCCTGAAAACAACATTACCGTCACTGTAAATATCAAACAGTTTTTTAAACATTTCTTCCATATTTTCGTTTATAATTTGCTCGGCCTGCTGCTTTGACAGACCATAAACTTCCATAATCTCCTTGACCTTTTCATCATAATTCTTGGGCAGAGATTTCAAAATTTTTTGTATTAAATGTTCATCCACCCCAATAGGTGGAACATCTGTTTCAGGATACATTCTTTCCTTTCCAGGCAATGGTCTGAGGAATTCAGTTGATCCATCGTCCTTTGGTCCCCTTGTTTCTGGTACCACACCCTTTTTTGCAAGCTTTATCCTTTCAATAACATATTTTAATGCCTCATTCCCCTTTTCCTTGTCTGCAACTATCATAAGAAAGGCATCGTTTTCATCAAGCTTGAAATGTTCCCTTACTTTTATTACCTCTTCAGCAGTAATTCCATAGTTTGGCAATTCATCTGAATGAAAGAGTCCTGGAATGCCTAGAACCTTTACCACATCTGCAAGTTCCCTACCCAATCTAAACTTATCACTTTTAAGTAAACCTTTAAAGCCAGGAAGGGAAATTGCCAGGACAACGCCACCACTAGCTATACCATTCTTTATAATCTTGCTCTGTGTGTTTGAAAAAATACCTGTTATATCTTCTATCATAAAAGATTCATCGGTTAATTTTCTCTTTGTTATTTCATTTGCAAGATCTATTAACATGTTTTGCCTCTCAATCTCGTATTTTACTATCTTGTCTATGAGCGTCAGCCTTGACACACCTTTTACCTCTACCCTTGTTGAATCTACAGAAATATTGAGGTCCTGTCTTATTGACCCTATTCCCCTTTTTACCTTTCCAGTTGACATCAAAACATAACCTATAATCTGGGCAACCTTTTTCACATGTAACGGATCTGACATTTCTGCACCTGTGGTTATTTCAACCAATGGTATACCAAGTCGGTCAAGCCTGTATGTGGCCTGCCCTTCACTTTCATCTATTTTTCTAGCTGCCTCCTCTTCCAGACATACAGTTTGAATTGTAATCCTTCCGTACTCAGTGTCAATATAACCGTTCATTCCAACAAGTGCTGTCCTTTGAAAACCACTCGTATTCGAGCCATCTATGACCAGTTTTCTCATAAAATGTATTTCATCAACAATTTTACAATGGAACATCAATGAAATTTCTATTGCAAGTTCAAGGGCTTCCCTGTTTACATCATGCGGTGGTTCTTCATCCATCTCAACAAGGCATGAATTTTCAGTGATCTGATATCTGAATGTCCTTTTTCTCATGGATTCCAGCAATGCGGCAGCATCGTATTCACCCATTTCACTCTGGACAGGCCTTAAAGTTCTAGTGAATTCGCCAATTACATTATCGCTTAAGTATGAATCGCATGAACAGAAAAGCTTTTTTGTGTCAAGCTGCTGATGTATTTCCAACCCTGCTTTAAACATAATCTAGACCAACCCTCCTTTCATCAATTTCTCCAACAATGTTCCTTTTCATTATTTCTTTAACATTGTTACCGTAATTTGCCATGGCCCACATCAATTTAACGTATGCAACCTCAGGAAGCATGTCCTTTAAAGGTACTACACCTGCCCTGATCATTTCCCTTCCAGTAGCATAAACGTTTAAATTAACAGAGCCATATAGGCACTGTGATGTAACACCTATGAAAACACTATCACGCACAAGATCCCTAATAACTGGAATAATGTTCTGTGAAACATGACCAAGACCAGTACCAGCAAGTATTATACCATGAACCCTAGATCCAATATCATAAAGGATTTCCTTGTCCATGTTTGGATAATAATACAGAAGCATTACCCTTTCATCCATCGCTATTTTTGATGTCAGCGGTCCAGAACTTTTTCTATAATCGGAAATAAATTTCACATTCTCACCAATTTCTGCAATGGGTCTGGTATTTATGCTCCTGAATGCATCCCTCCTGCTAGTATGCATCTTTCTTACCCTTACACCCCTGTGAACATAAACAGTAGTATCAGAAGTTGTAGAGTGCATTGCAACAACAACTTCACCAAGATCTGTGTTCATAAGTTTTAAGGATGCAAGAAGGTTAAGATATGCATCAGAACTTGGCCTGTCACTTGACCTTTGAGCTCCCACCAATACAATGGGCCCTGGTAAATTTTGAAGCATGAATGCAAGGGCAGAGGCCGTGTATGACATTGTATCCGTTCCATGTGGTATTATTATTCCTCTCACATCGTTGAATTCTTTTTCAACCTCTCTGGCAATAATCTTCCAGTGTTCTACATCCATATTTTCACTGAATATTGAAAAAAGATTATTGCTTCTTATATCATAATTCTCATCTATCTCAGGTATTGCAAGCAAAAGTTCCTCCTGTGAAACTGCAGGTTTTACTGCCCCCGTTCTATAGTCTATGTAGCTTGCTATTGTTCCACCAGTACCTAAGACAGATACCTTTATTCCTTTCTTATGTTGCTTTGACTTTTTTACAGATTTTTTTATTTCTCCCTTAGAAATAAGTTTCATTGAGAAAGAACTATCCTTTCTAATCCCAATATTATATCCATTATCCAGCTTTATGATTATAATGTCATCACCGCTGAATACATGCCTGGGCATTAATATGCCCCTGTAAATGCCATAATTTGTTTTTATCTCAACAAGATCCCCGGGTTCGAATTCCATAATAATGGTAATCTAAAGCGATAAAATTAATCTTATGGTATTATATTATAAAAAACATGTTTATTACATTAGAGGGAATAGACGGTTCAGGGAAAACATCAATCTCAAGAATGCTAAAGGAATATTTTGAAAATTCTGGTAAAAAAGTATATTTAACGGAAGAGCCAACACAGATGATATTCGATGTGAAATCCATTATGGAAAAGGATCTTGATGCATTCACAAGGACGTTCATATTTATGGCGGACAGGGTTGAACATATTAAATTGATCAGAGAAAAATTATCGCTGGATTATATAGTCATATGCGACAGGTATGTGGATTCAACATTTGCATATCAGGGAGCAATACTTAAAAACATTTTCAATGGTATGGAAAATGCTTATTCGTATATGAATTCAATTTATAAACCATTTTCATTAGAACCGGACAAAATAATTTACTTGGATGTTAGGCCTGATTTGGGCCTGAAAAGAATAGGATCTAGGAAAAGGGAGATATTTGAAAATGTAAACTATCTTGAGGATGTGAGGGATTTTTATCTATTTCTATCTAAGATTAGAAACTATAAGGTATTTGATTCAAATGGAAATTTGAAGGATTTATGGAAAAAAATATCATCAGAACTTGAATTATGATTTCGTGGATGATATCTGCTTGTAAATCTTTATTAGATCGTTCATGGTTACGATTCCTATGAATTCACCTTTTTCCACCACTGGAGCCCATGTAGACTTGATCTGTGCCATTACTTCCCATGCATGCTCGGCACTTGAATCCATGTGAACATATGTAATTCCAAATTTAACAAAGTTCTTGACAGGCTTTTCATCATTAGATTCAAGATCGCTTAGGTAAACCACACCTTGAAATTTATTGTTCTCATCAACAACTGGCAAGGAAATAAAGCCATTCATTTCCATAAGGATTCTTGCTTTCCTCACAGGCTCATTTATCATTATCTTAATGTCATGGATTTGAATTTGAGAGATCTTTATGCTTGTGAGAAGAGGTGTATTGTATTCACCCATATGTGCGGGCGAATCCCTTCTTGTAAGAACCTGGGATTTGTATATTGAATTGTTTCCTGAAACGAGATAAGATGCAGCCACGGCTATCATTGCTGCAGGCAATAGCTGGAGGCTACCGGTCATTTCCACAACCATTATCATCACCGAAAGAGGCACTTTTCCTGCTGCTGCAAAAAATGAGAGCATACCAATTATAACGAATGGTACGTAAGAAGTGACAATACTCGGGACAATAAAATTGAAAAGGATTCCAAATAGAAGACCTATTGAAGCGCCAATGACCATTCCAGGTGCAAATACACCACCGCTCCCGCCCGAACCTATGGAAAAAGATGTTGCAAATATCTTCATCAGTGGAAGCAGTATTAATATCAAAATAAGTGGAAGACCAAATGTTGGAATAACCTTCAGATCGTTTGAAATGAATATCTGTACCCATCCATAACCCACACCCATTACCTCGGGGAAAAAGAGAGCTATAATACCCGTAATCAAACCACCTATAGCTGGCTTGAAATATTTGTTTATTTTAAGATTCCTGAATAGATCATGAACATTGTAAAATGTTTTTACATAAAAAATCGCAACCAACCCAGAAACCAATCCAAGAATCAGGTAGAAGGGAAGCCTAAGAGGGTTGAAGACACCCAGATAATAGCCGAATATTGGTGTAAAACCCACAATTGATCCAAAAATTGAATATCCTATTGCAGAAGCTATTAGACTTGGATATATTATTTCAGGTTCTATGTCCCTCTTGTAGAGTATTTCTGCACCAAGTATTGCACCACCAATGGGAGCCTTGAATATTGTGCCTATACCTGCGCCTATGCCAATTGCCACAGCCCTTCTTCTGTCCTCAGGACTCAAATGTAAAAGATCTGCAACTATGGAGCCTAAACCTGATGATATCTGTGCTGTAGGCCCTTCCCTTCCAGCACTGCCCCCTGACCCAATTGTAATGGCAGAAGCAAGCGTTTTTACCGGAATTACAATTTTTCTTACCTTTCCCTGCCTGTTATGATATGTGTCTATGGCTGCATCCGTGCCATGACCTTCTGCCTCTGGTGCAAATCTATAAACGATCAAACCAGATAAAAGACCTCCCAGAGTGGTGGAAATAGGTATTAATATATACCTTGAGGGAGTAATTGCAAAGTTAAGGTATGATCCTTCGCCTAAAGGTAATGGAAGTGATATGCCTAAAAATAAACTAATAAATATATATGAGAAAAATATTATGGCGTAATAGAAAAGAAGTGCACCTAATCCAGCTATTATCCCGATTATGGAAGCAATGATAAACCATCGCTGGAAGTATGGTAGTTCATTTATGTGAAATTTTTTCATGTTATTTTTTACAATAAGTGCAATTTTTATTTAAAAATTATCATGAAAAATTCGTTTTTCAAATAATTTTAATAGAAGTAGACATTGTATCCCTTATGAACAATGACAAAATTTTTGAAAATGTGGATGCAATTTTAATTTATAACCAAGGTGAACCTGTTGTTGACCTGAACTTCTTTTATTTCACCAGGCTTTTAGACTCAGGAATATTTGAGGGATCTTACCTCTATATGGATAAAGAAAAAAGATCAATAATAACGAGCGAGCTGGAAGAAACATCTGCAAGAAAATCCGGATGGGATGTAATGATTTTCAGAAAAAGTGCTGAAAAGGATGAAATATTGAAAAATCTAATTTTAGGAAAGAAAAAGATAGGTATATCTTATTCAACATTTACCATTAAGGAATTCAATAATCTTAAAAGTAAGTTTTCTGACGTAGATTTCATAGACATTGATCCTCATCTTAAAGAACTGAGACAGGTCAAGGATGATTTTGAAATATCATTGATCAAGGAAGCTGCAAAAATTGCAAGTGATGCAGTTGATGATCTTGTTGATTACATAAAGGAAGGAATGACGGAAAACGAGCTTGCGGCACAGCTGACATTCATGCTCATGAAGAATGGTGCTCAGGAGAATGCATTTACACCCATTGTTGCATTCGGTGAAAATTCTGCAGAGCCGCACTACTTTTCAGGTCAGAGGAAATTAAAAAAGGGCGATTTTATCCTCATAGATTTCGGAGCCAGGTACAGAAAATACAATTCAGATATTACAAGAACATACGTTTTCGGAAGGGGAAACGAGAAACAGAAAAGGATGTATGACGTGGTAAAGCAGGCACAGCAAATAGGAATAGATGCAATAAAGGCAGGAAAAATGGGTAAGGAAGTAGATTCTGAAGTGAGAAATTTTATTGATTCAACTGAATTCAAGGGTCTTTTCATACATTCCACGGGCCATGGAGTAGGATTGGCTGTTCACGATCATCCAGCACTTGCCCAGAGCTCTGAACTTGTGCTCAGGCCAGGCATGGTTGTGACCGTTGAACCAGGTGTTTACGTGAAAGGATTTGGGGGTGTACGCATAGAAGACGATGTTCTGGTAAAGGATAATGGTTTCGAGGTTTTATCATATGCGGATAAGGAATACAGGGAGATATGAGCTGCTCCTCAGGTAATTTACTGATATTCGAAAAACCTTAACGCAGGATTAACAAATTTTTTGAAAAAAAGGTTTATATAAGAACATCGAATATGGATATTTCACATATAATTGGTGTTGAATTATGTCTCAAAAAGTTGCAGATAGGGCTGCGGCAAAAAAAATTAAAGATAAATGGAAGGCTAAGAGCTGGTACAAGATACTCACCCCGGAAAGCTTCGGGCTAAAGGAAATAGCTGAAACTCCATCCGAAACTCCGGAACAGCTCCTAGGAAGGATAGCTGAAACAACGCTCTATAGTCTAAATGGTGATATTAAAAAGGAATATGTAAAGCTTTTTTTCAAGGTAATGAAAGTTGACGGAAACCAAGCACATACCATTTTTATTGGCCATGATGTGACACAAGATTACATTAGAAGACTAGTAAGAAGAAGAAAATCAAGGATTGATGCCATATTTCCATTAGCTACAACCGATGGCTATAAGATAAGGGTTAAGGTGACAGCTATAGCAGACAGAAGATTGAATTCCTCATTGAAAAGTGCAATAAGGAAGAAGATCATTGAAGCGGTAATGGATAAAGGAGCGAAGATGCCATTCTACGAATTCATTAATTATATGCTTTCGGAGAATATCGTTCAGGATATTGAAAAAAGTGTTAGAACTGTTTATAACATAAAGAAGATTGAAGTAAGAAAATCAAACCTTATATTGAAGCCCACAGATCAGGTTATAGAGGCTCCTCAGCAGGCATCATGATGCCGGGGTGGCTCAGCTGGTAGAGCGTCGGACTCATAGGGTTCCCTTTTTAAATAAAAAGGACTGAGTTATCCGAAGGTCCCGGGTTCAATCCCCGGCCCCGGCATATTCTTAAAAAGAACGAAATTTTAGTAAACTTTAAATTTTGCATTTAGATCTTTAATTTAATATATAAAGAAATCATAAATTATTGAATATTCATTAATATAATCCAGTTTATTCTAGCAGCATCAATTTAATGATAATTTTAAAAAGATTTATTAATAATTTAAAGTATGGTAAAATTATGCAAAAAGTACCCTTTGATGAAATTGGAAAAACAAGGAAATTTGTGTTTATTTCAATTCTTTCTTCAATGGGCATTCTTATGGATGGGTATACATTATCAATATTTTCAACTGCACTTTTATATTTACAAAGCACAATTTTAACGAAGGCCATGTTTGTATCAGTTGCAGCCTCCTCTATTTATATTGGAATGTTCTTTGGAAGCCTTATATTTGGTAGAATTGCAGATTCTTATGGAAGAAGGAAAATTTATATTTTTGACTTAAGCCTAACTGCAATTTTTTTGTTTCTTACTGGGTTATCACAGACTTTGATTGAATTTTTTATTTTTGAAATGCTTGTAGGCATAGGTATTGGTGCTGATTACCCTATCAGCTCATCAATACAGGCTGAATTTTCACCTAAAAGTATCAGAGGGAGATATCTTGTGCTTAACATGTTTTCCTGGACCATAGGCTCTATAATTTTTTATCTTATTTCAATTCCTATTGTATTTTACGGTGGTACAAATGCATGGAGAATAATGTATATATCTGGGGCAATAATTCCTGTTTTAGTTATAATTTCAAGGACAATAATACCTGAAACACCTTATTGGTTAGTGAAATCAGGAAATGAAGAAGAAGCAGAAAAAGTAACAAGGGAATTTGCATTAGAGGCAGGAATAAAAAATGCAGTACCTCCAAATGTACTAAAGGAAAAAACATCATTTAAGGAATTGAAAAATTTTATACCATTAATTATATTTACATCTGTTTCATGGTTTTCATATGATGTTGCAAGTTATGGTGTATGGAATTACACACCATCACTTTTCTTCTCTTCTCTTTCATACGTTTATTCTATAATCGCTACTCTTCTAGAAGAGATACCTGTAATTTTTGGTGTATTAATTTGTTTAATATTTATTGATCGTATTGGTAGGAGAACCCTTCAGGCATTAGGTTTTGGTCTTGCAGGTGTTTCATTGTTAACATTTGCACTTATATCGTTTAAAGGAACACCCTCATTTATTTACTTATTTCTAGCTTTTGCTCTTATGCACATTTTTCATAATATAGGGCCAACAAACACTACCTATCTTTATCCTGTTGAAATATTCCCAACAAGGATAAGGGCAACAGCCATGGGTATAGCTACTGCATCTTCAAGAATTGGTGCTATCTTGGGTGTGTTCGCCTTTCCAATAATAGTCTCAAGCGTTAGCACATCTGAAGGTCTTATCTTCTTCTCAATATTTGAATTCATTGGTTTAACCGTCACGATGTTACTTGCACCTGAAACAAAGAAAAGATCCATAGAGTAATATCTGAACAAACTATGGAATCAATTTAAAATATTTAATAATTTATATTTTTATACTTTTGTTCCTATCTAAACTTGAACTATTAATGTTAAAAAAGGTTTTAATAGAAAATTTTTAGAAATAGAAAATCTTTCCTTGAATAATGATATGAGTAGCAGTGATGAAATAATTTAAATGATTAATAAACTCTTAAAAAAATAAATGTTTGGAGAAAATTGGCATGAACATAATAGATACAAAAAATCTGAAAGTTTCGTACGACAAAAAAAATTATGCTTTAAATGGAATTTCAATAAATGTAAAAAAAGGAGAGATCTTTGGATTCCTGGGTCCAAATGGAGCTGGAAAAACAACAACAATTAGGGTTTTAACAACACTTATAAAACCTACAGAAGGAGAAGCTTATGTTTTAGGTTATGATGTCAAAAAGGATGGTGTTGAAATAAGACGGAGAATAGGTGTTGTTTTGCAACAGCCAAGTTATGAATGGTCTCTTTCTGTTGAAAAGAACATTTATGTTTATGGTGTTTTATGGGGAATAGATAAAAAAATTCTTTTGAAAAGAATTGATCGGTTGCTAAGGGACTTTGATCTTCTAGACATCAGGAAAAAATATGCTGCGGACATATCCATAGGCCAGAGAAGAAGACTCCAGTTGGCAAGGGAACTCGTGCATGATGCTGATTTACTTTTTGTAGATGAACCAACCATTGGCCTAGATCCTATTATAAAAAGAAAAGTTTTGGATTATTTTAAAAGTCTTGCAAAAGATGGAAAAACAATATTTTTCACAACACATAACCTTGAGGAAGCAGATTATATATGTGACAGAGTAGCAATAATAAATGATGGAAGAATTCATGTTGTTGATACTGTTGAGAATTTAAAAAGAAGGTATGAAAAGGAAAGGACTGTTGAAATATTGTTTAATGACGGAAATGAAAAGATTATAAATAAATTAAAAGATAATATTAAAAATATTAAGGTATATGTTCCAGAGACAAAGGATGAGCCCTATAGGATTGTGACTGAAAATTTACCTGAGACACTAGAAATAATAAATGATTTTATAAAAAACAATGGATATTCTTTGCAATGGTTTAATATTAAAAAAACAGAACTTGAAGAAGTATTTTTGGATATAGTTGGAGGAAAAACAAATGAATAAAATATTTAGGTTAACTTACAGGATACTTGTATCATCCATGGATTTGAATACAATAGGATTCTTTATTATGATGCCTGTTGGTTACCTAATAATAATGGGTCTAATGATGGGGTCAATTGTTCCTTACATGTATTACAATGGTCTTAAGATTAGTTATATTACATTTATTGCACCTGGCATTGTAGCTGACCAGATTCTAATAGGCGGATCGCTTGCAGGCTGGATACTCTGGCAGGACAAAAGAATAGGAATGCTTGAACAGATATTTTCTATGCCATATACAAGGTTTGATTATCTAATTGGTAATTTGATCTCCATGATTATTGTAACATTTGGAGGAGCTATGGTAATGACTTTTGTCGCAATACCTTTTATTTCATTAGAAATTTCAATATTTGGTTTATTTCTTGTTGTAGTTTTTCTTGTCTTAGGTACATTTATATTTGGATCCATAATGCTTGCATTGGGAGCTGTAGTTAAATCTAACCAGGTTTTTAACCTTGTTTCAAATATTGTTTTTTTCATAGTTACTTTCGCAAGTTCAGTATTTTATCCTTTGACATCAGATACACCAATTCTTTTAAAAATTGTTGCAGAAGTAAATCCTCTAACTTATGTGGTTGATGGGATCAGGTCAGCATATTTGAATCAGATAGGAGTAAATGATCTATTTGATTTTTTAATTCTACTTGCCCTTTCATTTGTGTTCATGACTATTGCAACAATTGCATATAGGAAGATTAAGCTTTCAGCAACAGTATGAAATTTTTGGCTTTTTAGGATTCCTTTTATGGGTAGTCTCCGGAGTTTGAGGAAAGCAGTAAAACTCAAACTCTCAGAGAGGGGATATAAGGACTCTCTTCAATGGGAAAGCTTATCATTTTTCTTTGCATTTTAATAAATAATGTTCAGAACTATTAAACTGAAGCTTCCATATGACAGAACGCTCATTGAAATGTCAAAGCGATTCAAAGAAGCAACACAAATAGTTCTGGACTATGGTTTTGAGAATAAAACATTCAATAAAAATAAGCTCAATAAAGG